>CAINEX010000048.1 GCA_903847935.1 uncultured Spartobacteria bacterium | reverse complement strand
CTGCAGCCCCGATGGTAGTGCATCTATAGGTTGTGCGAGAGTAGGACGTCGCCAGGTTTAACGACCCCGAGTGGAGAAATCCGCTCGGGGTCGTCCTTTTTTGTGGTCTAAGTATTTTCTCTTCTGGATTATCCTCCATATGGAACTCGATCTGGAAAAGGAACATGCCGACCGTGCTTATTCGCTCTTGGTCAATCTTGTCACTCCGCGACCGATCGCCTGGGTCACGACGCTTAGTATGGAAGGGAAGGTGAACGCCGCCCCCTTCAGTTTCTTCAACCTCCTCGGAGCGACCCCTCCCATCCTTGGTTTTTGCCCCGGTGATCGCTCGGAGGGAGTTCCGAAGGATACGGCACGGAATATCCGCTCCACCCATGAGTTCGTCGTCAACATCGTTGACGAGTCCTTGGCTAAAGCCATGAATAAGACCGCCACCTCGGTGCCGCATGGGGTGGATGAGGTGGAACTCGCCGGACTCCACACCACGCCTTCGAGCATCGTGAAGCCACCGCGTATTGCAGAGGCTCCAGCCAGTCTGGAGTGTGTGGAATGGGGAACCCTTCAGATTGGAGGGAATCGTCTCGTTGTGGGACTCATCAAGCGGATTCATGTCCGCGACGAATTCTACGACCCCAAAACAAAGCGCATTCTCGGCGAGCGCATCTTCACCGTGGGGAGGATGGCCTCGCCGCACTGGTATTGCCGGACAAAGGATCGCTTTGAAATGATTCGTCCGGATTGACAGCATCGGTTTCCGGACGTATCTATCTCCTCTATGTCCAACCCTGTCCTAGAACGCGCTGATTTCGATGTGGCCCCCGGAACTTCGGGAGTCATGACCATGAGAGGCACCGTCAATAAGACGGCCCTCCTTCTCCTCATCACGATTGCATCCGCCGCCTACACATGGAACGCCGTGCGGGGTGGATATGCATCCGCAGGGATGGGGTACGCGATGGTTGGCGGTCTCATTGGATTTGTGCTGGCCATGGTCACCTGTTTCAAGCAGTCATGGGCCCCCATCACGGCCCCTTTCTATGCACTCTGCGAGGGACTCCTCATCGGAGGCGTCTCCGCCATGTATGAGGCGCGGACGGGTGGCATCACCATTCAGGCCACCATGCTCACCTTCGGTACCTTTGCCGGCATGCTCTTCCTCTTTCAGGCAAATATCCTCCGAGCCACACCGATGTTCATGAAGATCGTCATCGGAGCGACCGTGGGGATCATGCTCGCCTACCTGCTTGGATTCATCCTTTCCCTATTCCACATCAACCTCTCCATCTTCGGAGGGGGGCAGATCGGGATCATCTTCAGCCTTGTGGTTGTCGTGGTCGCAGCCCTCAACCTCATCATCGACTTTGAGATGATCCAGCAGTCGGCTGACTCCGGCAACGCTCCGAAGTACATGGAGTGGTACGGCGCTTTCGGCCTCATGGTGACGCTCATCTGGCTCTATCTTTCGATGCTGAGGTTGTTGTCGAATCTCTCCGGAAACAATCGGTAGGTGTTTCTTCAGAAGGTTGGTTCTCTGGAGCCGGGCACTGCTCCCGGCGTTCAAATTTCCAATTCTGCAACTGAAGTGCCGGCTTTCTTCTAACTCCGTTCAGCAGTATAGATCGAGACCGTTCCGAGGGTGAGAGGGTACGCCTTTGCACCCTTGAAGCCGCAAGATTCGATGAGGGAGGTCATCTTGATACCTGAGGGGAACTGCTCGATCGAGACCCCTAGGTATTCGTAGGCATCTTTTCGGTTTGTTAGTATGCCGGCGATGTGGGGGAGGATGTGGTGGAGATAGAAGCGGTAGAGAGGGCGGATCACCGGAAGCGTTGGGAGGGAGAAATCAAGGATCAGCAGATGGCCACCCGGCTTGAGGACGCGGGCCATCTCGGAGAGGGCCTTCTCCCAGGAGGCCATGTTGCGAAGTCCGAATGCAGCCGTTACCACATCGAAGTTGGCATCGGCAAAGGGGAGGTTCATTCCGTCGGCTTCAACGAGTTCCGGGAGGCCGTTCTTTCGGGCAACTTCCAGCATGGGGCGGCAGAAGTCGGCTCCCACGATGCGGGCCTTCGGATTCGCCTTTCCGATCGCCATGGCAAGATCGCCGCTCCCGGTGGCGACATCCAGAACGGCGGTCGGATGCCACGGGCGGATCAATCGGACGGCGATCGCCCTCCAGTAGAAGTCGAGTCCACCGCTGAGGAGGTGATTGACCACCTGATAGCGGCCAGCAATGTCGGAGAAGAGGCCCCGCACCAGTTCAGGATTCTCTTTGTGGATCTCCATAGTTGGGCAGCGCAGGTATCGTTAGAGGGGCCTTCAAAAGAAAAAAAAGTGCTCACGAGAGGAATCGAACCTCCATGGGTTTCCCCATACGCTTCTGAGACGTACGCGTCTGCCAGTTTCGCCACGTGAGCAAGAAGGGTGAATTTATCCTCCCGCGCGGGAAAGTAAACCCTCAATGAAAGCCTGAGGGCGGCAACCTTTTTCCTAAAAAGAGATGAATTTCCGCTGGCGCAGAGCGTTCCTCCATGCAATGAAAGAGGTTCACCACATTCTTATGAATACACGATTCCTTCCTCTTCTTTCCATCATCCTCTCGGCAGGCTTTGTCCATGCACAGGACACCACCCAGAAACCCAAGGCTGCAGCCACTCCCGACATCAATAAGATGATTCAGGCTGCCGTGGCCAAGGGTGGCTCAAGCTCTTCGACCGTCGCCCTCAAGGATCCCGTGGCAACCGTCAATGGCGTTAAGATTTCCAAGGCCGAGCTTGAGAAAACCTTCAAGGAGGCATTGGCCTCCAGTGGTGCTGATGCCTCCACACTCACGGCTGACCAGAAGATGCAGGGATACTCCCAGATTCTTGAGGGCATGATCATGGAGAAGCTCGTCGATAAGCAGGCTGCTGCCATCCAGATCGACAAGGCTGATGTTGATGCCCAACTCGCCAAGATCAAGAGCCAGTTCCCCTCTGAGGAGGTCTTCCAGGCCGAGATGAAAAAGTCCGGCCTGACCATGGACCAGTTCATGGCCAACCTCACCCGTTCCATGCGCCAGACCAAGTGGATGCAGGCTCAGGTTGCCGGCAAGGACACCGTGACAGAGGCTGATGCCAAGAAGTTCTACGACGCCAACACCAAGGAGTTCGCAAATCCCGACCTCGTGAAGGCAAGCCACATCCTCATCCGCGTTCCCGATGGCGCCACTCCTGATCAGGTCAAGGCGGCAGAGAACAAAGCCAAGGCAGCTATTGTTCGCGCGAACAAAGGCGAAGATTTCAGCAAGCTTGCGGGGGAACTCTCCGAGGAGCCCGGTGCAGCGCAGCGCGGTGGCGACCTGGGTTACTTCCCCAAGGACAAGATGGTGCCGGAGTTTGCCGATGCCGCCTTCGCCCAGAAAGTCGGCAGTGTGAGCGCCACCCCCGTGAAGACCAAGTTCGGCTACCATGTCATCAAGGTGACGGATAAGAAGCCCGCCGGGACAGCCACCTTTGATGAGGCCAAGGCGCAGATCATTCAGTTCCTTCAGGCCCAGAAGCGTCGTCAGATCTTCAAGGGTATCATGCAGGACCTCCGTCAGAGCGCTAAGGTGGAGAGCACCCTTCCTCCTCCAGCAGTTGCTCCGGCACCTGCTCCCGCCAAGTAAGTTTCTCTTCAGTCCCGATCCGATGGCCTATTCGCGGAAGAAATCCGTTGGGGTCATCGGGCTCGGGATTATCGGCTGTCGGGTTGCG
>CAINEX010000047.1 GCA_903847935.1 uncultured Spartobacteria bacterium | reverse complement strand
GGCCGCTCCCTTGAAGTTGATGTCTTTGGTGACCTTCCAATCCAATCCAAGTTGGGCCGCATAGAGGTACTTGTCGTAGCTCCCCTGCTTGGGTTGCTGAGTGGAGGAGAAATTCAGGTCGGTATTGTAAATCGGGAAGAGTCCGACTGTGGCAAAGGGGGTGATGCCATCGTGGACTTTGTAACGTGCTTGCGCGGCTATACCGTCAAAGCCGATATCATTCGCCCACATCATCGTGGTGGGTGTGTAGAAGGGATTGTCAAAGCGTCCGAAGGTGATCGCGGCCATCCGATCCGGGTCAGAACCCAGCTCATACTTGAGGAAAGCGCGATCGATCCAGATTGCGTAGGAGCTGAAGTTGCCTCCCTGGCCACTCGTGCCGGGTGCCCCCAAGGTCTGGTTTTCGGAGACAGGGTTTCCATTCTGACCGGTGCCAATCCGGAATCCGGAGGTAAAGTTGTCCCCGAGGTTCATGTCGGCACCGAAGCGGAATCGGATCCGCTCGTACTCACGCTGCTGGGTGTTGTTATACGTGGGAGGATTGATCGCCGGAGACTGCCCCGTGAAGTAACCGCTAGGTCCATTCCCATTGGCCGTGCCTGCATAGTAGTTCTTGGGAATGGCAAAGATGCTGTTGGGATAGAGTCCTGGGAGTCCGTAGGCTCCCCCGATCCCGGGGATCTGTGCCATGTTGAGGGGATTCCCGGTGTTGACAGCGTTGAAGTTCACGAGATCAAACGGGACGGTTTCGTTATTGTAAGTCGTGTTATCAGGATAGGTATTGTCCTGGTAGCGGAAGCGGAAATCCATGAAGGGGCGGAAGTTATTGATCCAGGAGGGGATGTTCGGATTCGCCCACCCCTCGGACTGGGCCGCGGCCATGACGTCGCGCTTGATCTCGTCCTTCATCTCGGTCTTCACGATCTCCGGCACGTAGGAGACGCTGACCGAATCATCGGTGGAGGGAGGAGCGGAGGCCTCGATGGCCATCTGTTGCGCTGCGGCGGCCTGCTGTGATGCCTGGGCCGTCACTTGTGCCTGCTGGGCCGCAATCTGGGCATCATTCTTGGCCTGACGGATGAGGTCGCCTGCATCCTCCTTGGTCAGGATGCCCCGCTGGACGAGTCGGTTGATCAGGTTCAGGGTGACATTCTCCGAAGGCGCAACCGGTGGGGGAGCAGAGGCGGCCATCTTGTCTGGAGTCTCCTTCAGGTTGGGGGGCTCATCCACGGGAATCGTGGGCAACTCCCTCTTCGGAGTCGATTTGATGGCAGCACTTTTATCATCCGCCTTGGTGGCATTCGTTGCCGTGCTCACACTCGTTGCTGAGGTGGCCCCTGGCACGGGCATGGGCGCCGCAACAACGACTCCATTCGTACCGGTAACCGCTGGGGGATTGGTGACATTGGAAGCTGTTGCAGAGTTGGTGGTGGTAGGAGATGCCGACGTAGCGGGCGTAGAGGCTGGACCAGGAGCGCGCAAAAGGGAGGCCGCATCGGTGGCAGGGTTACTGACCGCAACCTGACTGGCAGTCACGGCAGCACTCGCCCCAATCTGGGCTTCCGTCTCTTTGGCTGTGTTCGTCGAGGTGTTCGTTGAGGTGCTGCCGGGCATATTGACCGGCGCCGGATCGACCTGAGCGGAGGCAATGGCTGGGGATTCTGGGGCAAAGAGGGAATCAGCGGCACGTGCTGTGATGAGTCCTCCGGCCGTTTGATAGGCCATCAGCAGGCTGATGATCAGGACTGTTTTGATGGGATTGTAAAACGAGTTCATGGTTTTGAAAATAATTTCTCTGTTTAGCCAGGTCGCTTGGCACTGAAGTGCATGACGATCGGCATCGGCATCCCTGCGGGAGGGGGTTCACTCATCGAGATCTCGGTGAGGACTTCCGTCTTCAACGCTGTGTCGAGAGCCGGATTGCCGGTCGATTTGGAGAGGGAGACCTTGGTGACATGGCCGCTCTCATCGATCCAGACACGAACCTGAACGTCCATGACGGCGCTACGGGTTTTCTTGTTGGCGCGGAGCGCATCAAGGATACGGCCCTTCACCTGACCGGCGTAGTAACCGAACTTGGATCCATGACCACCGCCGCCTCCAAAACCTCCTCCTCCCGAACCATTGCCTCCAGAGGCAAGGCCTGAGGCGTCATTGCCCTGGATGCTGGTTGAGAGCGGGGCGGGCTCGGGAGCCTTGTCGGGCGGCTTCTCATCAGTCGGAGCCTCCTCTTTCTGGAATTTGGGCTCATCCGGTTTGGGTGGTTCTTGCTTCGGAGGAGGAGGCGGCGGAGGCGGAGGCGGGGGCGGAGGCATCGAGATCATGTGGATCTCGTTCTTTGGGGCAGGAGATCCTCCGTCATCGCCCTTGTGAAAAATAAAAAATGCGGCCAACCCACCCACGACAACAACCCCGCCGATGATAAGCGGCAGGGGAGCTTTTTTCTTTTCCTGGGTGTTATTGGCAGCCATGTGTCGTGATGGGGGCCCTACTGCCTCTTCTGGGTTGCGAGGCCGACTTTCTCGATGCTGAGACGTCCGATCACGTCGAGGACATCCATGACCCCCTGATACTGCGTGGCGCTGTCGCCACGCACGACGACCGTCACGTCGGGATTCGCCGATTTGGCGGCACCAAGCTGTGTCTCCAGATCGGGCAAGGTGACCGGCAATGTATTCAGGAAGATAGCTCCCTCATTATTCACGGTGACCGCCTGAGTCTTTGGTCCACCCATGCTGGGTGCCGAGCTTCCCTTGGGAAGATTGACCTTCACGCCCTGGATGCCTGCCGTCGTCATGATGATGAAGATCAGCAGGAGCACAAGGTAGAGATCTACCATTGGCGTGACATTGATATCAGCGATGGCTTCTCCTCCGGAGTCGGCTTGCATGGTAGGTTTCGGTTAGGGGTGAGAAGTTGGGATTAGTGTCCGCTCGGCCCGGAGTTCTTCTCGGGATAAAACTCCGCCATCTTCGTGAGGAACTCCTCGCAGAAGATATGCATATCCGTGGTGATATCCTTCACCTGAACGCTGAGGTAGTTGTACCCGAAGAGAGCGGGGATCGCGACGACCAGACCGCAGACGGTGGCTAGCAGCGCGGCCGCAATACCGGGGGCGATCGCATTGATGTCGACTTCTCCCAGCATGGCGATCTCTCCGAAGGTGATCATGACGCCGATGATGGTGCCGAGAAGCCCGACATAGGGGCCGCCGGCAATACAGATGGTGAGCAGCACCATCATGCTCTGCAACCTGCTGTTTTCACGCGTTACCTGCGCCTCCATACTCGACTCGATCGACTCAAGCGCCCGGTGCGAGATACCGCCCCCCTTGCTGACGCGGGATCGGATCTCCTGGCACCCGACATGGTAAACGCGGTAAATCGGGGTGGAGTGGATGAACTTGATGTGCTCGGCCTCGGCGCGCCCTCCAAGGGTTTTGATCGTCTCCTCATCGTCATTGTCGAGCGCCGTGAGATCACCGGCCAGATGATGCCACTGGTTCATGAACTCCTTGGATCCCTTGGAGAGGCTCGTAATGTACTTGTTCTTAGCAACCATGACGATCCAGCTGATGGCCGACATGATGCCCAGGATGCCGATCACGACCCAGGCGTCGACGGTCACTGATTTGATCAGATAACCAAAGAGACCAAGACTATCCAGGAAGCTCACGGCCGCAGCCTCCGGCTTGCCCATGACGAGCAACTTTGCATTCTGCTGACCCTGACCGAGCGCTGAAATCTTGATGAAGCCCGGGGTACGCGCCGTCTTGGAGATCTCCATTTCATCGATCTCTCCGGCGAAGCCCGGCTTCCCGTCGCCATCCCCACCGATGAATGCGGGACTATTGAGTGCCGGGATGGCAACCGGGAGATTGGCAACGGCCACGCCGTCCACATAGAGCGTGGTCCTCTTGCCATCGGAGACCAGGGCTAGATGCTTCCAGGCGCCTGCAGCGAGAGGAACCGTCCCCGCTCCTCGCTGTGTGCCGGCGGCACTCGAGATCTCCATGAAGGGAATACCGTTATCAAGTCCGATGCGGAGACCGTTGGCACCATCCTTGCGACTGTAGATGGGGACATTGGGCACAAGCGTGCTTGGCTTCACGAAGGTCATCCAGGTGTAGGGAGATGCCTCCAGCACAGCGCTGTTCGGATTGGCGGGGATGCTGATCGACTTCTTTCCGTCGAGCTTGATACCGCCCCCAATCATGGAGCCGTCGATCGGGATGCCGGGGGTCTCCGCACGGATGCCATTTCCGGAGGAGTCACCGGGGGGCGTCCCGTGCTCGTTGAAGTGATAGACCATGACCGTGTCGCCGTCATAAGCGGTCTTGGGGAGGTCGACTTTCTCACCCTTGGCAGGCTTCTTTTTCTCATTGCGTCCCGAGTAGAGGTAGATCTCGCGCGCAGTTCCGGGTTTCAGATCGGGGATCTTCACCCAGACAAATCCCTCGTTCATCACCGTGTCGAACTTCTCAACCTGCGAGGCCAAGAGGGTCTTGTCATCGGAATCGACAAAGCGCAAGTCGCTGCCATCCTCCTTGGAGTTAGAGAAATCGAAATTCCCGTCATGCAAGCGAACCACGACGGTCGTGGTACCGATCGGGTCGGCCACAGACAGGCCATTATCGGTGGTGTCGACCGTGATCTTCTCACGGGCGCTCCAGGCCTCGTTCCACCACGTGCGTGCCTGAAGGGTGCTTGGCAAAAAAACAAGACTTCCCAGTAGTAACGGGAGCATGCTCATCAACCGCGGGATACGGAAGCCTCGTGAATCGTTCATTGGAGTTCTCATGGTTATTGGTGATCGGGATTGGTTGGAAAATCAGAACTCTCCGAAAAGTCGGAAAGTCAGAAGCGGTGACCAGGCCACCACGGAGGGTGGATTTTGATTATAGGGCTGCGTGGTCATGGGAACCCCGTAATCAATGGAACCATTCAGGTAGTTCAACACCTTGAGACGGGATCCAAAGCCGATAGAGGCGAGGTTAAATTGTGTCGGAGGATTATGGGCAGTTCCCGAGGGGTAGGTATTGTAGACCGCCCCTCCATCGAAGAAGCCGTAGACGCGCCACTCATCCACACCGACGCGGTGAGCAAGAAGGGAGGGCGAGCGTAACTCTGCGCTGCCAAAGAGGCCGCTGTCGCCAACGACCGCTCCCTCCAGATATCCGCGGCAAGTATCGAGACCGCCTGCGGCATACTGTTCCGTGTAAATAAGGGGCTCTGGGGAAACCTGACCCTGCACCTTCCCGTAGATCTGGAAGCCACCGGGGAGATCATGCGTGTGAGAAAGATCGGATTTGAGGACGAAGAATCCTCCATCGGCACCAGCTTGCGCATTCGTGATCTCCTTTTCGTTTCCGTAACGATTGTAGGGGCCGAACTGGAGAATCGCTCCACGGATACCGAAGGTAAGTCCTGCGTCGAAGATCGTAACCGAGTTGGAGGGAGCCAGAACCGCGTTGTAATTGAGCCTGATCGGCCAGTAATCGAGAGGAATGTTGGGAACATTCGCACCTGCCGTTAACTGCGAGAGCGATGTGACCTGATTGTCGTGTTTGAAATCGATTCCGCCGCTGAACGATTGGTTGAAATCTTTTGCCGAAGGCAGCGCTGTCAGCAGCCGGAATCCGGCGGTGTATCCATTACCCAAGGAGGCCCCGCTGCCAGAACCGCTGGATGGAAGCGTCGAAGTGCTGTTTTGGTAGCCGTAGGAGACATTGAGGCGAAGCCAATCAACTGCCGGGATGCGAGCCGTGTAGAAGCCGTTGTAGTTCTCGACGGCGGAGGGTTGCTGGGGTGCTGTCTGGTAGGATCCGCCGATCGAGTCACCGCGCTGCCAGAGATTGTCATAGCTGGAGGCGAAGTTCGCGCGGTACATCGGCGTCCCGTAGCTGTAGCGGTTATTGTACTCGGCGGAACCGTGCCACGGGAATGTATCCTTCACTTTCAAATCCACATCGACCGTGCCGGGCTCGAATCCCGGCGTGAGTGTCGGGATGACCTGGCGATCGCTCCACTGGTTGAGGGCCAGGATCTCTTTGGAGACCTGGTTGAAGTCAGGCACCGATCCCGGGGCCAGCGAGGGGACTTTTTTCTTGATCCCACCGACCGAGAAGTAACGCGAGCCCTCGACATTCAGCCTGCCGATCTTGGCCTCCGTGACTTGGAGGAAAACGATACCCCTCTTCCCGGTTTGTTGGGGAATCTGGACGCTGACCGTCTGGAAGCCCTTGTCTTGGAAGGCTTTTTCGAGTGCGCCCCGGGCTTTCTCCACATCATCGGGCGTCCGCTCCGGCCCCATGTAGGGGTAGACTGCTTTCTCGATTTCCGCACGGTTGAGCTGGTGCGAACCCACGACTCTGAACTCCTTGATATAAAGCTTATCGGCACTGGCCGCATTCGTGGCGGGAGGAGGATCCTGCGGGCAGGTTGTGACGGCCGGCACCGGTGGCGGAGAATCGATCCCATCGTCGGCGGCCCGAACATCGCCACATGGGTACACAAAAATGATGCCAAGGATTGCAACTCCTCCCCAAAAACTCATGAATGTGGGTCTTGTAAGAGATACGACAGCGCCCACGCTGCCATTCATGTGGCAACGTTTACCTTCAGATCGCGATAAGCTGAATGACGGCAGGCGCATGGCTCTCTTCTCAAAAGAGAGCAAAAGACTATCAGATGGGCCACTTTACCTTGAATGTTTATTTGTCACATTCCTGTAACAATTTATGGGTCAAGATGGACGATCTTGGCCTAGATCCCCAACCTTATGGATCACTGGGATCCTGAATCACGATAGGCCTGCTCCTTGGGATCAGACAGCGTCCATTCTTCGGTCAGTACGGGATCGGCGGCCCCGTTCACCTGAAGGACCCAAAGGTGGTGAAACGGGACGTGCACCCCGGATTGCCGCTTGGGTGTGAAAATACCGCTGACCTTGCACCAGAGACGTCCCTCTCTCCAGTCCATCGCACGGAGGGAGACCCGATCGACCCGGCTCAGGAAGCTCCCGTGACGGGATTCCACCTCCGAGCGAAGCTTGATGCCATTCGGCTCCCTGAGTGGAGTCACGGTCGATTTTACAGGGTCTAGCGCGAATAATCTCAACTGATCACCCCGATCTCCCGGTGCTTCGTTGATAGCCAAGTAGCGCGAATCGGGGCTCCAAAAGAGTGACGTTGCTCCGATCGCAGAGGTCCACCGATAAATCACCCTCCCCCGAAGGGTGATTTCCAGCTCCTTGCGGGCCTCTCCACGCTCTCCCGGTTCTGCCGGCAATCTCCTCAACTCGAACAGCCCGTCCGGAGAAAAAGAAAGGAGCTGGCCATTGGCTAGTGCCGGGGAGGAATGGGAGAAGGATGATGTGAGCAGGCAAAAAACTGTCAGCGCCCCCATAACCTTACCACGGACATCTTTTTGGAAAGTCGAATTCACGTCCCCAATCAGTAAGATGGAAGGCTTGAGTGGTCGAGACGGGAGACGACGGGAGACATTAAAACTGTCCGCTTACGAATTGAGACATCCCGCCACCAACTCAAAGCGATGCTTGGATCGGTGCACTGGAGGAATTTTCCGCCTTCTTGTTCTGATCATCTGACCCCTCGCCCCCATCCCCATCCCCGCCACCGTAGCCCATGATATCGATCGAAATGAGGGAGGGGGTTTCATCGGCCTGATTGGCGGCTGTTTTATCAGCAGCCTTGTCAGCAGAACTGCTTGCAGCGGCTGCGGCCGTACTCGCACTGGAGGGAGCTGATGCAGGTGCAGGTGCAGGTGCAGGTGCTGCCGCCGGAGCAGAACTTGCGGCTGGAGGAGGCACTCCGACGGAAAGTCCGCTCACCTGAATGTTGGCAGCATTCAGGATGGCCGTGGCGGCAAGGTGGAGATTTCCAGAAGAGCGGATGCCGGCATCACCCGCATCAATCACTCCGGAGGGAGCATCAAGATCAACGGCACTTGGAGCAATGCCGATCACCGTCTGAAGCGTTCCGATACCACCACCGGTTGCAAGTCCAGCCAGATCAGCCTCGACCAAGGCACTCTGAGGATCGACCAGTACTTGCGTGGGAGGAGCACTTTGAACAGTTTTCGAGGAAGCACCCGCAGCAATGTTTCCCTGATCAGACCAGATCATGATGTCTCCTCCCTTGAGCGTGAAGATACGCCCGATGCCGATATCGACATTCTGCTTCGTGAAGATGTTGATCGCGCCGCCCCCCTCAGTGAGGATGCCCGGGGCAACGCTTGAACCCGCGGCCTTGTAGTTGATGGAGCCCATGGTGACCCCTCCTCCGGGAGTAAAGAGATCAAGATTACCACCATTTGCCGTCGCTATGTCTTGTGACCAAGTTATAATAT
>CAINEX010000046.1 GCA_903847935.1 uncultured Spartobacteria bacterium | reverse complement strand
CCTTGCACATGGAACGACCATCATCCGCGATGCCAAGGAACTAAGGGTCAAGGAGACTGATCGCATCGCAGCCGTGGCAGGCAATCTGCGCGCCATGGGGGCGAATGTCACCGAGACGGAGGACGGCATGGTGATCGAGGGGGGACACCCCCTGCACGGAGCGCATCTGGAGTGCTTCCATGATCACCGCATCGCGATGGCCTTCGCGATCGCCGGACTCTTCGCGGAGGGTAAAACCATGATTGAGGGAGTTGAGTGCGTGGCGACCTCCTATCCTACCTTCGGGGCCACGCTTGACTCGGTAATCTCCCACTGACTGTCACCATGTCAGGACGCGTGATTGCCATCGACGGCCCGGCAGCATCGGGAAAGAGTACTGTCGCCAGGTGCGTCGCTTCAGCTGTCGGGTTCTTATTTGTCAGCTCGGGACATTTCTACCGGGCGCTCGCCTGGGGCACTGTGGTCAAAGGAATACCGGACGAGAAGCTGAATGCCTGGGTGACGGAGCGCCCACTCACCGTTGAGGATAAGGAAAATACCATCTCCCTGCTTCTGGACGGCAAGGATGCAACCCCTCATCTCTCGGACCCCGAAGTCGCGGCGAAAGTTTCTCAGATAGCCACCTTTCCCTGCATGAGAGATTTCGTGAACTCCCGACTGCACGCACTCGCGGAGCAACGTGATCTCGTGATGGAGGGGCGTGACATCGGTTCCGTCGTTTTTCCAGCCACACCGTGGAAGTTCTATCTCGACGCCTCTCCGGAGGAACGCGCGCGGCGCCGTGCACGGCAGGGGGATGAGGATCCCATCGCGGAGAGAGATCGCCTTGATTCCACGCGAGTCACGGCCCCCCTTGTCATCCCGGAGGGAAGCATTGTGATCGACACGACCCACCTGAGCCTTGAGCAGGTGGTCGACGCCGTTATCGCCCGCCTTGGGAACATTGAACCCTTAAATCCATGAGTTCCATGAGCTTCACCTATTACTTCTGGTACACGCTCTCGAAAATCGTCGCGCGCTTTTTCTTTAGCTTCAAGGTTATCCATCCCGAGCGGATGGTCGAGGAGGGCCCGCTGATACTTGCCTCCAATCACCAGAGTTACTTCGATCCCCCGCTGGTCGGCATCTGTTCACGCAGAGGCGTCTATTATCTTGCCCGTAAGACGCTCCTGCAGATCCCACTGCTCGGAAAACTCCTGCCACAAATCAATGTCATTCTTGTCGATCGCGACGGAAACGACATGTCTGCGCTCAAATCCGTGATTCGTACCGTGAAGTCGGGAAACGGCGTCGTTCTCTTCCCGGAGGGAACTCGCTCCGTCGACGGCAGCTTGCAGCCGGGAAAAGCGGGCATCGGTCTTGTCATTGTCAAGACACGAGCCCCGGTGCAACCGGTCCGTATTTTCGGCTCCTACGAAGCATTCCCAAAAGGTTCGGACAAGATATCTCTGACCCCTATCACCGTGGTTGTAGGCAAACCGGTTCGCTTCACCGATGCGGATCTGGATCCGGATCTCCATAGGGGAGATGAACGCGCCCTCTACCAGCACCTTTCCGACCGCGTCATGGCAGCGATCGCAGAACTCCAACTTCCAGAGAAGTCCTGAAATAAGCTCCGATCATCCCTAATCCTTGCTATCATCAATACGGACGACGAATCTTTGAATCTCATGAGCGACCATAGTTCATCATCACATGCCATCATTGTCCGCGATCTGGTGAAGTCCTTTGGCGACCGCCGTGCGCTGGACGGAATCTCGCTGGAGGTGCAACGGGGAGAACTCTTCTGCCTACTAGGTCCCAATGGTGGGGGAAAAAGCACCCTGTTTCGTATTCTTGCGACACTCTCCCTTCCGGATACCGGATCCGCGGAAGTCGCCGGTCACAATGCCGTGACCGATGCAGCGGAGGTTCGTGCCAGACTCGGCGTGGTCTTTCAATCCCCCAGCCTTGACGGGAAGCTGACCATTCTGGAAAACCTGCGCTGCGGAGGCGCCCTCTACGGAATGAAAGGAGCGGAATTGGAGTCCCGTATCACCGAGGCAACCAAGGCCCTGAATCTGACCGATCGCCGGAACGATCTTGTTGAGACGTTATCCGGAGGCCTTCAGCGTCGTGCCGAGATTGCCAAGTGCCTGCTCATCCGCCCGGAGGTTCTTCTTCTGGATGAACCTTCCACCGGACTCGATCCCGGAGCACGTCTAGACCTCTGGGCCGCACTGGAGAATCTCCGCAATCAACACGGCGTGACCGCCCTCTGCACCACGCACCTGATGGAGGAGGCCGCCCGAGCCGATCGCGTCGGCATTGTGAGCGCAGGCAAACTTGTCGCACTCGGCACGCCCGACGAGCTGACTTCGGCCATCGGGGGTGACGTGATCAGCCTCGGGGCTTCCAAGGAAACGGGAGCTGATCTGCTGGCCCAGGCCATCACGGCCAAGACAGGCATCACGGCCACGGTGGTGGAAGGAGAGGTCCGGATAGAACATGCCGAGGCCTATGCATTCGCCGCCCGGCTTGCCGGAGAATTCCCCGGCGAAATCTCCTCGCTACGCATCGCGCGTCCAACTCTTGAGGATGTCTTCATCGCACGGACCGGACGCCTCTTTGCCGATCAGGATCTGGAACCCGACGCAACTCCGACCGCCAGGAAAAAGAACCGCTGATTCCCAACGCATCTTCCTCATGAAAACGACACGACTTCTCTGGACGCCCGCCATCGCTCTCTGGTGGCGTGATGTCATCCGTTTCCTGCGCCAGCGCAACCGCATCATCGGGGCGCTGGCCACACCCCTCGTGTTCTGGTTGCTCGTGGGATCAGGATTCGGTCCCTCGTTCCATAACCCTGGAGCTGCCGTCGAGACGGGGAGTTACCTTGCCTATTTCTTCCCCGGCACCTTGGTGCTGATCATGCTCTTCACGGCGATCTTCTCGACGATCTCCGTCATCGAGGACAGACGGGAAGGATTCCTTCAGGGAGCCTTGGTGGCGCCGCTCTCTCCCGCCGCCATCCCTCTCGGCAAGTTCCTTGGCGGCACGACGCTTGCCGTCCTCCAAGCGGGTCTCTTTTGCGTCTTGGCTCCCCTGGCCGCAATGCCGATCGGATGGCATCAGGCCGCCCTCCTTCTGCCGGCTCTCATTTTTGTCGGTTTTGCCATGACAGGACTGGGTTTCCTTGTGGCGTGGCCCATGGATTCGACCCAAGGATTCCATGCAATCATGAATATTTTCCTGATGCCGCTTTGGATGATGTCGGGCGCCCTCTTCCCCATGCCGGCCGGAACAGGTTGGCTCTTCTGGGTGGGCGCCCTGAATCCCGTCAGCTATGGGGTCACCGCAATACGTTCGGCGTTCGCCGATGGAAATTCGTGCGCCTGGCCCGATGGATACCTGAGCGGCCTTGGCGTGACGGCCCTCTTTGCCGTGCTGATGTTCGCCATCAGCGTGAATCTGGTGGCGAAGCGTTCTCGCAGGAATTAAGACAACTTTCATCCGATGATTGCCACGGGTAGCCTGCTCGATTGCCTGAAAGAGAATGTCCTTTGCGGCGATGGAGCCATGGGAACGCTCCTTGCCGAACGGGGCATTCCGGCAGGAAGCTGCTTCGAGGAACTCTGCCTCTCACGACCGGAGTTAATCTCAGGGATCCACCACGAATACCTGAACGCGGGAGCCCGCATCATCACGACGAATTCTTTCGGGGCCAACTCGCTGAAGCTCGCCCCTTTCGGCCACGAATCGCACGTTACGGAAATCAACCGCCAGGCAGCTGCGATGGCTCGCAAGGCCGTGGATGATTCCGGAATAAGGGCCTGGGTGGCGGGAAGCGTCGGCCCTATCGGATTACGGGGGAACGAGGCATTGGGGAGAGGACTCCATCGTGAGGATCTATTCCGGGAGCAGATCGCCGCACTCCTCGGCGGGGGAAGCGATCTGATTCTGCTGGAGACCTTTCAGGATCCCGAAGAACTTTTGCTCGCACTCAGTGTTGCCAAGTCGTTGGGCCGGGAGTTTGGGGACAGACCCGTGGTCACCCTCATTGCCTCTCCGGAAAGCGGACGACTTCCGGGCGGCGCCTGGATTGGAGACCTTCTTGAGTCTCTCGGCGAGCAGGGAGCAGATCTTGTCGGCCTCAACTGCGTGAACGGACCTCAGGCGATGCTCCGGTTGGTCGAGAAGATAGCCCCGACCCGACCCCTCGCGGTCTTTCCGAATGCCGGGCGTCCCTCCTATCAGGAGGGACGAATTTCCTACGGTACCTCGCCCGAATACTTCGCCGACCTGGGAAGACGGATGGCCGAGGCGGGAGCCTCCCTGATCGGCGGATGCTGCGGGACCTCACCCCGTCATATCAATGCGCTCGCAACAGCATTGACCGGACTCAGGCCCGTTGTCAGCAAGTCCCGAGGCACGGTCTCCCTCAACGAAGAGTCAGTCGCCCCCCTCCTCCGGGAAAAAAGCATCCTCGATCTGATTGCCGCGGGGAAAACGGTGATCGTCACGGAACTGGACCCGCCAAAGACCCTTCCACTCGAGAAATTCTTTGCGGCGGCCGAGGCCATTACCATGGCCGGCAGTGACGCGATCACCCTTGCCGACAACTCCCTGGCCATCCTCAGGGTGAGCAACTTTGCTGTGGCATCAATGCTCAAACAGCGCGGGATCACCCCCCTACTCCACCTGAGTTGCCGGGATCGCAATGTGATCGGCCTGCAGAGCGAACTCCTTGGCATGACCGCCATGGGAATGCGTCACGTGTTGGCCCTGACAGGTGATCCCGCCAAGGGGGGCGATCATCCGGAGGCCACTTCCGTTTATGACGTGAATTCCGTCGGCCTGCTCGAGATCATCAGCAGATTGAACGAGGGATATACGCAGGCGGGCACCGATCTTCAGGCCAAGCCCGGCCTTGTTGCCGGATGCACCTTTAATCCCAACGCAAGGAATCTTGATACTCAGATCCAACGACTTGAGCGCAAGATCAAGGCAGGAGCCGCCTATGTGATGACTCAACCGGTTTTCGAGACCTCCCTTGTCGAGGAGACAGCCCGGCGGACCGCTTATCTCGGGGTGCCGGTCTTTGTCGGTGTCTGGCCCCTGCTCAACGGACGTCAGGCCAAATTTCTGCATAACGAGGTTCCCGGCATCCTGATTCCGGAGCATGTGATGGGACGGATGGAGGGACTGGAAGGACTCGTGGGGAGGAAAGAGGGGGTCGGGATTGCCAAGGAAGTAACACGCTCGGTACTCGATCACTTTCCCGGAGTCTACTTCATGACACCTTTCCTTGCTTATCAGACGACCGAAGAACTAACGGCCTTCGTCAGATCACGCTAGGGCCTCCTGAAACTGCCCGGTTTCATCCGATGTCTTCGTGATGTGGTTGAACCCGGTGAGCGTATCGGGCTTGTCGGGGCCGTAGATTTTCCGGTTCCCTCGGGGCCTTTTCCTCTATCCCTTACCGGCACAAAAAAGCCCCTCCACGGAAGCAGAGGGGCTTTTTTAGATTCAGAAAAAGACTACTTCTTGCGTGGTTTGAGCTTGGCCTTGGCCTTGGTCACAACTTTCTTTACAGCGGTTTTCTTGGGCTTTGCCACCACTGCGTCCTGAGCGCCTCCAGCAAGACGGGTATTCAAACGGCTTTTTTTGCGGGCGGCGGCGTTTTTATGAATCACTCCCTGCTTGGCAGCCTTGTCGAGGGCCGAGGTTAGATTCTTGTAAATGACCTTCGCCTCATCGACTCCGACCTCCAGGGCCGCGCGGAATTTTTTCTCCGTGGTCTTGAGACGGCTGATCACGCTGGTATTGCGCGCATGACGCATCTCACCCTGACGGGCGCGCTTGATTGCTGAGGAGGTTTTTTTAGCTGGTGCCTTGGTAGTTGCCATAAGAGTGGAGATTCAGATTGGAGGATACGATGGGTGATCAAATGTGCCAGTAGCAGGATTCGAACCTGCGACCAAGGGCTTATGAGTCCCCTACTCTACCGCTGAGCTATACTGGCAGTGGGGGCGAAGTCTAACACCTCACCGATTTCCTTCAAGGTGTAATCTCATGCAACCGCAAGAACAAGGGCCGAAGCCAGGTCGTGATCATCCTTTCACCATCATGTATAATTGTTGACAGGGGTTGACTCATCTTTTACTTACAAACCTGTTAGTTATAACCACAAACCAATAAACTATGAATAAAACCCTCACACTCCTCGCAGTCGTGATTGCAACCGCAGCGACCTCGTTCGCCGGCGAAGCAGTCTCCTCCAAGAAGGTCGTTGTCGCTCCTCAGCAGGATCTCTTCCGTGCCGGCGAGTTCGACATCGATGCCTTTGCAGCCGGCGCAGCCGGTAACTACAACGTCAAGGGCGGAAAGAGCTCTTCCGTTAACGGATTCGGCGGCGGTCTTGGTGCCAGCTACTTCTTCTCGAAGTATTTCGGCGTCAGCGTTGACGACACCCTCACCAGCCTGAACGGCAACGGTAATGTCTACAACAGCACCCAGGGTGACCTCATCGGTCGTCTGCCCTTCGAGAGCCTCCACCTTGCTCCTTACGCCCTTGTTGGCGGTGGCGCAACTTGGGGTGGCAACAGGGCCCAAGGAGACGGAAACGTCGGCGTTGGTCTTGACTACCGCTTTAACCGCACGATCGGCATCTTCGCTGATTCCCGTTACATCTATGGTAACAACGGACTCAACGAGACCCTGACACGTGCCGGTCTCCGTTTCGCTTTCTAAGTTTAGAATAAGGAAACATTTCAAGAAGGCCCCGGAGGAGACTCCGGGGCCTTTTTCATTTTGGAAGGAGGATCCTATCAAGGAATCATCCTCCACCTTCGTTGACGCCACTTGCGAGAGGAGATAGTTTCTTACATCTTGTGGCGCACGCCAATCCCTTCATGAATCAACCTTTACCAACAACTGAATCCAGACGCGTTGTCGTCGGCATGAGTGGAGGAGTGGACTCCAGTGTCGCCGCTTGGCTTCTTAAGGAGCAGGGATGGGAAGTCATCGGAGTCACCATGAAACTCTGGCCACAGGACTGCATGACGAGGGCCGAGGATAAATGCTGTGGTCCGCAGGCGATCGCCGATGCGAGGAACGTGGCCAACACGCTCGGCATCCCACACTATGTGATCGATGAGGCAGTCCCCTTCGAGCGACTTGTCATCGATTACTTTGCCGATGAATACCGTGCGGGGCGCACGCCCAATCCCTGTGTCATGTGCAATGAGAAGCTGAAATTCGGCAATCTCTGGGACAAGGCCACCGCACTCGGTGCGACTTACATTGCGACCGGTCACTATGCCTCGGTCGAGCATCCCTCGGACGGTGTTGATGGAGAACCTGTCTTACGGAAAGGACTCGACCCAAGAAAGGATCAATCTTACTTCCTCTTCAGCCTTCGTCGGGAACAACTTTCCCGTGCTCTTTTCCCCTTGGGTTCCCTCACCAAGGATGAAATCCGTGACATTGCCCGCAAATTAGGCCTCAAAGTGGCCGACAAGGAGGATAGTCAGGAAATCTGCTTTGTGCCGGGCAAGGATTACAAGGCCTTCCTGAAGGATCGTTTTCAGGATCGTGGCGAAACCTTCCAGCCCGGAGGTTTTTATGACCTTCAGGGGAACCACCTTGGAACGCATGACGGCATCGAGTTCTTCACGATCGGTCAGCGCAAAGGACTTCCGGGAGGAGGAGGCGCTCCCCGTTATGTCATCGATATCGATGCAGGCAGCGGTCGTGTGATTCTTGGTGGGGAGGAGGATCTTCTCTGCGAGGAGTTCACTATCAACCGCACCACCTGGCACGGTGTGCCACCCACAGTCTCCCGCACGGTCCTGGTCAAGGTGCGTCATGGCCATACTGGCGATCTTGCGGACGTGACGGCTGGTGACAATGATACCGCCCTGGTGCGTCCTTTGGAGGCGTTGCGTGCCGTCACCCCGGGCCAGGCAGCTGTTTTTTATGACGGCGATCAGGTTATCGGCGGAGGGTGGATAGCAAGTCGCACCGTTCGCACCGTCAACCCTCGCGCCGCACAAGAATCCCTGCCCCCAACCCAAGGGCCTGCATCGGCATGAAAAAACCCGCGGCCAAGCCAAAGAAAAGACCCGCAAAGGCCTCTGTAAGCGGACAATCCAAGGCACCTCACTTCGATACCATTCCCGAGGTCATCGAGGAGATCAGGAAGGGGCGGATGGTGATCGTGACCGATGACGAGGATCGTGAAAACGAAGGGGACCTTGTGATGGCCGCCTCCAAAGTGACTCCTCAGGCTGTTAATTTCATGGCCACCCACGGTCGTGGCTTGATCTGCGTTCCAGTCACCGAAGAGCGGGCCGCTCATCTCGGGCTCCAGCGCATGGTGGCCCATAATCGCGAACTCCATTCCACTGATTTCACCGTCTCCGTGGATGCCTCCCACGGCGTCACAACAGGCATCAGCGCCCGCGATCGTGCCGCCACCATCAAAGTGCTGGCCAACCCAAAGTCGGGCCCAAGCGATCTCCGTCAACCTGGTCATCTCTTTCCCCTGCAAGCGGCGGAGGGTGGCGTCCTCAAACGAGCGGGCCACACGGAAGCAGGGATTGATCTGGCCAAACTTGCGGGACTCGATCCATCGGGCGTGATCTGTGAAATCCTGAATGCAGACGGATCCATGGCCAGACTTCCCGATCTTCTGAAATTCAGGAAAAAGCATGGTCTCAAGATCTGCTCGATCAAGGATCTGATCGCCCATCGTCGGAAGAGCGAAAAACTCGTCCTCCGGGAGCAGGAGATCGATATGCCGACGGATTTTGGTGACTTCAGGATGTTCCTCTATCGTGCAGAGATTGATAATCATCATCACCTGGCATTGGTGAAAGGACCCATCGATCCGAAAAAGCCGGCACTCGTTCGGGTTCATAGCGAGTGTCTCACGGGGGATGTTTTCGGATCAAGACGCTGCGATTGCGGAAGTCAACTCCACCATGCCCTCGCACAGATTTCAGAGAGTGGCCACGGAGTCCTTGTTTACATGCGACAGGAGGGACGAGGCATCGGCCTACCCGCCAAGATCCACGCCTACAAGCTTCAGGAAGAAGGACTGGATACGGTTGAGGCCAATGAACGCCTCGGTTACCCCCCCGATCTCCGCGACTATGGAACAGGGGCGCAGATCCTGGCCGACCTAGGCGTCACGAAAATCCGGCTTCTCACGAACAACCCCCGTAAAGTAGTTGGTCTGGAAGGATACGGCATGGAAATCATCGAGCGGGTCCCAATCCGGTCGGAGCCCAACCTGCACAATGCCCGCTATCTCTCGACCAAGAAAAAGAAGATGGGCCACATGATTTAAGGGACGAACATTTATCTTGGGGGATTCCTGCAGTTCCTTCTTCATAATTCACCCCACTTCACCCATCATAACACCTCGCAATGCTCACTCCTCTTCCAACACGGCCACGCACGGCTCCCGTTGCCTCCCATCAGATTGCCCTGGTGGTCAGCAGTTACAACGGAAATTATGTCGAGCCAATGCTGGCCAAGGCTTTGGAGGAAATTCGCGCAATAGAGCCTCAGAGTCATACAGAAATCGTGCACTCGCCGGGATCCTTTGAAATTCCGTTCCTGACACGCCAGATGATCGAACGACGCAAACCCGACGCCGTCATCTGTCTCGGGGTCATCTTTCAGGGAGAGTCTGCCCACGCGAGCCTGATTGCGAACTCCGTGAGTGATGCTCTTTGTCGGATTTCTGTGGAGACCATGACGCCCGTCATCCACTCCGTGCTTTTCCTGACGGACGAAGGTCAGGCCAAGGAACGCTGTCTTGGAGAGACCATGAACCGCGGCACCGAAGCTGCACGCGCCGCGATCGCAGTCCTTCGCGCCGCGCGCACAATCGTCCAACGTTAACAGCCATGGGAGTCAGGCGTGAAGGCCGGGAGGCCGCCATCCAGTTTCTTTACCAACGCGATCTCGGTGGTGGTGCCTTCGTGGCTGACCTTGAGGAGTTCTATGCATTCCGGGGATTGAGTCCATCGGCCAGACGATTTTGCGAAGGCCTGGTGAAGGGGGCTCTCGCCCATTCGGAGGAGGTGGATTTGGCTCTTCGTGAACACACCCAAAACTATGAACTGGGGCGTCTCTCGGCGGTCGACCGTAACATCCTTCGCCTCGCCATCCACGAGATGCTCTTCTGCGACGATATTCCTCCCGTGGTCTCGATCAATGAGGCTATCGATATCGCCAAAAAATATGGAACCGAGGAATCAGGCCGATTCGTCAACGGTGTCCTCGACAAGATCAAGGCAACGCTGAAACGTCCCGAGCGAACACCCGTTTCAAGGACTGTAGAGGAAGGGGATCCCAAGGACTAATGGCAGGCTGGCTCAAGGGAATCCTCGGACGCATTACCGGCGCTCATGAGGCCGTTGATTGGGAGGAGGTTGAGGCCGTCCTCTGGCAGTCCGATCTTGGAGCCCCCACGGCGACCGCTATCCTGGAGTCCCTCCGCTCCAAGGGATTGGCCCTCCATTCCGAGAACGTCCTTCAGGCCGCCCGCGAGGAAGCCTCAAAATTTCTTCCCGAAAAGGGTCAGGACCTAACCCCCATGCCTCAGGGTACGGATGGTCCCGTCGTCATCTTGATGGTCGGCGTGAACGGCACCGGCAAGACGACGAGCAGCGCCAAACTAGCCGCTCTTTTGACATCAAGGGGACTAAGCGTCCTTCTCTGTGCTGCCGATACCTTCCGCGCCGCAGCCGTGGAGCAACTGAAAACTTGGGGCGAAAGACTCGGCGTAGAAGTTGTCAGCAGCGAATACGGAGCAGATCCAGCAGCCCTCTGTCATGACGCTCTGGCCAAGGCAAAGCGCCTGAAGGCCGATTTCCTGATCTGTGATACCGCCGGCCGCCTTCATACTAAGTCGAACCTCATGCAGGAGCTCTCCAAGGTGAAGCGCTCTCTAGGCAAGATTGATTCCTCCGCACCTCACGAGGTCTTCCTGGTGGCCGACACCACCACAGGCAGTAATGCTGTCGTTCAGGCGAAAGAATTCCACGCCGCCACCCCGCTCACCGGTCTGATCCTGACCAAACTGGATGGCTCGGGCAAGGGAGGTGTGGCCGTTGCGATCGCACGCGAAACAGGGATTACTCCGCGATTCATCGGTACTGGCGAACAAGTTGGTGACCTCGCCCTCTTTGATCGGGAGTCTTTCCTGGAGAGGATGCTTTGAGAAGATAGTCGCGGATTAAATGTAAGGCCGAGTGATTGTTGGGCGTCGGAAGAAAGCTAATGCTATGTGGCATTATTTTCCTTCGATTCGGAACCCCTCCCGTCTTTGTTCAGACGTCCTCCAAAATTATGAATCCAGAGGCTGAGAACATAACCCATGATCACGGCGACGTAAAACTGCCCTATGACCGCCTGGGTAATGGTCAGGACTCGGGCAATGTGCGTCACAGGGACCATGTCACCGAATCCCAGAGTGGTCTGGGTCTCGAAACTGTAATAGAGCATCTGCTGCACATCGCTTCTCCACTCAACAACGGTTCGTAGTGACGATCCTGCGGACGTGATCTGCACGTGTCGAAACGCTTGGGTATTGATCCTTTCCACGACGGTGTAGATGAATGCAAAGGTTCCCCCGATCCAGACGTACAAATTACAAGCTTCAAGAAGCTTATCCAATTTCGCATCCCGCGAGTTCAGTAGCCTCTTGATCCACGACAAGGTACCGAAAATCAGAGTGGCCAGCATCATCAACACCATGGCCTCCTCGGTTGCCTGTTGCGGCTTTAGCAGTTCTCCCGAGAAGGATTTCCATCCTTTCAGCCAAAGAAAAACGATTGAACTAAGGAAACTCACCAAGGCCACCAAGACAACCTTCAGGCTGTCCGAGTGGGTTGTCATCGCCATGCAGGTGACGCAGAGAAAAAGGGTCAGCGCCAACCACGTTGGCAGATAGGGACCGAAATACAGGAGCACGAGCAGGATCAGTCCGCCGATCACATGACGCCTCTCGGTCAAATTTAATAAATGGTGGTGCAGATGTCCCTTCAAGGCGTGCATGGTGTTCTGTGTTCCGTCAGAAAGGTTTTAGCTTGGATTCGCGCACTCAGATGTGACCGATCGGAAGAATCTTGCTGACCGGAGTAAGGAGGATCCGGAAGGCCTCCGCATTCGTTCTGAAAATTCGGACTTCAGGATACTCCACTCCTAAATTCGCAGCCCGAAGAGCCGATCTGGGAATTGGTTGAAGTCCAGTCAGGGAGACCACCAGTCCTCCGGAGAGCAGTTGCTTCACGGTCATCACGAGTTGGGAGATTCCGGTGGAATCAACAAGCGGCACATCGGAGAGATCAATCACGGCGAACTTCGCACCCTCCTTAGCTTTGATCTCAGACGTCAACCGGTTTGCCGATCCGAAAAAGAGAGCTCCTTCCACCTTGAAGTAGAGAATACCGGGTGGAACTGCAACCGGAGGAGCCTCTTTCTCAGCCTCCTGATCTTTGAGCGGCTCTTCGACACCCTCCTTGGTCGCCGACATCGCCGACATCCTATACATGAACAGGATAGACGTAACAATGACACCGGCGGCAATGGCGGTCACCATGTCGAAGAGGACGGTCAGGACCGCGCAGAGGATAAGCGTCAACCACTCCTCCCTATCGGCCGTGCGGATGATATCGATGCACCCGCGGAGATCACTCATGAAATAGGCCACATAAATCAGTAGCCCCGCCATCGCTGAAAGCGGCAGATAGCCGAGATAGCGTGAAAAAAGCAGGATGGCGGCGAGAAGAAAGACCGAATGCATCAGCGAAGCCCAGGGACTCGTTCCTCCCGCCTGAATGTTCGCGGCTGTCCTAGGGATCGCGCCGGAGACGCTGAATCCCCCAAAAAACGGTGAGGCAATATTCGCCAGACCATGACCAATCAACTCACCATTCGGATTATTCCGTGTCGAGGTAAGTCTGTCGCCGCAAACTGCGGTGACAAGGGTCTCGATGGCACAAAGTATGGCAATGGTGCAAGCCCCTTTGATCAGGCTCATGACACCCGAGAAGGAGTCCAGCAGACGCATCCCTCCGGGAAGACTCCAAGGAAAAGCAAACTGCGGGGGGATCGGAGGAATGCCATGGAAAACCTTGCCGTCGACAACGATGGAAAAATGATTCTCTATCGTATCGAAGTGTAGTCCCGGATAGAATTTCGGAAGAAACACTCCGAGAACACACGATAAGGGGAGCACAACAAGGGCCGCGGGTATATTCTTGAAGAAGTAGGACCAGGCAAAAAGGGCGACAAGGGTAAACATCCCTAAGATCAGATCAGCCCGGTTAAGCGTATCGAGATGCGAGCAGACGACCGTGAATTCATTGACCACGGTATTTGTCGGCGGCGCGACGACTCCAAGGAAACTTCGCAGTTGTAGAATCATCACAGAGATCGCGATGCCGAACGTAAATCCGGCAATGACCGGGAAAGAGATGAAATCGATCAACTTCCCTAGCTTCAGTAGGCCAAGGATCAATAAAATAAATCCCGCAAAGGCGGTTGTTATCATCAAACCTGCCGGACCAAATTCCCTGACGATCGGAATCAGAATGACGATGAAAGCAGCGGTAGGTCCCGAAACCTGATACTTTGACCCGCCAAAAATTCCTGCAACAAGCCCCCCGACAAT
>CAINEX010000045.1 GCA_903847935.1 uncultured Spartobacteria bacterium | reverse complement strand
GGCCGACGTGGTCCTAGTCAATACGTGCGGATTCATCGATCCGGCAAAGGAGGAAAGTATCGGGGCAATCCTTGAGGCTCACCGCCGCCGCCTGCATGGTGCCAAATCAGGACAGAAGCTTGTTGTCGGGGGGTGTCTCTCACAGCGTTATTCGACGGATCTGGCGGTTCAGCTTCCCGAGGTGGATGCTTTTCTTGGTCTTGATGAGATTAAAAATGCGGGCTCGTTCTTCGATCGCCTGCTTGATGATGAGCGTGAGGATGGAGAAGGGGGGGCGATGGTGGAAGTCTCGCGCCGTGCCGCCTACATTCCGGACTATGACACACCCCGGGTCCGTCTGACTGCAGCCCACACCGCTTATGTGAAAATAGCAGAAGGGTGCAATCACCCCTGCTCCTTCTGCGTGATCCCACGCATGCGTGGGCGTCACCGTAGCCGCACCATCGAATCAGTGGTGAGGGAGGTTGAGGGCCTTGTCGCCTCGGGCGTCAAGGAGATCAATCTAATCAGTCAGGACACGACCTATTACGGCATGGATCTCTGGGAGGAGAAGGCGGGGCCTCGACAGCCCGTCGATGAGGCCAGGGGCCCTGGTTTGCCAGCACTTCTTGATGCACTCGGCTCGATTCCCGGAGAGTTCTGGATCCGCCTGCTCTACACACATCCTGCGCACTGGAGCGATGACATGATTGCTGCCATCGCCAGGAATCCAAAGGTGGCCCGTTATGTCGACATGCCGCTCCAGCATATCCATGACACCATGCTGGACTCAATGCGTCGTGAGACGGATCGGGGACATATTGAGCGTCTCATCGACAGGATGCGTGCCGGCATCCCGGGACTGACTATCAGAACCACCTTCATCGTCGGTTTCCCTGGCGAGTCTGAGGAGCATTTTGCAAGTCTGCTTGAGTTCATGACCCAGAGACGATTCGAGCGACTGGGGGTGTTCAACTATTCCCGCGAGGAAGAATCCCGTGCTGCCAAACTTCCGGATCAGATCCATGGAGGGACAAAAAAACGCCGTCACCGTGAGGCGATGCTGGTTCAGCAGGAGATTGCAGCAGAGTTGGCGACGGAACAGGTGGGCAAAGAGATGACGGTGCTATCCGATACCTCCCTGCTGGGAAGAACCGAAGGGGATGCCCCTGATGTCGATTGTCGCGTTCATTTCACTCGACCGGTCGCTGCAGGGACCTTCCACCGGGTCAGGATCACGGGAACCCGTGGCTACGACCTTGAGGCGGAACCTCTCGAGGGTTGACGTCGCCCCTCTGTGATGAAGTTTCCGTACTCGTTTCCACTGACGCGCTCTTTCTGTCTCTATCTGGGGCAGGTTGTTCTGCTTACGGGTGAGACGTTCACCTCGATCTTTGCGGGGAGAATCCGATGGAGGTTGGTCGTTAACCAGATCGTGGAAATTGGTTTCGGCTCTCAGGCCGTGGTCATCATTACGGGGATCTTTACCGGTGCGGTCTTCACTGCGCAGATTTTTTTCCAATTCAATGCCCTGAACATGAGCTCAGCGGTCGGTCCGGTCGTTTCCATCGCTCTCTGCCGGGAACTCGGTCCGGTCCTGACAGGACTCATGGTTGCAGGTCGGGTCGGTGCCGCGATGAGTGCGGAGATCGGCACGATGAAGGTCACTGAGCAGATCGATGCCCTGAGGGCTCTGGCCGTCAATCCGGTCGATTACCTCGTGGTGCCTCGCGCTGTGGCGATGATGGTCTCCATGCCGCTCCTTGTTGGTGAGTGTATTTTCTTCGCGCTGACGGCCAGCTATTACGTGGCTACCCAGATTCTCAATGTGAACAGCGTCTTTTTTCTCCAGCACATGTGGTTCTATACACATAGCAGGGATATGGTGATGGCGCTGAGTAAGGGTTTTGTCTTTGCCTTGATCGTGGTCTTTGTCGGGTGCCAGCAGGGATTAACCACCAGTAACGGTGCCGTCGGAGTGGGGCGATCCACCACCGAGGCAGTTGTGATCAGTTCCCTCACGATTCTCATGATCAACTTCTTCCTTACGATGGGACTCAACATCATCTTTCCAGCAGGAGGGAAGTTCTGATGAGCGTATCCCATGTTCATTGCTCGCAGGGAAACCTCATCGAGGTCCGTGATCTCCGGCAGACGCTTTCCGGCCAAGAGATCCTTCGAGGTTTGAATCTCGATATCCCAAAGGGTCAGACGATGGTGCTACTTGGACGAAGCGGGGGAGGAAAGAGCGTTTTTCTACGGCATCTGATCGGACTGATGAAGCCCCTCTCTGGCTCCATACGGATTGAGGGTGAAGAGATTGCTCAACTTGAGGAGAGGGAACTCGAGCCTGTCAGACGAAAGATCGGCATGCTCTTCCAAGACGGTGCTCTCTTCGACTCGATGACGGTTTTTGAAAACGTAGCTTTTCCCCTGCGTGAGCGGGGCGAACGAAGCGAAAAGATCATTCGTGACAAAGTGGCCCGCTCTCTGGAGCTTGTTTCGCTCATGGGGCAGGAAAAAAAGATGCCGGTCAATCTCAGTGGGGGCATGCGGAAGCGGGCTTCCCTGGCACGGGCCATTATTTCGGAACCCTCCTGCATTCTTTATGATGAGCCGACGGCAGGGCTTGATCCCATCGTCTCGGATACCATTAACAGGTTGATCAGGCGCCTTCAGTCCCAGTTGAATGTCACCTCCGTCGTGGTTACCCACGACATGATCAGCACCAACCACATCGCCGACCGGGTGTCGCTTCTCCGCGAAGGGAAGATCCACTTTGTCGGCTCTCTCAAGGAGCTTCACGCCTCGACGGATCCCTTGATTACGGATTTCATCGAGGGCCGTTCCCACGAAATCGACTGATACACTCCATGGATACCACAAAAACTTCCACCCAGCTTCGTGCCGGGTTCTTCATGCTCCTCGGTTTTTTCTGCATCGGATCTCTGGTTATTTACTTCGGACGATTCGGCGAGAGCGTCAAAAAATACTATACACTATCGGTGGAGTACCGTAATGCCAGCGGTCTTCTGAAGGGGGCGGATGTGATGCTGGCCGGTGCCAAGATCGGTGAGGTGGCCTCAGCTCCAAAAGTTCTTCCTAACATGCGCGGCGTCGCCGTTCCGCTGAAGATCGACGAGTCCGTTAAAATCCCGGATGGGAGCATCTTCTCGATCGGTAGTTCTGGGCTTTTGGGGGACCGCTTTGTCACCGTCACCATGAACGAAAGCACTCCGAATCCCGTCCCGATCGCTCCTGGCTCCGTGATCAAGAACGGCCAGAGCGAATCCAGCATCGCTGAATTACAGCGGCAGATGCACGATGAGATCCTTCCAAAGCTCAGTAGTGCTCTTGATAACATCGACGCCGTCAGCCAGTCCCTTAGGAAAGATGTCTTCAACAGGCAAGGTGTGGAAAATCTTCAAGCGACGCTCGCCAATTTTCATACCGCGAGTGATTCCCTGGCTGCTGTTTCGGGGCAGATTCAGGGGGTGGTGGACCAAACCAGCACGTTCCTGAGGAAGGGGAATGAGACCATGGATTCGGCGAAAGGTGCCGCGGGGGATCTTAAGGCTTTCATCTCCAACTTGCGTCAGCATGGCATCATTTTTTACCGGGATACGGCACCGGGTATTGGCCCTCGAAAACAACCCTGACCGACTCTCAAGATGGATCTTACCCTCGTGGTTTTAGCGGCGGGAATGGGGAGTAGGTACGGCGGATTGAAACAACTCGATCCCGTCGGACCCCATGGCGAGATCATCTTGGACTATTCCGTAAGAGACGCTCTCACGGCTGGATTTAACAAGGTGGTTTTTGTGATCCGTCGGGAGATGCTGGAGGTGTTTCATGAATCGGTGGGTCTTCGATACGAGGGAAGGATTCAGGTTGCCTATGCATTTCAGGAGTTAGAGCCGCTCCCAGGAGGCAGGGTTTCCCCAGCCGGACGCACCAAGCCTTGGGGTACTGGGCATGCCGTTCTCACCGCGGCATCCGTTGTGACGGACCCCTTTGCCGTAATCAATGCCGATGACTATTACGGACCTTCGGGATTCCGTAAGCTGGCCAATTTTCTCACCTCTGCCCATGCCGGGCACTACGCCATGGTTGGGTATCCTTTGGAGAAGACACTTTCCGAGCATGGATCCGTATCGAGGGGGATCTGTCAGCCAGATCAAGCGGGTCATCTAGTCGAGATCGTGGAGAGAACTGCCATCGCCCGTAAGAATGGAGAAATTATCGCAGAGGGAAATCCTCCCATCCTTCTCTCGGGTAAAGAGCCCACCTCGATGAACTTTTGGGGATTCACTCCCGATCTTTTTTCTCCCTTGGATTGTCTCTTTGATGAGTTCCTTGAGGAGTTTGGACTCGATCCCAAGGCGGAATTTTATCTTCCAGCCGCAATCAGTTCCTTAATTCACTCGCGAGAGTGTACCGTGAAACTCCTTCAATCGGAGGACTCGTGGTTCGGCCTGACTTACCCCGGAGATCGGGAGCTGGTCATGGAGGCTTTGGCTACCATATGATGCCCGTGCAAGCACAGCAACGCATCACGCCTGTTCTCATTACAATTTACACGGGGAATGTTTTTTCTCGTGCATATTTCCGCAAGGAACTTCAATCCTAAGATCATGCCGTCGCTGACCGAACTTTTTAACAACAACAAGGAATGGGCTAGGGATCTCATCGCCAAAGACCCTCAGTTCTTTGAGGATCTCGCCGTTCAGCAGAGACCGGAGTACCTCTGGATCGGTTGCTCTGATAGTCGCGTGCCTGCCGAGGAACTCGTGGGTCTTGCACCTGGGAATATCTTCGTGCACCGCAATGTGGCCAATGTGATCGTTCACACGGACTTTAACTCTCTCTCCGTGATGCAGTTTGCGGTCGATGTTCTTCAAGTAAAACACATCATCGTCTGCGGTCACTACGGATGTGGAGGTGTCAGGGCCACCCTTCAGAGGGACCGTGTAGGCCTTGTGGACAACTGGTTGCGCCACGTTGATGACGTGATGCAGAAGCATCACTCCCTTCTAAGCCGTTTCGAAGACGATACGATCCGTCTGAATCATCTCTGTGAACTCAACGTGATCGAGCAGGTATCCAATGTCTGCAAGACGACCGTTGTTCGGGATGCCTGGGAGCGAGGACAACCGCTCAGCATTCACGGATGGATCTATGGCATGAGGGATGGTCTCCTCAGAGACCTTCACGCGAGTGCCTCATCAAGTGAGGAGGCGCGCCTCTCCTATTCAAAGGCGATTTCCTCGCTGCCAGAGTAGTCCGAGGGTTATTTCTCGGTTGGCTCGTTGGCAGCCTTCCATCCGGCAATGCCGGGTTTGAAGTGCTCCACATTCGTGTAGCCCAACTTTTTTGCAGCCTCGGCAGCCCGCGCGTAAGCGCCGCACTGTTCATTGCCACAATAGGCTACGACCAATGAGTTCTTGTCAGCTGGCAGAACCTTTGCCAGATCGGCTGTGTGTGCCGTGAAATCAATGGCTCCAGGGATATGTCCGTTGGCATAGGAAACCGGGCCGTTCACGTCCAAGAGAGTAACTTTTTTTGCAGCCATAGCCGTTTTAAGATCAGCGAGGCTGATATCCGGAAATGATGCGGCGAAAGCAGTTGATGAGAGGAGGAGCAGGGCGGCGATGAGGGGAAGTTTTTTCATGTGTTGAAACTAACACAGAACGGCCTTTTTTCCAGTGAGTAATATCAGGGGAGCGTCGACGATCAGCCTCCAGCGGATAATCTTTTCATCAGTGCAGAGGATGAACTTGGCATTTCAATAGAATTGGGTGCATAATGACAATCCGTGCCGGTGTGGCGGAATTGGCAGACGCGCCGGACTCAAAATCCGGTATCCTCTAAAGATGTGCAGGTTCGACCCCTGTCGCCGGTACCACTTTTATTTCTCAAGGGAGGGGGCTGACGCACCTTTTTTCTTAACTAATCCCGGATGCTGAACTAGTATCTTCCGATGCGCGTACTCATTACCGGGGGAGCCGGATTCCTTGGATCCCATCTCTGTGATCGTCTTATCGAGCAGGGGCACGAGGTTATCTGTCTCGATAATTTTTTCACGGGCCGTAAAGCCAACATCCAACATCTTGTGGGCAATCCAAGATTTGAGTTGGTTCGCCATGATGTCATCGAACCCTTCAAGTTCGAAGTCGATCGGATATACAATCTGGCCTGTCCCGCTTCTCCTCCCCATTACCAATACAATCCGATCAAGACGATGAAGACCTCCGTCTTGGGTGCCATCAACTGCCTCGGGCTTGCCAAGCGGGTCAAGGCACGCGTTTTTCAGGCCTCCACATCGGAGGTCTATGGGGATCCGGTGATTCATCCTCAGGTTGAGTCCTATTGGGGCAATGTGAATCCCATCGGATTGCGCTCCTGCTATGATGAAGGAAAGCGATGCGCAGAGACCCTTTTCTTCGATTATTATCGCGAGAACGGAGTCGATATCCGGGTCATCCGCATTTTCAATACCTACGGTCCAAGGATGCTTGCCGACGATGGTAGGGTTGTCTCCAACTTTATCGTTCAGGCCATCCAGGGTAGGGACCTCACGATTTATGGTGACGGCTCCCAAACCCGTTCCTTTTGCTATGTCGATGATCTGATCGCTGGATTCATGGGTTTTATGGAGCAGGAGAAGATTGTGGGGCCAATGAACTTGGGAAATCCGGGCGAGTTCACCATGCTTCAACTTGCGGAAGTCATCCTCAAGAAAGTCGGGGGCAAATCCAAGATCAGCTACATGCCGTTGCCCTCGGATGACCCGAAACAGCGCCAACCCGACATCTCGCTTGCCAAGCAGACCATGGGCTGGGAGCCCAAAGTCCAACTTGAGGCCGGCATTGAGAAAACCATCGAATACTTCAAGAAGGCATTGTCAGGAACCTAAGTCTTCACAAAGCCGTGGAGGCTCAGGGAGTGACTTAAACCGACAGCCGCACAACGGTCTTCCAACATAGATTTATCAGTAAACTCCATTTTTCTTTTTCACTATCCATCCATACCCATGTCCTCAAATCCCTCCCTATCCATCTGCTGTCTTGGTGCCGGTTATGTCGGCGGTCCTACCATGGCCATGATCGCGGCAAAGTGCCCCGATATCAGGGTCACCGTCTGTGATCCCAACGAAGCGAGGATTGCGGCATGGAACTCCGACACGTTGCCTGTTTATGAGCCGGGCCTTCAGCAAGTGGTCGAATCAGCTCGTGGTAGGAACCTCTTCTTCTCCACCGACGTCAAGGAAGCCATCCGCCACTCCGAAATCATCTTTGTGAGCGTCGGAACCCCGACCAAGACATTCGGAGTCGGAGCAGGTCGTGCTGCAGATCTCAAGTATATCGAGTCGGCTGCACGCATGATCGCCGAGGTTGCCGAGGGGTCGAAGATCATTGTCGAGAAGAGCACCATCCCTGTCCGCACGGCCTCGGCGATGCTCACGATTCTCCGATCCAATTCCAAGAACGGCACGTTCCAAGTCCTCTCAAATCCCGAGTTCCTTGCCGAAGGGACGGCCATTGAGGATCTTGAGAATCCTGACCGTGTCCTGATCGGTGGGGAGCAGACCCCCGAGGGACTTGCGGCGATCGAAAAGGTTGCCTCCATCTACGCCCGGTGGATTCCGAGGGAGAAGATCCTCACCACCAATCTCTGGTCCTCCGAGCTCTCCAAGTTGGTGGCGAACGCCTTCCTTGCCCAGCGTATCTCGTCGATCAACTCAATCTCAGCACTCTGCGAGGCTACCGGGGCCGACGTTGAGGAGGTTGCACGCGCAATCGGACATGATTCCAGGATCGGACCCAAGTTCTTGAAGGCCTCGGTGGGTTTTGGAGGCTCCTGTTTCCAGAAAGACATCCTGAATCTCTCCTACCTGTGCGAGCACTTCGGTCTCCCCGAGGTTGCGGCCTACTGGCAGAGCGTTGTCAGTATGAATGACTGGCAGAAGGCGCGCTTCTCGGGTCGCATGGTGAGCGACCTTTTTAACACGG
>CAINEX010000044.1 GCA_903847935.1 uncultured Spartobacteria bacterium | reverse complement strand
TGCTGGATATTGATCGTGAATGTAAAGACTCGCCGCAATAGAAGCCACTGTCTGAACGGGTATTTGTGCCAACTCTTCTTCGATCTCGGAAGCATACACTCCAGTGGTTTCACTGATTGGTTGGTCGATAACTTTCTGGACTAACTTCGGGGGATTCTTTTTTGTAGCCATAAGAATTGATGTAACAGGTTTGTGCGAAATTCTATATTTAGAGTCAATTCGGAACCATGATCCTGTAAAAAATCTCTGCGCTGCATATTTTTTTACCTGAGAGCAGCCTAAAGACAAAATTTAAGGGGGACTCTACCCGGCGCATGCTGGAAAAAAACGCCGCAATCTAGCAGAAGAAAATTACGGAGCAATTACGGAGCAGTCTTTTCTTATGGGTGGGCAAATCGCCCGTAGAAGCCCATTCTATCAAAGTGCAGCCGGAGAGGGTCGAACTCCCAACCTTCTGATCCGTAGTCAGATGCTCTATCCAATTGAGCTACGGCTGCTTGATGGACAGAAAACTAAAGCGGAGAACGTCTCTCCGGTCAAACCGATTCAAAAAAAACTTCACTTGACCCGGCCTGCGGTCGGGGCAACACTAAGCAATCAATCTTATCAAGAGTGACGGAGGGACTGGCCCACTGATGTCACGGCAACCGCTGCGGAACAATCCGTAGGCCCAGGTGCCAAATCCAGCCCCGCCCCGCGGGGAAAAGATGAGACTACCCGGTACGGTCGCAGGATCTCCCTCGATCAAGGAACCAGGTCTCTTCGTCACTCTTGAGCGGAAACAACGACGAGAGCCCATGTCCAAAAAAACCTACTTCAGCAATCTGAAATGCCGCGAATGCGGACGCCTCTATGAGAAAGAGGCAATCCATATTTGCGAGTTTGACTTCGGCCCGCTTGAGGCCGCCTATGAATACGAAGCGATCCGCGAGGTCCTGACCCGCGAACTCATCGAGTCCCGACCACAGACGATGTGGCGCTACCGCGAACTCCTTCCGATCGACGGGGAGCCGACTGTCGGCACGCAGGTTGGCTTTACTCCGCTGGTGAAGGCCGACCGCCTTGCCAAGGCTCTTGGGATCCGTGAGCTCTGGATCAAGAATGACACGGTCAACTATCCGACGCTCTCTTTCAAGGATCGCGTGGTCTCGGTCGCCCTGAGTCGTGCCAAGGAGCTTGGGTTTGAGGTGGTGGCCTGTGCTTCCACGGGCAATCTGGCCAACTCGGTCGCCGCCAATGCCGCCAATGCGGGTCTGAAGAGCTACGTGCTGATTCCCTCCAATCTGGAGCAGGGGAAGGTTCTCGGATCCCTCGTTTACGGTACCAATGTCATCGGCATCAAGGGACCTTATGATCAGGTGAACCGACTCTGCTCGGAGATCGCCGGCAAGTATGGCTGGGGCTTCGTGAATGTGAATCTCCGCCCCTACTATGCCGAGGGGTCCAAGACAATGGGTTTTGAGATCGCGGAGCAACTCGGATGGAGGCTCCCGCGCCACACGGTTGCCTGCATGGCTTCCGGTTCTCTGCTCACAAAGATCCACAAGGCCTACAAGGAATTCATCAATCTCGGACTTGTTGAGAAGTCCGAGTTCACCATCCATGGAGCCCAGGCTTCGGGGTGCTCACCGATCAGTGCTGCCTTCAAGCGTGGGACCGACATGGTCAAGCCGGTCCAGGATCCTCAGACAATCGTCAAGTCGCTGGCCATTGGCACCCCTGCCGACGGCTACTATGCCATCCATAGCATGAGAGAGACGGGTGGAAGTGCTGAAGACTGCACTGATGACGAGGTGGTCGAGGGGATCAAACTCCTCGCGGAGACCACCGGTATCTTTGCCGAGACCGCTGGCGGCGTCACTGTCGCCTGCACCCGCAAGCTCATTGAGACTGGCAAGATCCCCCGCGACGAAAGCGCGGTCCTCTGCATCACGGGACACGGCCTTAAGACGCAGGAGGCCATCATCGGCAAGGTCGGCGAACCCCGCGTCATTGGCGCCAGCCTTCGCGAATTTGAGGCGCTCGTCGCCGATGAAGTCACACTGAAATCCTAACAACCCCAGCCTAAACCGCTAAACACACCAAAATCATGCCCACCATCCGCATCCCCACCCCGCTCCGCAAACTCACAAACAACGAGGAGGTCGTCACTTCCACTGGCACCACGATTGGAGCCGTCCTCGAAGAGCTCAACACGACCTATCCGGGCCTTGGCGAACGGATCCTCGACGAGCAGGGAGCCATCCGTCGTTTCGTGAATATCTTTGTCAATGACGAGGATGTGCGCTTCCTTCAGGAGAAGGAGACCCCTCTCAAGGAGAGCGACGAGGTCTCGATCGTTCCGGCGATCGCAGGTGGCTAGAAGCTCTCTTGCCGAAGGTCACAAAACCATCGAACATCGATCCTATGGAAACAACCCGACTCTGGCTGATGTACCCGGCAAAGCTCATCACCCGCCCGATCGTGCATGAACTTGGGCACGCCTTCGCCGTGACCACGAATGTCCGCCAGGCGAGCGTGACCGACGAGATCGGCTTGGTCTGTCTGGAACTCATTGGCGAGCGTGATGAGATCAAGAAATCAATCGCCTGGCTCGAGGATATCGGTGTGAAAGTCGAACCCGTTGAGATTAATACGATTGAGGGGTAGATCCCGCTGACCAAGCGCCCAAAGCGGGGGCGATGTTCTTTTCTTTCTCGGGGTTGTATCGGGAGTAGGACGAGTTAGGGTTTTTCTCAATGGGGCATCCCTCCTTTTTTCAGGCTCACTATGGGTGCGAATCTGGTCGCCGAAATTGCAGGAGACTTTATTTTTCCGCCTTGCTGATTGGGGTAATCTGTATTCTGCCTCAAGTAGCTAGAGCCCAAGAATCGGTGACCCCGGAGTTCTACGGACTCGATAGCAGCTCCAACCTTGTCAATCTGGCTGATATTCTTGGAGCTACAACATTCTACAGTAATGGAGTGACTGGTCAGAACGTCACCGCATGGGTCGTGGATGCGCAGTTGGTGGGTACCAATCTTTATGAGGCCGAGCATTTGACCAATATAGCCTCAATATATCGTCCCTCCGGGGTGATCAGGCTTCCCGGTGAGCATGCCACTTGGTGTGCCGCACTTCTGGGAGGTAACACGGGATCAGGATACTACCTCAACACAGGGATTGCTTACGGAGCAAAACTTGGATCTTCAGCCCTCGCCACTGCTACGAATTCGGATGGGTCCTTCAGTATCAATACGGATGGATCCTCAAGCACGAACTCCCTGACTTCCTATATCTATGCGGCTTCCCACGGGGATGTCCTCTCCACGAGTATCGGTGACTCGACCGACAGCGCCGGGGTGGGGTTGCTGAGCGGATTACTCGATTCCCTGGCCGTGAGCAATCCCAATACAACAATGGTGGCAGCCGCTGGCAATACGGGCCCCAGCAATGGGACGGTGGGTGGTCCTGCCTCGGGATATAACACGATCTCGGTGGGTGCTTTGGACAATCCAACTAATTACAATGTGGTGGCCTCCTTTTCTTCACGAGGACCGCAACCCACCGCTTGGTACGACGGAACTAATACCTTTTATTATAGCAATGGCGTATCTACCCGTGCTGGAGTCGACCTGATTGCCCCAGGCACATCGATCTTCATGCCGACAAATATGATTGTGGAAGGGGCAAATATTTCAGCTTCCGGGTACCTAATTGACGGGAGCAGCTTCGCCACGCCACTAGTGGCTGGCGGGGCGGCACTGCTTGACAGCACCGCCAAGTCATCGGCTGAATTCGCCACCGTCACTAACGCAGCAACCCAGAGTGTGGTTGTGAAAGCTGTTCTCATGAACTCCGCCGATAAGCTGTCGGGATGGGACAATGGTCAGCAGATCGTCCAAGGGATCATTACTACAACACAGGCCCTGGATTTCGCTATGGGAGCGGGGCGGATGAATCTCAACGCGGCGTTCACCCAGTACACAACCAGTGCTGACGTGACGACTGCCAATGGGGTCTCCTCATCCGGATTCACGGATTCGGTGGAAAATACCGGTTGGGGCTATGGAACTGCCCTCAAAGGGGTTTCCAATAATTACCAACTCGCCAGCCAACTCTTTGCCGGTCAGGAGTTGGCGGTGACCTTGGCCTGGATGCGGAGTCAGGCTTGGATCAATGCCACCAGTGACTATGTCGACCTTGCGCAGGCAGAACTGGATCTTATGGTTTACCAGGTTCTGGGTAGCGGTTCCGATCAACTTGTGGCTGAAAGCATCAGTCCTGTCAGCACCACGCAGGAGCTTTATTTTACTCTTCAGAATACCGGCACTTACCTGATCCAAGTGGGATATTCCACCAACCTCTTTGATTTATCCGGGAATTACGCCTCACAGGACTATGGAATTGCTTGGGCTGTGACAGGTGTTCCCGAGCCAGGTACGCTTCTGCTATTGGGATTAGGAGCATTGTTTCTCATGATGCATGGCATGAGAAACTCCCTTTCCGGCTGGCTTAAAAGTTGTGAAGGGGATACTAAAAAAGGATGAAAATCTCCATCGGCAGTGATCACGCAGGATTCCAATACAAGCAGGCTCTTGCCGAGATGCTACGCTCCCAAGGACATGACGTGATCGACTGCGGCACGCATTCCTCCGATTCTACGGACTATCCTCTCTGGTGCATCCCAGCTGCCGAGAAGGTGGCAAGTGGCAAGGCGGAGAAGGGGATTGTCATCGGAGGATCGGGCAATGGCGAGGCCATCGCCGCCAACAAGGTGAAGGGGATTCGATGTGCCATTGCCTGGAGCGATGAGACGGCACGCCTTGGCAGCCAGCACAACAACGCCAACGTTCTCTCCATTGGCGAGCGCATGGTTTCGCTGGAGACCGCCAAACGTCTTGTCGACATCTGGCTTTCCACTCCCTTTGAAGGCGGTCGCCACGTGAAGCGGATCGAGGAGTTGGCTCGTTACGAAGCCGGTCAACCCATGCAATAAAGCCTTGGGATTTTTTCGTCACGCGTGAGCAAGGCTGTGGCGAACTACTGCAAGCGAGTCGCAACAGCGCGCCCAACGCCCGTCTCTATGAAAGAGAGACAATCACGGCAGTCGCATTGTCTTTGCCGGAACTTCTGATGGCCTCTCGGACAAGGTGCTCTGCAGGGGTAATATTCTTCGGGCACTGTTCGAGGGTCTCGATAATCGCGAGATCGGAAAGTCCATCCGTGACTCCATCCGTGCAGAGTAGAAATCGGTCTCCGGGTTGGCAGACGATCTCTCCAACCTGAGGAGTCACAAACTGGTTCCCCGCTCCCAGAGCCTTTTGAAGATGATTCCTGGCGGAGTGCACCCTGGCCTCCGAGGAGTTGATCCGACCTGTCCTGAGTAACCAGGCGACATGGGTGTCATCGTTGGTGAGTTGACGGATCACACCCCCTTTTCCCGCAGATGGAAGATGGTAAATCCGGCTGTCACCCACGTGGGCGAAGTGCATGATCTCCCCCGAGAACCAGCAGAGGCTGAGTGTTGCCCCCATTCCATGGCACTCCTCGTAGCTATCCCCAAGATGTCGGAGCGCTTTGTTAATTTCGGCAAAGAGTGCCTCAAACGCCGGAAGGTATCCGATTGGACGTCCCTCTCCCCGGCCTCCGATCAGGGGAGGAAATCTGCGGGCAATCTTATCGATGGCGATCTGGCTTGCGAACTCACCCGCCTTGGCACCCCCCATCCCATCACTGACCGCAAAGAGTAGGTCGTTACCGGCATTAGTCGCTGTACCTGTACGTCCGAGATGGAGTGTACCTGTCGGGTCGATTGAAAGCCCGAGGAATGAATCCTCGTTGTTTGTCCGGAACGGTCCCCGGTCGGTGGACCCCGACCATTCAAAGCGGAGCAGAGACTGGGATGAGGAGATGGACGATTCGTTCTCTTCTACAGACTCTTTCTTCAACAGCGAGGCAAACTCGAAATCAATCAGGCAGAAGCGTCCGTCTTGTTGACGGTAGGTGACGTTCCTTATTTCCGGGTCATCATGGCGGACGTCATAAGCCTCGAGTTCCGCGAAGAGTTCCCGGCATCGTTCGGGATCCAGATGATCTACTCGTGAACCGCAGTTTGTCGTGATCAAGAGAAGCTTCTCGGGATCTGTCGCCAGTAAACGAGGCACAAAATCGCAACCGACAAGCTCGAGATGTTTCAGAATCCTCACCTCATTGGCAAATCGCTCCCCGGCATTTGGTCCACGAAAAACCTTGCGGACACTCCCATCGAAGCAGACCTGAACAATGGCACGCTGGGTGTCTTTGATGGTGATCATGATGCAATTGGCCGTAGGTTTTTATGCGGAAGACTATTGAGTCAGAGAGACGTCAAGGAACGAGGGGGCAATTTAAAGAAACAAACACCCTGGATTTTTCATGACCTACATCTAACAGGCTTGGAGCCTTTACAATACGAAGAATTTGTCACTTTGGCATTGAAGTTGCTTGATCCTATTGCAACCGATCTTAAAGTCGGGAGACACAGTTTCTCCGGCGAACTGCTCGGGGAAAACTGAACAAAAAAAGACAGAAGACACCACAACCACCCATAATATGGCCAAGTACAAACTCGAATACATCTGGCTCGACGGTTACGAGCCCGTTCCTAACCTCCGAAGCAAGACCACCATCAAGGAGTTTGCGAAAGCTCCCACACTCAAGGATCTTCCAATGTGGGGCTTTGATGGCAGCTCTACCCGTCAGGCCGAGGGACGCAGCTCCGATTGCCTCCTCAAACCAGTCGCCAGCTACCCCGATCCGACGCGTGAGAACGGATACCTCGTCATGTGCGAAGTCCTGCTTCCCGATGGAAAGCCGCATCCTTCCAACTCACGGGCAACGATCCTTGATGATCCCGATACCTGGTTCGGCTTCGAGCAGGAGTACTTCCTCTACAAGGATGGAGCACCCCTGGGCTTCCCCAAGGGAGGATGGCCCTCCGAGCCTCAGGGCAAGTTCTACTGCGGCGTTGGCTATGCCGGTGTCGGCGACATCGCCCGCGATATCGTTGAGGAGCACCTCGACATCTGCCTTGAAATGGGGATCAACCACGAGGGCATCAATGCCGAGGTGGCAAAGGGACAATGGGAGTTCCAGATCTTCGGCAAGGGTTCCAAGAAGGCGGCTGATGAAATCTGGCTTGCCCGCTACGTCCTCATGCGCGTCTGCGAGAAATACGGTGTTGACGTTGAGTTCCATTGCAAGCCTCTCGGCAAAGAGATGGATTGGAACGGTTCCGGCATGCACACCAACTTTTCCACCAAGTTCATGCGTGAGAAGGGTGGCAAGAAGTATTTCGAGAAGTTGATGGCTGCCTTCGACAAGTTCAAGGACGAGCACATTACCGTGTATGGTCCCGACAATCACTTCCGTCTGACAGGTCTCCACGAGACCCAGTCGATCGACAAGTTCAGTTACGGCGTTGCCGATCGTGGAGCATCAATCCGTGTGCCTCACAGCTTCGTGAACAACGAATACAAGGGCTACCTTGAGGATCGTCGTCCGAACTCACAGGGGGATCCGTATAAGATCGCAAGCCGTGTTATTCAGACGATCAAGACCGTTCCGCTGAAGTAAGAGCGACGACAAGCGTCATCGTAAAAGCCGCCATTCCAATAGGGGTGGCGGCTTTTCTTTTGCCAGTAAGGAATGAGGTAAGTTTGACGAGTGACACAGCGACCTTAGAAGACGGGTCTGTTATCACACCTCATTTTCATCAATAGCCCCTTACAATTCTTCCTTGCAGTGAAGATTGCCGGGGCTATTCTACTTGGCCGCGCTCAAAACATTTTGCCGTCGGTCCTTGGGTGATCTGCACTTGCCGATCACTGCCACGCGACAAGGGAAACCCGGCAACAAAAACAATCAGACAATATGCCTATCCGCCTCGGTCGCTTCGAAATGCCGAAGACCCTCGTCAAGGACGAGAAATCCGCCACAGAAACATACGCGAAATTTGTAGCAGAACCCTTCGAGGCCGGTTACGGCCACACGATCGGCAACTCACTGCGCCGCACACTTCTTTCTTCACTGGAGGGTGCCGCCATCACCTCGGTACGCATTGAGGGGGCTCCTCATGAGTTCACCAGCATCCCCGGCATCGTCGAGGACGTGGTTGAAATCATCCTTAACCTCAAGCAGGTTAAGTTCAAGGCCCACGACCACGAGCCACGCAACCTGACCCTCTCGGTCAACAAGCAGGGGGTCGTCACCGCCGGTGACATCCAATCCACCGCCCAGTGCGAGGTCCTCAACCCCGACCAACACATCTGCACGCTCGACAAGAAGATGAAGTTTGAAGCCGAGTTCGAGGTCAAGGTCGGCCGCGGATTTGCAACCGGAGATGAGAACAAGAGCCCGGACAAGCCGATCGGCGTTATTGCCATCGACTCGATCTTCTCCCCTGTGACGAAGGTCAAGTATGCCGTCGAACAGACCCGCGTCGGTCAGCGTACCGACTACGACAAGCTCATCCTAGAGATCTGGACCGACGGCCGCCTCACTCCGGACGAGGCGCTGCTTCAGTCCGCGGCGATTCTCCGCCATCACCTCGATGTCTTCGTTAACTTTGACGACACGCAGGTTGAGTTTGACGAGACCCCGGTTGAAGTCAGTCAGGAGAACAACCGCCTCAAGAAGCTGCTCGCCATGAGCGTCAACGAGATTGAACTCTCGGTGCGTGCAGCCAACTGCCTCAACAACGCCAATATCACGAGCGTCGGTCAGCTCGCCCTCAAGAGCGAAGCCGAGATGCTCAAATATCGTAACTTCGGCAAGAAGTCACTCAACGAGATCAAGGACAAGCTCGTCCAGCTCGGTCTCGGTCTTGGCATGAAGTTCGAGCCAGGCCTTGTTGAGAATCTCGCCCCCGTCGACGAATAATAAGGCATAATAGAAAAACTAAAACGACATGCGTCATCGCAAAAAAACAGTCAAGCTCGGCCGCAGTCAGTCACACCGTGATTCGCTTCTTGCGAACCAGGTGTGCAGTCTGATC
>CAINEX010000043.1 GCA_903847935.1 uncultured Spartobacteria bacterium | reverse complement strand
GGCCAATGCTGCGATGACATTTCCGGCTGTTCCCTGCCCGTTACTCATAATCAGGAATCTGCACCACCTCTGATTTCTTGTCCAGCACTCCATCCTTCACCCTTGTCTCAGATCTTACTCGGGGTAAGGCTCAACGCATGGAGACACTCTTTACCCCCGCTCACCTGCATCTGGCCATCAACCATGTGCCGATCATCGGCCTGAGCGTCGGCTGTCTGCCTGTACTCATCGGCATCCTCTTTCACAGTCGGGGGGCGCTTGCCTCTGGCCTCTTGGCGGTCATCCTATGCGCGGGGACCATGCCACTCATCATGGAAACAGGTGAAGGAGCTCAGGAATCGTTTGTGGATGGCTCAATCGAACCCGGCATGGATTTGCCCGGTAAAGCAGCCTTCAGAGAGCATAGCCATCGGGCCAAGGCAACCGCCCCGGTTGTCTATGCTGCCGGCATTCTGGCTGCAGCGGCGCTCCTTGCCCTGATCAGGTATCCACGACAGGCGGCTTGGATCGGTTGGGCCGTTCTTCTTGGCTCAGCACTTTCCATCGCACTCAGCATCTGGACGGCGGAAGCGGGTGGCCGCATCAGGCACACTGAATTCCGGCCCGCTGAAAAAGCCTCCTCCACGACGATCCCCTCCTCAACGCCAATTTTAACGCCCACTTCGGCTACCTTGCCGGCGGTCAACCCCGCGGCTACTCCTTCAACTTCCGGTGCCCCATCCACGACATCACCCCAGACAGCAGAGGCGGTTTCTCCCCTCACTCAACCGACACCATCCCCAGAGAGATCCCCGACGACGAACAGCTCTCCTGCACTCTGAAGCAATTTCTCCTCCCAACTCACTGGGACTGATTCGCTGAGGCCTTGGATCGACCACCCTATCCTAGCAAGGCGACCATTTCGCGTGTCGCGGTCTCCATGCCGACTGCCAATGCGCGGGAGACGATCGAGTGACCGATATTGAGCTCAACAAGCCTGGGGAGCGTCAGGATTGGACTGATATTTGTGTAATTGAGCCCGTGGCCCGCATTGACCTGTATGCCAGCTTCAGTTGCCAGACGAGCAGCTTCAAGCAAACGGACCAGTTCCGCGTCACGCACTGACCCTGACGCCTCGGCGTAGGCTCCCGTGTGAAGCTCGATAACCGGCGCCCCTAGTGAAGCAGCGGCAGCAATCTGGGCTGGTACCGGATCAATGAAGAGACTGACACGTATGCCGGCATCGCGCATGGCCTTGAGCGTTTGCTCGAGGGCGGAATGATTGGTCACACAGTCCAAACCACCTTCAGTGGTCACCTCCTCCCGGCTCTCGGGAACCAGGCAGACATCGGTGGGCAAGACCTTCAGCGCAATGTCAACGATCTCCGGAGAGTTCCCCATCTCAAGGTTGAGCTTGGTCGCGACCGCCTCTTTCAGGCGAAAAATATCGACATCACCGATATGCCTTCGGTCCTGACGGAGGTGGGCCGTAATGCCTACAGCTCCTCCTCGCTCGGCGGCAAGGGCAGCTTCCACGGGATCGGGTTCGACATTGATCGATCCGGCATTCAGGGCGTAACGCGCCTGCCGCACGGTGGCGACATGGTCGATATTAACACCGAGTTGAACGCCCATGACAGGTTCTTCCTAGTGTCTGAAGTGACGCGTGCCGGTGAAAACCATGGCAAGCCCCCTCTCATTCGCGGCGGCGATTACCTCTGGATCTCGGACGGAACCCCCGGGCTGGATGGCAGCGGAAGCCCCAGCCTCGGCGGCCGCAATCAGACCGTCGGGAAAGGGGAAAAAGGCATCACTGCAGACGACACTCCCTTTGAGGGACAGGCCCGCCTCACCCGCCTTCCAGACGGCAATGCGAGAGGAATCGACACGGGACATCTGGCCGGCGCCGATCCCCAGGGTGCGGTCCTTGCCCACGTAGACGATGGCATTGCTCTTTACATGCTTCACGACCTTCCAGCCGAACTCCATGGCCTCAATCTCGTCCTTTGTTGGCGGACGGTTGGAGACCACGTGGTGCTCGATAATTCCCGCCCCCTCGCCGAGGGTGACATCGGCATCCTGGACAAGGAGTCCACCGATGACGGAGCGGATGTCACGATCTGTGGCCGGAATCTCCTTAAGGAGTCGCATGAGGCGGAGATTCTTCTTTTTCTGAAGGAGGGCTCGGGCATCAACCGTGAAGTCAGGAGCGATGATGACCTCGCTGAAGATTTCAGCAATCGCACGTGCAAGGGATTCGTCCACAGGACGATTCACGATGATGATACCTCCGAATGGTGCGGCCCTATCCGTGGCAAAGGCCTTTTCCCAGGCCTCAGTGAGATTTTCATCGCTTCCGACCCCACACGGGTTGGTGTGCTTGAGAATGGCAACGGTCGGCTTGGAAAATTCGCCGATCAGCCGGGCAGCCGCGGTGATATCTAGGATATTGTTGAAGGAGAGCTCCTTCCCGTGCAGTTTCTCGAAGTAATCGAAGAAACTTCCATAGAGTTCGGCCTCCTGATGGGGATTCTCGCCGTAACGGAGTCGGCCAGCCAGAGGAAAGTCAAGGGAGAGGGCCTCTCCCGGGGCGCTCTCGTTGTCAAGATAGGTGCTGATGGCCCGGTCGTAGGCTCCCGTGGTAGCGAAGGCCTTCACGGCAAGGCGAGCGCGTAGTTCCGGAGTCGTGGCGCCTCCTCCGGCACTCATGGCATCCAGGACCCGGGGATAGTCGTCAGGATCCACAACAACGGTCACGGAGCGGTGATTCTTGGAACCGCTTCGGATCATGGAGGGCCCTCCGATATCGATCTGTTCGATGGCCTCTGCAAGGCTAACGCCCTTCCTGGCAACGGTCTCCTCGAAGGGATAAAGATTCACACAAACAAGATCGATCGGAAGGATGCCATGTTCTGTTGCCTGTGCCTGGTGCTTGGAATCGTCCCTGAGGAACAAGAGCCCCCCATGGACCTTGGGGAGGAGAGTCTTGACTCTTCCGTCCATCATTTCGGGAAACCCGGTGTAGTCGGAGATCTCCCGGACCGGGATACCTGAGGCGGCGATTGCCTTGGCGGTGCCGCCAGTGGAGAGAAGTTCGACGCCCTGTTCGGACAGGCCTCTGGCGAAATCGATGAGTCCGGTCTTGTCCGAAACCGAGAGCAGGGCACGTTGGATTTTCATGTTGGGAAAGATTGTCTGAATTTCGGTGAACCGATCAGGCGGCATGGGTGAACTGAAGTTGGTAGAGGTTGGAATAAAGGGCGCAGGAATTCAACAGTTCGGCATGGGTTCCGGTTGCCACGATACGCCCCTGATCCATGACCACGATCATATCGCTGCCAAGCACTGTCGAGAGACGGTGAGCGATAGCGATCACAGTGCGACCCTCGGAGAGCCTCTCCAAGGCCGACTGAATCATTTTCTCGGACTCGGAGTCGAGAGCCGAGGTTGCCTCGTCGAGCAGGAGGATCGGAGCGGACTTGAGAAGCGCCCGGGCGATCGCGAGACGCTGCTGCTGCCCACCAGAGAGGAGGCACCCCTTGTCTCCGACAACGGTCTCGTAACCCTGCGGTTGGGCCAGGATGAAATCATGGGCGAAGGCAAGGCGGGCGGCCTCCTCAACCTCCTCCTTGTTGGCGTCAAGCCGACCGAAACGGATATTTTCATAGATCGAATCGTGAAAGAGGAAACTCTCCTGGGTCACGATGCCAATTTGATCACGGAGGGAATCGAGGGTGAGGTCACGCAGATCATGACCGTCGATCACGACCCGGCCCTGCTGAGGGTCGTAAAAACGAAGTAGGAGCGAGAGGATCGTGCTCTTGCCTGCCCCACTGGCACCGACGAGGGCGACCTTCTGGCCTGGTTCGATAACAAGATTGAGGTCGGTCGCCGCGTTCTCAGGCTGATTTTCCTCCACTCCGGAACCGATGCGCCCGTAGGAGAAGCTGACGTTTTCGAGAGCAATGTGACCCAGCGCCTTTCCAAGCGGCTTCGCACCGGGAAGGTCGTGGATGGTGGGCCTGGTGGCAAGGAGATCAAGGATGCTCGTGGCGGCCCCAAGACAGTTCTGGATCGTCACGTGTATCTTGCTGATGTTCTTGATCGGATCGTAGAGCAGAAACATACCTCCGAGCAGCGCAATGAAACTCCCCACGCTGAGGTGGGCGAAATAAACATAGAAGAGCGCGAGCGAGACGCCGAAGGCGGAGACCGTCTCGATCATCGGTTGCACGATGGCACCGCTCTTGCTGGCACTCATGCTGGAGCGGAACTGCTCGTCGCTAGACATGTCGAAGAGATGCTTTCTCAACTGCTCCCGGGAGAAGGACTTGATCACGCGGACTCCTGCAAAGGACTCCTGAAGGATCACCGCCATGACACCCGCCTCGTTTTGCATCGAGCGCGAAGCCTTGCGAACGCGGCGACCGTAGATAATCACGGGCACCAGGCATGTCGGAAAGAGGACCAGCGAAAAAAGGGTAAACCTCCAGTCGATGTAGAGCAGGGCGATGATCGCCCCAAGGGCCGTGAGAGGTTGCTTCACCAGATCACCGACAATGGTAACCAGCGATTGCTGGGCAACCATCGTATCGTTTAACACGCGGGAGAGGAGACGCCCGGACTGGGATTTATTGAAGAAATCGAGCGACTGGCCCATCAGGTGACCGAAGACCCGGCGACGCATATCGCGAAGTGCTTTCAGACTGACCCAGGTGAGGCAGTAGACATTAGCGTAGGCGAGCAGACTGCGCAGGATCATGACCGCGGGAATAAGAAGCGCCATCCAGAGGAAGGCATCGATCTTCGGTCCTTGTCCGATCGTGGACCCTTTCATGATGTCCGCTTGGCTGAATTTTCCTCCGAAGGCGGTGTCCCCGATCCGACGTATCAGCAGGAGCATCGCGCTGTTCACGGCGGCAAAGCCAATACCTGCCAGCAACCCAAGCGCGATGCGCTGCTTATAGGGAGTGAGGTAGGAAACTAACTCCCTGAAAGGGCCCCAGCTTTTAGGCAGGAACCGAAACAAGCCTGCCTTCCCATCATCACGGGACTTCTTTGGGTGAGATCTCTGCTGATCGAACATGAAGAGGAAATCCTACACGGCGAAAGGGTGATGGGAGAGGAAAAAACCACTGATTCCGATGCCATGCCCCGTCAACAACGAAGCGTAAAGTGCCAGCAACTCCGGACCGTAATAGATCCAAAGCAGCGCCCCAAGCGCCAGATAAGGACCAAAGGGGATCCTCCCCCCGGAACGTCCCCGCGTGAAAGCCAGCGTCAGGATGCCGATCACGGCACCGGCCACCGAACCGGAGAACAGAGCGAAGAACACACCCTTCCAACCCAGAAAGGCACCGATGCAGGCGAGAAACTTCACATCGCCGAATCCCATCGCTTCGCGAGGCAGGACCAGTTCGATCACCTCGGCCCGGACCGGCATGACTTCCATAATCTCGGCATATGACCAAACCCTACCGCTGAATCCGACCTCCCCCGCGTCGATCAAGAGAGTGCCCCCATTTGAACGCTCCCCGTCGATTTCAACCCAGGCGCACAAGGCTTCTACCCGGTCACTTGGACGGAGCAGGAACTCCGACAAGGGCACCTCTTCCTCCCCCAGCTTAAGCGAATAATCCGGAAAACTCCCCTTGATTTCCAGAAGCATCGGGGAGTCGGGCCGAATCCGTGTGCGACCAAAAGCCAACTTCCCTCCCTCCACCACCCCCCAGAGCAGGACATATCCGCTGACGGCACCGATGACGGAGAAGAGCAAGCCCTGCCACCATGATGTCGCACCCAGCAGTGACGGGACTATCATCGCGGAGAGCAGGCCTGCGCCGATTCCTCCGAGAGTGATCTGGTTCGGGATGATCAGGTGGTCGAAATCAATAAAGGTGGCGGCAATGGCCAGTGAGATGAAGATCCAGACGATAGGTGCGACAGGAAGCCCAAAACGAACCCAGGCCAGAAGGTAGAGCCCTGATGTCAGCATCTCCACCATCGGGTAGCGGAAGGTTATCGTCATCGCGCATCCGGAACACTTCCCACGCAGGAGTAGCCAGCTCAACACCGGGAGGTTCTCGTACCAGGGGATGGTCTTTTTGCAACCCGGGCAGAAAGATCGCTTCGGATTAAGCAGGGAAATCCCAAGAGGCAGACGATGAATCACCGCATTGAGAAAAGAGCCCGTGATGAGCCCCAATACACCCACGGCAATCCATGAAACCTGCGCAATAGAGAAATAGACCGGGCTGCTCAAGAGTGGGGCGCTTACTCCCGGGGAAGCCGTTCCTCCACGATCTCGCAAAGGACGTGGAGCAGAAACTGCTGGGCCTCCTGGATGCGAGCCGTCTCGACTCCCGGAACGATCAGTTCGATATCGGAGGCACCCTTGGTGAAGCCACCCCCTTTTCCGAGGAAGGCGATCGTCTTGACTCCATGGCGGCGCGCCTCCTCCAAAGCCGCAAGGATATTGCGGGACTTTCCACTCGTCGTGATCACAATGAGGACGTCTCCGGGCTTTCCGAAGGCCGCAACCTGACGGGCGAAGATCTCGTTGAATTCGTAATCGTTGCCGATGGCTGTCAGCAAACCGGCATCAACCGTGAAGGCCATGGCCGGGTAGGGACGGCGATCCTCCTTGAATCTGCAGGTGAACTCGGTGGCCAAATGGGCACTATCCGCAGCACTTCCGCCGTTACCGCAGAACATCAGCTTGTTTCCTGCAAGCAGGGCATCACCGGCCAAGGCAGCCGCTTTTTCGAGAAGGGGCTCAAGCTGCCCCAGTGCGTGAAAGACCTCCACCGAGGAGGCCAAGGAGCGTTGAAACTGGCTCATGTATGGGACATTGGGCGCTACTTGATCAACCGTCAAGATTGGCCTTATACGCCCGCACCCCCCTCGAGGTGTCCAAGCCTCATTGACACTCCGACGGTCACACGCTTTTATTCTCCGCCTGATGCCTCATCTGACCGACGTCTTCCGCTGCCGGCACGGCGCCCTTGCGATCCTGATCGGGGCCATCTTCCTCATGGTAGCCGGATGTGCCGCGCCCGAACCTCCCCAGGTAAAGCTAGAGAAGGCTGATATCCTTCCCTTGGCGATCGATTCCAACTTCTCCTTCCGGAAGAAAACCCAATTCCTGAACGACCCCAGCACCTTCATCACCACGGGACCGAAAAACGAGGCCATCGAGTTCGAGCGCAAATATTACATGTGGCCGGCCACCACTCAGCTCGACAGAAACGCCCTTCGGGGAAATTACCTGAACTTCTTCTGGTGGAACCATGGCACCCCCTCCGATGTCACCGTGCGCTTGGAATACCGTCAGGCCAACCTTGGACCCTTTGTCATGGCCCGTGAAAAGAGTTACCCGGCTGTGAAGGGATCCGTCCGGACGCAGTTCACCATTATCGGAGACGACTACCTTGAGAACGGCCCCGTGACCAACTGGCGCTGCCTCTTGATCGTGAACGGCAAGATTGTGGGCCTGACCCAGTCCTACCTCTGGAAATAGAGCAACCAACCACTCCATGTTACCATCCATCGAAAAACTCCTCACCCTTCAGGACCGCGACCAGAAACTTCGCGCCACCCTCACGGAGATTGCGGCTCTTCCAGCCGAGAAGGCTGCCCGCGACCGCGAACTCAAGGCTGCCGATGACCGACTTGAGGCCGCTCGAACCCGCCAGAGGGAGATAGAAGTCGAGCGCAAGAAGCTTGAGGTCGAGGTCAAGTCCAAGCAGGACCAGATCTCCCGCTACAAGAACCAACAGCTCGAAACCCGTAAGAACGAGGAATTCTCGGCCCTGAGACACGAGATCGAGATGGCGGAAAAGGTGATCGTGGAACTGGAGGATCGTGAACTTGTTCTTATGGAGGAGGCGGAGGCCCTTAAACCAGCCCTTCAGCAAGCTCAGGAGGCCCATGTCGCGGAGAAGAAAAAGGTGGAGTCCCACATGGCTTCCCTTATCACCCGCAGGGAAAATCTGGATGCCCGGCAGAAAGAATTCGAAGCCACCCGCTCCTCATTTATTGACGGGATCGACGAGGACCTTCTCGATCGTTATAACAGGCTTTTCAAGAGCAAGAATGGAGTCGCGCTTGTCACAGTGGAACATGGTGTCTGCTCTGGATGCAATATGCAGGTCAACATGCAGACCATCTTGGAAGTACGGGCCGAGAAAGAGATTATCGGATGCCCTCAATGCGGGCGGATCCTCTTCGAGCCCCAGTAAGCGTGGCAGACCCTTCGGCGAGAGGTGGGGGTATATTTTCCTTTGCGTTGATCGGTTGCGTCCTCTTTTAGGGCTTTTACGCCCTACCATCAACGATTCTGCCGATGACAGATCGACCTGACAAAAAACAAAGGGAGCAAAGGGGGCCGACTAATCGAAAAACGAACAAAGCTCCCGAAGTATATCCGGGAGCTTGTCTTGAAAAGACCTACCCTTTCTCAGGCGGTCTGCTGGCCCAAACTGGGCTTCTACCAGTCCTTAGGACTTGTAACGCAGGCGCTTCTTGTGCCGGTTAAGCTTCATGCGCTTGCGGCGCTTGTGCTTGGCAATCTTGGCTTTACGTTTCTTTTTGATTGATCCCATCGGGCTGTTTTCGGTTCTGGACTACTTGCGTAGAATGGTATGTCTAGGTCTGAGTCGTCTTAGTAGACGACTTTGTTCAGAGGGTATTCGATGATGCCTTCGGCACCGAGTGACTTCAGTTGCGGTATGATCTCCCGGACGATTTTCTCGTCGATGACTGTTTCCACAGCCACCCAGTCGTTTTGGGCCAGAGGCGAAACTGTAGGATTGCGGAGAGCGGGTAATGCGTCGAGGAGATTCTGTAATTTTATCCGGGGAAGATTCATTTTGAGCCCGACCTTGTCGCGGGCGGTAAGTGCTCCCACGAGCAGAAGGGCCACGCGCTCCATCTTCTCACGCTTCCACTTGTCTGCAAAGGCCTTCTTGCCCGCCACAAAGACCGGATAGGACTCGATGATCGTCTCGAGGATGCGGAGTTTGTTGGCTCGAAGAGAGGAACCTGTCTCGGTGATGTCCACGATGGCATCGACCAGATCGGGAACCTTGACCTCGGTGGCTCCCCACGAAAACTCGAGTTCAGCCTTCACTCCCTTGCTTTCGAAGTAGCGGCGGGTGAGACCGACAGCCTCCGTGGCGATGCGTTTGCCCTCGAGATCTTTGACTGACTTGTAAGGAGAATCCTCGGGGACGGCTATGACCCAGCGGGTGGGATTGGCCGTTGCCTTGCTGTAGGGAAGTTCCGCGATGACCTCGACCTCGGAGCCATTCTCCTCGACCCAATCGCGACCTGTTATACCGCAGTCAAGGAAACCTCCCTCAACATAACGGCTGATTTCCTGAGCCCTCAGCATGCGAAGGCGCAGTTCAGGATCATCCACAAGAGGACGATACGAGCGGCTCGTTCCGGAGATGGAGAAGCCCGCCCGCTTGAACAGCGACAGAGTGGCTTCCATGAGGCTGCCCGAGGGAAGGCCAAAAGTGAGGATGGGATCCGACATAATGGGGGGCGGAATATAGTCCTTTTAGACCCGAAAAGGGAAGCGCCGATTCCGTAAAAATAAATACACCTGTTCTTCCCGGCTCGTTTTATGCTCCGCTGAACCTGAAATGAACCGCACGCCGAACGCAACTAGATGAACATTTCGGCGCTTTCAACCCTCCTCGTTCGCAGAAAACTTTCCGGCACGGCTAGGGCATGGTTTGTCATGGCCTTTCTGCTCACTCTGGTGATTCGGCTTTATTATTGCGCGCAGGCTCCGGACGATACCTCCGACCTGTACAGACACCTCGGATTCACCTCTCACTTCTTTGAGAACCCTGCTGTCTTCTACAAGCTGCTCCCCTCACAGTTTCCCCATGAATTTTGGTCTCAGTTTTGGACTGAAATCGGCTACATCTACCCGCCGCTAGCCCTCCTCTTCTTCGCGGTGTTCGGAACTCTGGGGGCCGGCCTCTTTTGGGTGAAGCTAACTCTCACACTCTTTGATCTGGGCTCAGCCTTCCTGATTGCAAGGGCCACCTCCTGGTGGGCCGGGTTGCTCGTCTTCTCGGCCCCGGTCACCATCTGGTACACCTCCCACGAGGGGCAGTACGAGAGCTTTGTCACCTTCCTTGTTGTCCTTGCCGTCCTCTCCGCCAGGAGCGGACGATGGCTCTGGACTGGCGCGGCCTTCATGCTGGCGCTTCAGACCAAGCAACTAGCTCTCCTGGTAGCACCCTATTTGCTCTACGAAATTTTCCTCCGGAGGCATCTCGAGCCGCGCAAGGCAGTGGTCGGGTTTCTGATCGGTTTTTTTGCAACCTTCCTTCCCTTTGCCCCGTTCTATTGGTGTAGGCACGACCTCTGGCTTCTTCCCCTGCAAAATCAGGAAAACCTTCTCAATCCCTTTTACTGGCCGCTCTTCTGGCGCAAGGGGGTGATGGAGCACTTCGAGGATGTTTCCCTTATCCGGATCGTCTGGAACGAGGTAGTTACCACGATACCATTAGCCCTCCTGCTTGTCTTCACCACACGGGGATCTTGGCAGAAGAGAATTCCTCAGGCCCTTCCCAGCATCATGTTCTGGATTATGATCAAGAGTATGGCGTGGGTCATGAACTGGTACGTGATCCTGATTCCCGGACTCACGCTCTCCCTCTGGCGGCATCGGCGCTGGTTGATCGTCCTGTTGGTCTTCTACTGGCTGCAATGCGGCCAACAAGTCTCAAGCTATCTTGGCGACGACGACTACGAGGAGGGAGGAACGATCACCCGCTTCCAGAAGAGCCTCTGGCACTGCAACTACCGTGCCGTGGAGCCACCCGACTGGACCAAGACGGAATAGCCACCTCCTGAACACCTCATAGAGGAAATTAGATCACGGCTTTTCCCAAGCTTTATCGACGGAGTCGTTGGCGACTTCTTTGGCTGCCTTCCGAGCCTGCCGAAGACGCATAATGGCCAGCACAGTCAGATAGGAAATAATTGAGATGGGAAGCGCAATAACCGCTCCACCGAGGGCTAATGGAAGGCCTATATCAACGAAGCTATCCCACTGCAGCAACTCAGAAAGTTTGAAATCTGCCCGGTGTAACCGTGGGGCAAAATGATGAGGATGACTCAGTAGCCAGAAACCAACCTGAAACTGCCAACGTAAGATCAGTGGCCAGATCGGAAGAAGGAGATCATGGAGAGAGACACCGATCACCGAGGCGACCAAACTGCATCGGGTCACCATGGAAACCCCCATAGCTCCCAGGGTCTTGAGCCCAAAAATGGGTAGAAATCCAAAGAAGACACCGATTGCAGTGCCCCCCGCGACCGAATGGGGCGCATCCTTGGCATCGAGAAGTTCGTGGAACTTTCTCGCCGTCTCTTGAATATAGCGCCAGAGCATCATGGGGGCTTTTGAAAAGAGCGCCTACTTGCCTAACCGGTCCGCTTCTTGGTGGATCCGGACTTCCTGCCTAGTAATCGATCCGGATTGAGCGCCTGCAAGGCCGGCGGAATGAAGAGACCATCCTTACGGATCAGCTTGCCGTCGAACCAGACCTCGCCACCACCGTAGTCCTTGCGCTGGATGCAGACCATATCCCAATGGATGGCACTCTTATTGCCGTTTCCAGCGACCTCGTAGGCCTGCCCCGGCGTAAAATGGAATGATCCGGCGATCTTCTCGTCGAAGAGAATATCGCGCATCGGATGGAGAATGTGGGGGTTGAATCCCAGCGAAAACTCGCCGATGAATCGGGCTCCGGCATCCGTGTCGAGAATCTCGTTCAGTGCCTTCGTATGGTTGGCGGTTGCCTTGATGACCTTTCCCTTGGAGAACTCGAGGTGAACCTGGTCAAAAGCGATGCCACGGTTGAGTGTCGCGGCGTTGAAGGTCACATATCCTTCCACCGAATCCTTGATCGGGCAGGAGAAGACCTCACCGTCGGGGATGTTATGCTCGCCGCCGCAGATGACAGACCCGATC
>CAINEX010000042.1 GCA_903847935.1 uncultured Spartobacteria bacterium | reverse complement strand
GGTCCCACCAGTTCGATTTTTGACTACACAACGTTCGCCGTGATGCTTTACTTCTTCAAGTGTAGTAACCTGAACCTGACAGCTCCCATGGAACTCCTCCACCGCTTTGCAGGAGGCCCGGGAATGGCCAATGATGATACCTATGCCGCATCCCTCTTTCACTCCGGATGGTTTGTGGAGTCGATCATCACCCAGACGTTGATCGTTCACGTGATCCGAACTCGCAAGATTCCGTTTATTGGAAGTTGCGCGAGTCCAGCGCTCATTCTTTCTACGCTGATTATCATCGTGATCGGTTCCGCGATCCCTTACATCACGCCCGTGGCAACCTATCTCGGCATGGTTCCGCTACCTCCGATCTACTGGGCTTTTATCGCCGCCACGATTCTTTGCTACGTGACGCTCACTCACTCGGTGAACGCATGGTTTGCCAGAAAGTTCGGGATTGATTAAGACTTGTAGACTCATAAAGCAATGAAAGCCCTACTTAACGCTCTCCAGGAAGGTCGCCTCGTCGAACTTCCCGACAATATCAAGAACGATGCTTTGGAGTTTCTGGGGACTCTGCTCGAGGCCATTCCAGAGGTTAGTGATGAAGGGATTACGGAGAGGGCTTTTTCCCGTGAGAATCTTCACAATACGGGGATTGGTAGGGGTTGGGCTTGTCCGCACGCTACTTCGGAGAATGATGGGGAGGTTCTTTGTGCAGTAGGCTGGAGCCCCAAAGGCATTGATTATGGATCTCCGGATGGAGTTCCTGTCCACCTTGTGGTCATGTATCTTGTTCCTGACACTCAACGGAACTCGTATCTCAAGGAGATCTCTCAGCTGGCCAAGGCGATCCATCAGAACGAAGACCTGCAGAAGCTTCAGGAACTCGAGGACCTCTCCGATGTTCGTCACGCCCTCCTGGATGCCATCACCCATGCAATCGAATCAGTAACGCCTGAGGCACGCGCTCGGATGATCCAGCTTGAAGTGCGCCATGCAGAAGCCGCTGCTGTCGCTGAGGAGACGGCAGACCTGCTCACCCTTGATCCGATAGCCCGCTCGATTCGCCCTCTTGCGATCCTTATTGTTCCCGGTTCTAAGCCGGTCGTGCTTTCTCAGGACAAGACGCTTGCTGATGCACTCGAGAATTCCGCTACCCTTGCCGACGATCTTGCCAAAGGAGCTCATGCCGTTGTGGGAGATATCAACGTCGTGCTCCGTTCCAGTGAGCATTTTGCGGGGGAGCGGGTTCTCCATGAATGTGTTGCCTTCCGCGGCAAAGCCTCCTAAGCGAATCGAGATGTCGGTGGATAGCTGTAGTCCTGATGTCGGCGTAGGACTACTGTTCCCTTTCTTCGCTGTCTATCTAACCATCTGATCCACCAAGACTAATCATTAGTAGGGGTTCAATGAATGTATCCAGAGCTTGTTTGGAAAAAGAAAGGAAAGGGAGGGCTTGACTTTGTAGGGCTCTCGAACAATATGAAAAGTGAATGTAGCTCAATTCTGTCATCGAATGATGACAGTTGCGGGGGAACCAAATTCCTTGGGGAAACCTTAGGAGGGGGCGTACGGAGTGGGTAACCACTCGCAGGGGTCACTTACAGGACTCAGCCCGTCAGCTAACCTCGTCGGCATCTGGAAGGGCACCTTTGCGATCGTTTCACCTTTTGGTGGAAGCGGTTGAGGAAGTTATCTTTTGCGATGTCATGGTTGCACGGCACAACCCACAAAACGCAAACAATGAAGAGTGAAACGCCGGAAAACTGGCTTAAGAATGTATTCATCGGCAAGGCCCGTGATCTCAAAGATGAGGGTCTTTTTCACAAGATATCCCTAGTTGCCGTATTGGCATGGGTCGGCCTTGGATCGGATGGACTCTCTTCCTCCTGCTATGGTCCAGAGGAGACCATGAAGGCACTGGTGACCCATCCTGCGATGGCGCTTTTCGTGGCGATCGCCACAGTCATCACGATCGGAGTGATCTGTGTCAGTTACTCGCAGATCATTGAGCTCTTCCCCAGCGGTGGCGGAGGCTATCTTGTGGCAAGCAAACTGCTCTCGCCATCGGCGGGCGTGGTTAGCGGTTGCGCTCTGCTGGTCGACTATGTGCTCACAATCGCTCTCTCTATCGCCGCGGGCGCCGACGCGCTTTTCAGTGTCCTTCCGGAGTCCTGGCTGCATTGGAAGCTTGCGACAGCAATGACGGCCACATTGGTCTTGACCATACTGAATCTGCGAGGAGTCAAGGAATCGGTGGTCATTTGGGCGCCGATCTTCTTCGTCTTTCTTGCCACGCATGGATTCATGATCATCTACGGGTTCTTCTCCCATGCGAGCAGCATGCCATCTATCGCGGCTGCCACCATGCATGATGTCCAGGCCGCCCACTCGGAACTTGGATGGTGGAAGGTTGGGGCCCTGCTCCTTACTGCTTACAGTCTAGGAGCGGGAAGCTATACCGGTATCGAGGCGGTAAGCAACGGTCTCCCGATCCTCCGCGAACCGCGAGTTGCAACGGGGAAAAAAACCATGCTCTACATGGGCGTTTCGCTCGCCTTCATGGTCGGTGGACTCCTCCTCATGTATCTCCTCTATCATTCAATGCCGAAGGAAGGGGTAACGCTCAATGCGATCCTCTTCGGGCAGATTACTGCGACATGGCCTTACCAGCTCTCTCAATCCTTCGTATGGATCGCGATGTTTTCGGCGGCATCCCTTCTTTTCATTGCGGCGCAGACTGGATTCCTCGACGGTCCTCGTGTCATGGCCAATATGGCCCTCGACCGCTGGCTTCCGGCCCGCTTTGCAACGCTCAGCGACCGATTTGTCTCGCAGAACGGGATCATCATCATGGGAGTTAGTTCTCTCATCCTCATATGGGCCTCCCATGGTTCGGTCGACTGGCTTGTCGTCCTCTACTCGATCAATGTCTTCATTACTTTCTCCATGAGTCAGCTCGGCATGGTGGTGCACTGGAAGAATGAACATGCCGATGAGCCAAAGTGGAGGAGTAAGATGGCGATCAATGCTCTCGGATTTGCCCTCACGGCGACCATCCTTGTTGCCCTGAGCGTGATAAAGTTCAATCAAGGTGGTTGGATTACTCTCCTAGTGACGGGCGCTTTGATCGCCCTTACCTTCTCCATAAAAAAACACTACCGGGATGTTCATGAGGAGCTGAAACGTCTTGATACGCTTCTAGATGTCTTCTCACTTCCTGAAACATCTGATCCCATCCCGGTGGTTCCTATGGATCCGCGTGCCAAAACGGCGGTAATCTTTGTCAACGGTTTCAACGGGCTCGGCGTCCACACCCTGCTGGGCGTTCAGAGGATGTTCCCCGGAGTCTTCAAAAACTTTGTCTTCGCTGAAGTCGGCGTGATCGATGCCGGCAACTTTAAGGGAACGGAAGAGGTAGGGCACTTGCAAACAGCCGTCGCTCGTGAGACACAACGCTATGCCGATTACATGAACGCTCACAATCTCCATGCCGAGGCCGTTTACGAAATCGGCACGGAAATTGTGACGACCGCCCAGACCTTGGGAACGAAACTTGCCGAAAGGCACCCCGATATCATGTTCTTCGGCGGTCAGTTGGTTTTCCAAAAGGAGACTTACTTTACCCGACTGCTTCATAACTTCACCGTGTTCACCCTACAGCGTGGATTTTTCAAGAGGGGTCTCCCCTTCTTTGTGCTCCCTGTTAGGGTGTAAGAATTTGATAGGGTCCTAGCGAAGACCCTTCCCCTTCAACGGGAATAGGTTTACTTCATTTCTAATCTTCCTACCCGGCCAACGCTTATTTATAAATGTAAGCCACGCGTCCCGTAATACCGCAGAAGAGGTGCCAGGGGATGGTATCGGCTTTTTTGGCGACTTCCGTGGCCGTGATCTCGTCTTTGCCTTGCTTGCCCACCAAGACGGCTTCGTCACCGACCTTGATCCCCTTGATCGCTGAGACATCAACCATGATCTGGTCCATCGTGACGCGACCTAGGAGGGGGCAACGTTTGCCTTTAATCAAAATGGAGGCGCTTTTGCCCGAGAGATGTCTTGGGTAGCCATCCGCGTAGCCAACTGGCAGTACGGCAACCCTCATGGCGCGTGGAGTGGTATAGGTGCTACCGTAACTGATTCCATGGCCTTTCGGGAGTTCGTTCAGAAAGGTAACAGAGGCCTTCCAACTCAGAGCTGGCTTGAGGAGCTTCTGGAACTTTTGCACAGGAGAGATTCCGTAGAGGGCGAGTCCGACGCGCACAAGGTCATGGGCATGAGTTGGGAAGAGCATTGTGCCAGCTGAGTTCAGGATGTGAATTGGCACCTTTGTCTCAAATTCCCGAAGGTAGGATAGCAACTCTTCAAAGCATTTCAGTTGCCCTTGGGTAGCTGTCTCATTGCTATCTGCCGAGGCGAGGTGGGTCGAGATGCTATGGAGGGTGAGGGGGAGCTTTCGGAGTTTGCGCAGGATGGCAAAGGTTTGCTCGGGTTGTGCTCCAAGTCGTCCCATGCCTGTATCGATCTTGAAATGAATGGGTGCTCCGACCGGGGCAGTTTGCGCATAGAACTCAGCTTCCTTAATTGTGGAGATGGTAGGGATAAAACCTTTTCTTCCAATATCCCGGTATTCTGAGGGAAGCGCTGCACTTAGGAGGAGGATCGGCTTCCTTTTCTCAGTTCTCCGAAGCTGAATTCCCTCACCGAGAGAGGCAACGGCAAAGACCTCGACCCCGGGACTCAAGGTAGAGGACACTTCGTTGAGGCCATGTCCGTAGCCGTTGGCCTTCACGACGGCCATAATGCCGGCCTTTCCTGCCATCTTCTGAACCGCTTTGAGATTATGCCTGAGCGCCGAATGATCAACTTCGACCCAGGTACGCATTGGAAGAGTGGCTGGGTGGTACGGCATTACAGGATTATGTGCCAGTTTAAGACCTAGGAAAAGTTGAAGCGTAAAAAATTAATGAGTGTTCCTTGGCAACCCTCTAACTTTTCAACTTTTTAACTTTTTAACTCAGGGTATCGTGGAACCATGAAAATCATTGTCACAGGAGGTGCCGGATTTATCGGATCCCATGTGGTCAGTAGCCTCCTGTCAGAAGGCCATGAAGTAACGATCATTGATGACTTCAATGATTTTTATGATCCCTCCATCAAGAGGTCGAATATTGCATTCTTCCCTTCTTCTGTGGATGTCGTCGAGATTGATCTTAGGAATGGGGTGGCCGTACTAGGAGTGTTTGAGAAAGTGGGACCTGATGCGGTGGTCCATCTTGCGGCCCGAGCCGGAGTGCGTCCCTCGATTGCGGATCCTAAGCTTTACATCGATACCAACATCACCGGCACTTTCCATGTTCTGGAGGCGGCGCGTCGTTCCGGATGCCAGAAAATTATCTTTGCATCCAGTTCATCGGTTTATGGCCTCTCCAAAACCGTTCCTTTCCGTGAAGATCTCCCGATTCTTCAGACCCTATCTCCTTATGCAGCCACCAAGATCGCCGGGGAGCAGCTCTGCGGAAACTATGTGAATCTCCACGGGATGAGGATTGCGTGCCTTCGCTTCTTCACTGTCTATGGCCCGGGGCAGCGTCCGGATCTTGCTATTCATAGCTTCACCGATTCCATTGAGAATGGCCGACCCATCAAGCAGTTTGGCGATGGATCGACCCGTCGTGACTACACCTATATTGATGACATCGTCCAAGGGGTCCTTGGGGCTCTCTCCTATGTGGACGGGGAGGGGGCGCTGTTCGAAATCTTCAATCTTGGTGAGAACGAGACCACGACATTGGCCAAACTCATTGCCGCAATTGAAAAGGCTCTGGGCAAGAAAGCCGTGATTGAGCGTCTTCCTGAGCAGAAGGGAGATATGCCTCTCACCGCGGCCGATATCACCAAGGCCAGAACACTTCTCGGATATTCCCCTAGCACGCCGATTCGGGAAGGCATTCCTAAATTTGTGGCTTGGTACCGGCAGCTTCACTCCCGGAATTAGTCGAATAACTTTGGAGTCTGATAATGAAACATCTCAATCCAGTTCGACTTCTTCAGGAATTGATCCGCATTCCGAGCGTCAACCCCGAAGGGGAGCCTGGTGTTGCAAATCCCGGTGAGGGGGACATAGCCGATGCCCTTGGAAAAGTCCTTGGTGATCTTGGTGCAGAAATCAGTCTTAGAGAGGTCCTTCCAGGTCGTCCCAATGTGGTGGCTCGTTTCCCCTCGGATCGGGAGGGCAAGCCACGTCTGCTTTTTGCTCCCCATACAGATACCGTGAGTGTCGTCGGGATGACGATTGATCCCTTTGGTGGGGAATTGAAGGAGGGGAAGATCTGGGGTAGGGGAGCAAGCGACACCAAGGGGCCAATGGCAGCCATGATCGCCGCCTTGTCGCGACTTCCCGAGAAAATTCCAACTCTGGGCTATGAAATCTGGTTCTCCGGACTCATGGGGGAGGAATCGGGGCAGTTTGGCGCGAAGGCGCTTGCGGAGGAGGAACCTTTTGATTTCGTGATTGCCGGAGAACCAACGGACCTCAAGACGGTACATGCCCACAAGGGCTCTCTCTGGGTGACGCTCACAGCTCGTGGCAAGGCCGTCCACGCCTCAGCACCCGAGCGTGGTGAGAATGCAATCTACAAGATAAGCTCCGCTATCGAACGGATCCGGGAATCGCTTCTCCCCGATCTCTCCAAGACCATCCACCCGTTACTCGGGAACTCCACGTTAAGCGTTGGAACGGTTCATGGGGGATCCAAGACGAATATTGTCCCGGACCATTGTGAGGCGACCCTTGATATTCGCGTTATCCCCGGTGAGGATCCCCAGCGGATTATCAATCTGATTCGCCAAGCCTCGCCAGAACTGGAGGTTGTTCACCTTGGTTCGGCACCGCTTTTTACCAACCCGGATCACCCTCTTATCGCGAAGCTCTCTTCTCTAGGGGCAACTCCCATTGGTGCACCTTGGTTTTGCGATGCTGCGGTCTTTGCAGCAAGGGGAGTGCCGTCCATAGCCTTGGGGCCAGGATCCATTTCACAGGCCCATACAGCGGACGAGTGGATTGCCTGTGATGATTTGGAGTCGGGCGCTGACTTTTTTGAGTGCTTCCTGAGAAGCCTGGACTAGTTTTTCTTCTCGATTTCCAAGCAACTGATTTCGGGAAGGTTGCGGTGCCGCCCGGCGTGATCAAGCCCGTAACCCACAACGAATTCATTGGGTATATCAAATCCGATATAATCGGAGTGAAGGTGGTTTGCATGCTGTTTCCTGAGCAGGACGCAGGTTCTGACAGAGCGGGCACCTGCTTCAAGAAGAGTGGAACGGAGGGTCGTGAGAGTGAGTCCCGTATCAAGAATATCATCCACAAGTAAGACGTCTCGATCTCGAACTAGTGGGGGAACGCCCCATGGCAGATCCAAATTTCCGGAACTGACACTCTCCATTCCGTAACTGGAGGCCTTGATGGGGAGCAGGGTGATGGGGAGGGAAATCTTCCTGACCAGATCCGATGCAAAAATCATTCCCCCGTCTAGGATTGGAATGACACAGGGTACCAATCCCCTCATCTCATGAGTTATCTGCTCCCCAAGAGTGCGGATGCGTTCCTGAATCTCCGCTTGGTCGAGAAGGACACGGGAGAATCTATCGTCCATCATCGGGATCAAGTGTTCCGACTGAATGCAGTCCTTTGGCAGAGAGTTCGAAGATTTCGCTGGAAACAGGCATGGGTGAGATCAAGTGATCGTCATGGATGGTTGGGATCGCGGAGGCAATGCGATTGGCTAGCTTTGGAAATACGTAGATTTTATTCCGGCTTGGAATGGCAATGAGTAATTCAGGCCCGAAGATGGCGCTGAATCGCTGTAGAAAACCGTGTGTCAGAATGCAGGAGGCAACCATGGGATTATCTGAACTTAGTACGGCCATCTGAATGACTCCAGCGCGATCCCTAACCATGAGTGGATCGAGCGTCGCGAGGAGGAGAGACGCTCGTTCCAGCGATTCTCTGATAAAGTTGTCCCAGTATTTGGCATTAAGTCCACTCTCTGAGGCCAATGGTTCGGAGACTCCATTTTCGGTGATGCGGGCAGGAAAGAGGATGGTATGCCTTGACCCCTCCAAGAAGCGATGGATGGGGGGGCGTTCAAAAGCCCCGCCTAAAAGAATTCCGGGGTAGGAAGAATTGGTACCGACGGCATGAAGAGAAGGAGTGTTCCACGTGAGGGAGGTCATCAGAAATAAGGCTACCTTTAAGAGATGGAAGTGAGTCCTTTCAATGGGGGCCGTTGCATTCTGTTGAGACATCCGCTGGTCTTTCCCGGGGATCGGGTTTAAAAGTAGGTCATTCATGATCACTTTTGTTGAAGGGATATTGGAGGAAGTGTTGCCTAACACGGTCGTCGTCAATGCTGGCGGCATCGGTTATCAGATACTGATCCCGCTTTCGAGTTACAACAAGCTCCCGTCCATCGGAGCCCGGGTCAGGATGCTGACGCATCATCATGTAAGGGAGGATGCCCAGGTGCTTTACGGTTTTTCTTCCACGGAGGAGAGGGATCTCTTCCGTCTACTGATCGCGCATGTCTCCGGAGTCGGCCCGAAGATGGCGCTTGCCTTCCTGAGTGGTATGTCCATTGATCAGTTCAAGGGAGCGGTGGTGACCTCTGACATCACCGCCATCTCCAATATTTCCGGGGTCGGGAAAAAAACTGCTGAGAGGGTCGTTCTGGAACTCAAGGACAAGTTGGGAGTCGCCGCCGAGTGGGAGGCTGCCAGTCGCGAAAATGCTCCGACGGGGATCGACCGCCACCTTCATGATGCCGTCCTGGCTTTGATTTCTCTGGGTTATAAACAGGTCGATGCACACAAGGCGGTCAAGGCCGTCCTGACCAGAATCTCCGCCGAATCCTCCGCTGAGGACGTACTCAGGGAGTCGTTGAAACATCTGCTCACTTGATGGTGACGGAGCCAGTTCCCCACCCCACCATTCCCTTTGAGGAGCTCACCAAAATGGTGCCTGAAGGAGAATTCTTTGCCGGAAAAGAGTGGCTTTGGGCTCCGGTCCCTTTTCGCCTGCCGATCCATCTCGCCCGTGAGCTCGATACCATGGGGCATCGTTTGCATCAATTTGCCAGGGCCTGCGAACTGCTCTACCACCATAGTGTTGAGGGCAAGCAACCTCTTTGGATCGCTCAATTACTCGACCAGGGAAAGCCGGATGAGATCATTGCGTTAGGACGTAATAAGATTCTCAATGGTCAGATTGCAAAAATTATCCGGCCTGACCTGGTGGTGACTGAGGAGGGATTAGCCCTTTGTGAATTGGACCAGATTCCGGGTGGAATAGGCCTCACGGCATGGCTCAATGAAACGTATGCCTCTCAAGGCTTCGATGTGTTCGGTGGTGCCTCGGGAATGCTTGATGGCTTTGCCTCGGTGCTACCTCGCGGAGAGATCATTGTTTCGCAGGAGGCGGAGTCCTACCGTCCCGAGATGGAGTGGTTGGCGAATCGGCTCTGCAGTCGTGAAGGCCGCCGGGATTGGAGCGTGACTGATGATGCCGCCAGGAAGTCTTGGTCAGGGGAAGTCTATCGATTCTTCGAGATGTTCGATTTACCGAATGTACCCTGCTCCAGTGGTCTTTTCCATGATGCCATTCATGGAAAGGTCACTGTGACCCCGCCTCCCAAGGCTCAACTTGAGGAAAAACTCTGGATGGCTCTGTTCTGGATGCCACCGCTCAAGGACTTCTGGCTCAGGCATCTGGGTAATCGAGGCATGCAATCGCTGAAAAAATGGATTCCCTACACTTGGATCCTCGACCCCACTCCCTTGCCTCATCAGGCGGTCTATCCACGCCTCGAAATTCAGGACTGGAAAGAGTTGGTAGGGTTCAGTCAGAAGGAACGTGATCTGATCATCAAGATCAGCGGGTTTGACGGGCGCGCCTGGGGGGCGAGAGGTGTCTCTCTTGGATCGGATCTTTCCCGTTCAGATTGGGAGGCAATCATCCTCAATGCTCTTCGTGAATTTCCGGAACATCCCTACATCCTGCAGACCTATCGTCATTCGATCCTCTCGGATCAACCTTATTACGATCATCAAGGTAGGGTCTCGATGATGAAGGGGCGAGTGCGCTTGAGCCCTTATTTCTTCATCATTGAAGAGAAGGTTAATCTGGGAGGTGTTCTCGCCACCGTTTGTCCGGCGGATAAGAAGATCCTACACGGCATGTCGGATGCGGTGATGGTTCCCGTCATTGCAGAGTGAGTTGTGAGTAGGTTCACAAGTCTCCACGTAGATTGATGGGAGGTGCCTTCTCCCGTAACGACTACCCCCGTACGAACGTCTCATCAATGACAGGTCGGGGATGGTGGAGGAGTTGCTCCAGCATGGCGTCCCAATGTTCCTGGCCCTTGAGGATTTCGATTTCAATTCTCAGGTATCGGATTGGAATCTCCTGATTCAAGAGGCGCGGCATGCGGACCGAGTCTTTCTCCGTCGTCAGGATGCAGGCAACCCCTCGGCGGGCACATCTCCTGATGAATCGATCAATCTCACGCTTCGAATAGCGATGATGGTCGGCATAGCTCTCCATTAATTCGAGTGAGACCCCGAGGCGACGAAGTCCTTGTTCAAAACTCTCAGGTGAGGCAATCGCAGAGAGGGATGCCGCTTTTAGGCCTTGGAGGCTGGACAGTTCAAGATTCTCGCCTGTTGATAAATCCTGCAGTGCAACGGGACGGTGGCGGCATTCGATGATGGGTGCCGTCCGGTTATAGACCCTGATCCTTGCACGGAGATCCGAAAGATCACCGCCATCACATTTGGTGATTAGAATATGACTGGCTCTAGAGAGGTTCTCAGGTGGCTCTCTCAAGGTGCCTCGAGGAAGGATATGTTCGTTTCCAAACGGAGACTCACGGTCAATCAGGACCAGGTCAAATCTTCGATGAAGCCGTAGGTATTGGAGTCCGTCATCGAGAAGGAGCAGATCGGTTCCGAACCTTGAGATGGCGTGCCGACCGCACTCCACACGATCCTTATCCACCACAACAGCGACTCCCCTAAGGTTCTTTGCGAGCATGAAGGGTTCATCCCCGGCTGTTTTGGAATCAAGAAGTAGGGCTCCACCATCGGAAACTACCCGGACTGATGACTTTTCCTGCATCGGATAGTTGCGTTTGGTGCTCTTATAGCCGCGACTTAGGATGGCGACCTTCCTGCCACGGGTGGCCAAATCACGGGCGAGCTTCTCAACCACCGGTGTTTTACCAGTGCCTCCAACTGTCAGATTTCCAATGCTGACAACGGGACATCCGATCTGATGACGCCGCATCATGTTGGATGCGTAGAGACGAAGCCTGAGAGCCACGATGCCGAGATAAAGAAACGAGAGCGCTTGGAGAAGAAGACGAAGGAGGCTGGCCCTTTTCCCGGCTCTCCTCTCGAGGATGACATCAACCGCGAACTGCTCCAATCTGTCTAGGAGCCGTCGCATCAGAAATTGATGATCCTGGCTCCTGAATTATCGGCGGATGTGATGAGGATCTTTGCTCTGCCAGGTGCCGCCCTCTTCATGGAGAGGGAGATCTTTTTCGCGGATAATGAATCGGGAGCAAGGCAGCAGATCGTGGATCCTGATCCACTCAACCAGCCTCCCAAAGCACCAGTTGCTTCCCCGGCCTCTATCACCTTGTTGAGGAAAGGGATCAGCTTTGTACGGTAAGGTTGGTGCAGGCGGTCACCGAATGCCCCTTTGAGTAAAGAATATTTGCCAGTTGCAAAGGCGGCCGCAATGACTGCGGCATCCGCAGCATTGGCCGAAGCATCAGCCAAAGAGATGGATCGAGGCATGACTTTTCGTGCAGCAGGTGTTGCGATTTCAAAATCCGGGATCAAAAGAACGAATCTGAGGTCGGATGCCACTTTGTAACGAATGGGATCGCGCAGGGATCGCGCGATGGTGAACCCTCCCAGAATCCCGGGAGCCGCGTTATCGGGGTGGCCCTCCAATTCCGCGCAGAGGCGGAAAATTCCTTCGCGGGAAATGGGGCGGCCGGTCAACTCATTCAGTCCCATCAGGATTCCAAGACGGACCGTAACGCTGCTACCCAGTCCACGTGCTTGCGGCACTTGGCCCTTGATTTTCCACGAGAAGGGAATCGAGTCGATTCCACTTCCTAGAAAAAAACTCAGGGCAGTGGAAGTAACCATGGGGGGTAGGGGAGGCCCCTTTTTGAGTGAGATCGTGGTCAGGTTTGAAATATCCAAGGCTAGTCCGAAAGCATCAAATCCCGGGCCGAGGTTGGCTGTTGTTCCCGGAACAGAGACAGCTACTGAAGAGGATGCTAGCGACTTTTCTCTCGAGACTTTCTTTTTGATACTCATTTAAGGAATTATTCCCACTTCTGTAATCTGGTGCAACATTCCGCTACTCAAAGAGGTGCGTCGGGCGAAAAAGAGAGAATCAAACAAGGGACCACAGCACTGAGCATCAAATCAGTCTTACTCGACTACAGGCCGAATAGATTAATGGCGGTGAGGCAGGGATTCGAACCCTGGGTACCCTTTTGGAGTACGGCGCTTTAGCAAAGCGCTGCTTTCGACCACTCAGCCACCTCACCCTTGTGATTAAGATGATTCTCTTCGCTTCAGTGGTCAATCCGAAAGCTTCCTAAAAATCATTTGAAATCGCATGAACCCTGCAGTAAAAACATCAATGCCCCCCATGCTTTTTAGAAAACCTGCAGTTTTACCTTGTTATAGTTTTCTTTTTGAACAGAAAGAAAATTCCATTGTCCATTGTTACATGAACAGTGTCTTAAAACCGCTGATGCCTCTCGCAACAGTTGCCTTTCTCATCGTTGCCTTGTCAGGGTTAAACGCCCAGACAAGTACTGCCACCACGGATATCATGGGCTATAGCACTGTTTCGCTTCCATCCGGCGGATCAGCGTTGGTTCCCCTTTTTGTCATTCCATCCGCTTACTCGGCATCTTCCTCTTTCGATGGAACTTCAAATCTCTCTGCCACGGGATTGACTTCCGGGGCTTTTAATCCTGTCAATGGTTTTCCAGTTTACTATGTGGAGATCTGCTCCGGTAATTATACTGGGTTTAACTACCCCGTTACCTCCAATACCTCATCGAATATTGTGGCTTCGGGATTGCCTTCAGATTTGGGTGCTACCGTCAGCATCAAGGTTCGCCCCTATACCACGTTGGCAACTGTCTCCTCTGGGGCCATTGGTCTTTCGGACTATTCAGACTCGTTGACTCTTTATCAAGCCAGCAATCAAATTTCCTCCTATGTTTATGCGTTAGGTGGTGTTTTGGATGGGGATGGCAATCCTGCAAACGGAGTCCCGATTTCTCCTGGAATGGGTCTTATCGTGAATAATGCCGGTAATGCCACTGTCACTTTCATTGGCGAAGTTAATACAAATCAGTGCGTGGTCCCATTGAATGCAGGAACGACATTGATAGGCTCCTTGAATCCTCAGGGTGGACAGAGTGTAGCTGCGATGAATCTGGCTCCAGCTCTTGCGCCTTACAGTGATACCGCTTCGTTGGTTTCGGCTGATGGCTCTTTGAGCATTACTTCCTTTTTGTCTGATGGGTCCAATCTCTTGGATGACGACGGCAACATTATCACAGGCTCGAACTCCCCGGCAGTCACAGCTGGCAATGGATTTATTGTTAACTCGGGCCAAAATGGATTCTGGACGAATGCCTCCGTTCTCTCCAATTAGTATCACTCCTTGTTTCTCCCCCATGAAAACTACCTATCTCACCTTTCTCTCCCTTGGTTTACTCTTGGTCTCAGCGCTGCCTGTTAATGCTGCCACGATCAACGTGACTGGTGTGGCCAGTGCAACCAATTCGGGCTATTACCTCAATAGTGACGGATCTTTTTGTACAAATGGCGAGGTGCTTTATGGATCATTTAGTATATCGCAATCTGCGCTCCAGACTCTCATTGCGGGGTTTCAAACCAACGCTCCTACCTACGCTGAATATACGACACTGCTCAGTGATTTCACCCAAGTGGGAACTGGAGGATCAAATGGAACAACTCCTTCGGGTTGGAATTTTTCAACCAACGGAACGATCTTCGGAACAAGCACCAATGTTGATCTTAATGTTTTTCCAGCAGGTACGCAGATGTATGCTTGGGCCTTCAATATCACCAATGTTGGTGTCGGAATCACGAATAATGCTTCCAGTTTCACGACCGGAACGGAGTGGGGCCTGTACACTGCTGGATCTAACTCTGCAACAGGTTGGGGGCTCCCATCAACAGGTTCAAAATCTTTGAATCTCGCTGAAGTTTTCACCTCTGGCGCTGGTGCGTATCTGATTGGTTCCACCGCATCCAGCAACTCAACAATTGGAGGATACAGCGTGAAGATGGTTGTTCAGACCGTTCCGGAGCCAACTACGACAGGATATATTGTGATGGCTTTCATAGCATCCATCATTGTGCTCTCTTTGAGGAAAAGCGCTCGTTCATCCGTCTTGAAGCGTGATGAGAAAAACTCAACTACTTAAGACCACAAACTTAGTGGATTTTTGCAAGACTAGGGGGCTAAAAAGCCCCCTCATTTTGTTATTGGTGTTGGGGTGGTGCGTTTTTACAGGAAGTCGACTCTTAGCCGTAGATTCAGCCACTTTTTCCAATACTGTCATCGGCCTAAGTCCCAGCACGATGGGTTATAATCTGGGGCACTTTTATCCGAATGGGAACACGATCGGATGGTTTCGGTATTCGGGAGTCAATGGTGCCAGAATTTTCATCACTCCAAGTGCCATTAGAGAAAACCAATCTTATGATGCGATTTACCCATGGCGTGATGGGGTTACTGATACCAATAGTTTTATTAGTAGAGAGGCAACTGTCCGTAACTTTCAGATGACAAACGGAGTGAGCGCTAATCCTTTTACAGGAGGAACCAACTCCACGAACTCCAGTAAAATAGGTTACACAACAAACTTTATTAATTGGGCCTATTGGACAAACAATTACGCAACCCTAAATCTTTCTGGAGGTGACGCAACGGCCAATCAGATCATTGTCGATCCGGCATTGAAGCAACTTGTCGCCGCTGGCATCACAAATCTTCTGGTCAACATTACCGTTAGTTCCAGTAGTTTTCCACTGACGAATAATTCTTCCGACTGGGGAGGTAATTGGGAGATCTGGCAGCACTTTTATACGCAGGCATATTATTTGGGTAAGCAATACGGGGTCTGTCGCTTCCAGATGTATAATGAGCCCAACCTCTCATCTTCACCGGGCTATGGTACAACAAATGTGGCCACAACGGACTATCTGACACGCCTCCAAGTCGCCTCCGATGCGATTCAGGCCGCAACTACAGATGTAAATACAAGATTCTCTAAGAATCTAGTGGCGCAAATGTATTCGCCAGTCACTGTCCATGGAGCAAGTGATTGGTCAGGAAATGGGGGGTATGGTCAATATGTGGTGGCCAACCGTCATACGAATTTGTTTGGCCAGACAATCTCGAATACGATCCTTCAGGATTATGACTATCATAGTTACTCAAGCTCCGGCAGCTCTTACACCAGTGATTTCTCGGGGTTGCATAATGATCTGAGTAACGCGATGCCCGGAGAGATGCCCTTCCCGGTAAGTATCACAGAATTCAATGTAATGACCGGCGCCACGTTTGCAACGACTTCCACTACTGAGGATACCCCCGCAAACTACGGTAACTTCGGAGGCATCATTAGCTCCCTGATTGCAGCTGCTACCAATAGCTCAATCTACTGTTTCAAGTTCAGCCAGACGCAATCCGATACTGGTTCACCCGCTCAAGTGGCCAAGAATGCCATGCATTATGTCGATAACGGGGGTGTTCCCTACAATATTGGTGGAATTTCCTTGGCTGGAGAAATCTACCGTTTGGCCGTTAAGGGGTTCGTGGGAGGAAAGCAGTTGCTAGGTTACAGCTACAGCTCCAGTTATCTCAACCTAGCAGCCTCTTTTGATACAAACAACGGAAGTTACCACATTCTCTCGGCTAACTCGAGCTCCTCGACGAGTACGGCGACCTTGAATGTTTCCAAATGGGGCATCCCATCTGGAACGCAGTTTATTGTTGAGGAGGTTAGCCCTTACTGCTCTGGAGCAGTGAAGTCCCTCGGCACGGTGAATGCCAGCGGATATCTCACGCTGGCAGGATCTTCCAATCTTTCTCAATCCGCCAATACGGCATGGCTCATTACCATCCCTGGAACCAATCAAGCCACTTCCAATACGGTGATCATTCCGACGGATAATGCGACGGTGTTTGATGGGACAAATAACTCCACAAGCTATGGAGTGATGAACAGTCTTACAGTCATGAATTCGGCCACGAATGCAGCGAACAGGGCTGTTTCTTTGCTTCAGTTTGCCCTTCCGCCTTCCGTTCAAACAACCAATATTCAACTAGCGCTCCTCAGCGTCAGTGCATCAGCCTACAATGGATTTACCAATGGATTGGCCTATGTGTATGGAGCCCCCAACTCTTCATCGAATTGGAATGAATCCTCTGTCTCATGGAGTAATGCCCCCAATCTGAAACAGGGAATGGGCCTTGGGACTGCAATCGCAAGTAATGTGATCAGCGGCATGGAGCAAACGTCCCTTAACTCGGGATCTGCTGCCATGATGCTGGGACAACTGGTTGTGACTAATACCGCAACGAATACATATCTGATTGATGTGACACCACTCATTCGTGCCAACACGAATACAAACATGACAATCCTGCTCTCCAGAGACTATCGCTATAATCTTTATAACAATAACGGCACTTCTGTTTCGGATACGGTCACCAATGATGGTATCTCCCTTGTCTCAAAGGAAGGAGCGATCTCCCTTGGGCAGACCAATCTATCCCCTCAGATGATTCTCATCACATCGCCCACGCCCACGCCCACGCCCACGCCCACGCCCACGCCCACGCCCACGCCCACGCCCACGCCCACGCCCACGCC
>CAINEX010000041.1 GCA_903847935.1 uncultured Spartobacteria bacterium | reverse complement strand
CGCCAAGGCATTGGTGGCGGAGTCGGTCAAAGAACTGCGTGAACGGGGCATCCCCTTCCAGGAGGACATGGATCTCGGCATCATGATCGAGGTGCCAAGCGCCGCTATCAGTGCAGACATTCTGGCCCGCGAAGTGAAGTTCTTCAGTATCGGGACCAATGATCTCCTCCAGTACCTGATGGCGGTTGACAGAGGTAACGAACGGATCGCCCATCTCCACGATGCATCGAATCCCGCCGTGGTGCGCATCCTCAAGACCATCATTGATGCCGCCCACGCCGAGGGGATCTGGGTCGGCGTTTGCGGGGAGCTTGCAGGAGATATCGAATTCACACCGATCCTCATTGGGCTCGGGATCGATGAACTGAGTGCCAGCGGAGTCCTTGTTCCCAGGGTAAAAAAGGCGATCCGAAGCCTCGATATGGAGGCCTGCCGCGAGGTGGTCGCCCAAGCCTTGAACGCTCAGCGGGCCGCCGAAATTTATGCTTTCTCCACGGGACTTGCACGAACCCGTTACCCTGATCTCTTTTAAGCAGCCTTAGTCATCAATCAGCCCCAAATACCGTGATATGAAAAGCATCCTCCTTCTTGCCGCCACCCTCCTGCTCGGCGCCTCCTTGCCAAACTTGAAAGCCGGCCCGACAACGGGCACAACGGGCGACTCAGCTACAAACCTTGAGTACAAGGTCATCTCCGGATTCAAGCAACCCTTCAACGACGACCTTCAACTTCATTTTTCCAAGGGCTGGAAGCCAGTTGGGGGCATTGCCGTGACAACTTGGAACGACGATCTCTATTTTGCCCAACTCCTCAGTAGAACGGCCAAAACCAACGCCAATCCCTGACGTAGTTCTTCCTGGGAAACCGATCCCTTTACCGGCCTTCTCTCCCAAGAATGAAGGCTGCAATATCCCGGCTTGCGCTGGGGTTTGAGAGGGAAGCTAAATTTTTCTTCCAGCGCTTCCAAGTCGCCCCGTCATTGGAAAAGATTTCCCTCACGGATGATGCAATAGTCTCAGGAAAGTGGGCGGGAAGGCGGCCGACATCATGCCGCTCGATCAATTCAATGTTTCCCTCCTCCTGCCCTGGAACAACGTGTGTCACGAGGACCGGGCACTGTGCCGCCAGAGCCTCCTGAACAATGGCCCCACCAGCCTTGCCAAGATAGAGATGATGGGAGCAGAGCAGTTCTGGAACCTTGTCGGTCCAGCCCACGAGATGGGCCTTTACACCGTCAATAATCCCCGCGCTTCCAATCGCCTTGTGGAGTCCCTTGAGGCGACCAGTGACAATGGTTAGCTCTGTGCCGGATATTGCCATCAACTCACGGATGACAGCCAGTGTATGGGCCACCCGTGAAGAAGGAAAATAGAGAAGTCGCACGGCGCCTTGAATAACCGGTTCGAGCGGTCTTAGGGAGGCAAGCCGTGGTGTAACGGGAAATCCCAACGTCCGTAGATTAGCCGGGTCCACTCCGCCACGGCGAAGCACATCCGCCGTCTCCTCATCCGCCACCAGGAAGGATTCGCTTCCAGCCCTGTACCAGGAGGAGTTGATGGCCGTGGAATCGGTCACCATCGTCATCAGCGGAACGCGTGAAGCCTCATGGCCCCTTTTGCGGAGTTCACGGATCAGGTAGGCGTAGAGTGGGTACGTCGAGACCAGAACATCCGGACGATACTCGTCCAAAACCCTGCGCAGAGCCTCTCGAAGGTTGCCCGCAAGCGGGAGGGTAGCCTCCAGCTTTCCTGGGCGGTCGAGAAGGTTGAAAATGGCGCCCCAGAGCGAGGGAATCTTATTAATGGCAAAGACATATCCCGCCTGCAGGACCTTGGTAAAGCGGGGCATCGTCTCGATGTACACATCGGCAATCCTGACATCGATACCGACATGTTCGCGGAGAGCCTCGGCTATGCAGCGCGCCGCCGTGTTATGACCTTCACCGAATCCGGCGGTGAGAATGAGTATGCGGGGCATCAGTGATGAAAATTGAAGTTAGAAAAATGAGGGAAGGGAAGTCGATCCGCAGATGCCTGCTTCCGCATCTTTGCTAATTTCCTGCTTCCCTCTTTTCCAGATTAATCGGCACACAAGCTTACTTCGTGAAGAGATAGTGGGAGACGATCCACTCCTCGCCACCGCGGTAGCCCCAGAGTTCGGCGCAGGACATGAAGAAAGTACGCCAGTACGCACGCCACTTGGCAGCCTCGGCAAGGCCGTAGGTCCTTTCCAAAATCGGGGTAATCAGCTTGCTATTGGCGTCCATGGATTGAAGCCAGGCTTCGGAGGTCCGGGCGTAATGGGTGCCGTTGACCTTCCAGCGTTCCTCGATCTTGAGCTCATTCTGATAGTGAAGGAGAAGGTCGTGAGAAGGCATGGTTCCTCCGGAGAAGAAATAGCGTGTGATCCAGTCGGAAGGATCTGTTCCCTCAAAGTGGTAGGCATACTCACGGTGGGTGAAGATGTGAACAAAGAGCTTTCCGATGGGGCTTAGCCAGGAGGCGATCCGCTGCATCAGCTCACGGTAGTTCTTCATGTGTTCCATCATCTCGACGGAGACAACCCTGTCGTAGGTTCCGGGCTCGGGGGGGGCAAAGACATTCATATCCGCCGTGATGACACGGACATTGTACAGTTCCCGGCGCTTTGCCTCGCTCTCGATGTGCAACCGCTGGGTGTAGGAGTTGGAGACCGCGGTGATCGTGGCCTTGGGGTAATGCTCGGCCATCCAGAGGGTCAAGGAGCCCCATCCACATCCTAGCTCAAGGATCTTCTGACCATCTTGGAGTTGGGCCCTTCTGCAGGTGAGCTCGAGCATCGCCTCCTCAGACTCGGCAAACGTTGTGTGCTCCGAGGCCCAATAGCCGCTACTATACTTGAGTCGCGGCCCCAACACCTGAAGGTAAAACTCCGTCGGCACCTGATAGTGCTGCTCGTTCGCATCAGCCGTGTTGATGGCAATGGGAGACTCGTCGAGTTGCTTCCGGAAGGCGGCGAAACGGCGGTCACGCTCCTCAAGATCACCGGCCCCCTCCGCGCGGAGTTTGGCGGATAGCAGGTGCCTGATGCCGGCACGCACCACGGCGTCGGGGATAAGGCCTTTCGAGAGAAGGATATCTAGCTGGCTCATAAATCGGTGTCGTTGGGTGTTTCGGTTAATGCTTGGGAAACCAAGGTACGAAGGGGCTGGTTGTCCGCTGGTAGGCGCGGTAGGCCTCCCCACGCGAGCGCAGGGACTGCTCCTCTGTGTAAGGGATCCCTGTGACGCGCAGCAGGAAGAAGAGCATCAGCGCTGGACAGAAAATTGTCACCCATCCCCAGGCCGCCGGGAAGGCAAAGACGAAGAAAGCAACCCAGATCAGCCACTCGAAGAAATAGTTTGGATGACGGGAAAAACGCCAGAGACCCAAGGAGCAGACTTTATCGCGGTTCAGCGGGTTCGACTTGAAGACTTGAAGCTGATGGTCCGAGATCCACTCGCCGCCGATGGCGAGCACCCAGATGCCAAATCCCAGATAATCGGAGCATCCCGACTGCACGCGGGAGTCAAAATTTGAAAGGAGGGCCGGGATACTCAGGAAAGCCAGCAGGAGTGCCTGCGCCTGAAAGAACCAGAAGAAAAAGAAATTCTCATGCCCGCCCACCGCTTTCCGGAGTTCACGATACCGTCCATCCTCCTCGGGGTGGTGACCCATCACGCGTTTCCACAGGTGGACTCCGAGCCTCACACTCCAGACCACCACCATCAGCGTGATTAGGTTCTGACGGAATGGCTCCCCATCACCGAACACACGGTAAAGCAGTGCAAGGGGAGCAAATCCAAGCGCCCACGCGATATCCACAATGCCGGCATTCCTGATACGGACGGCAATGATCCAAACCACCGCCATCATCAGGCTGGAAAAAACCAACCCGGCTAGAAAAAGTCCGAGTGGGCTCATTGCACCGCTTTCTTAGCACTGCTTCCAACATGAGGGGTTGCCGGATCGCGATGATGAGCCAGATCGTAGGCGGGAGAATGGATGTTCAGGTTATCGGGGCGGGTGTAAACGATCTGTGCCACCGAAATGTGACGGGTGCCGAATCCAGCCTCGCAGTAACAGAGGTAATAAAGCCACTTGCGGATGAAGGGTTCGTCATAACCGAGGGCACGCACCTGGGGCAGAGCCCTGACGAAGGCCTCCCTCCAGTCTTTCAACGTGCGGGCATAGAAGGGGGTCATGTCTTCGTAATCGAGAAGATTCAGGTCGCCCGTTGTATTGAGGGCCTCGGTGATCCGGCGATTGGAGAGGAGGAGTGATCCCGGAAAGATATGCTTCTGTATGAAATCCACACCGTCCCGCAGGATCGGAAACTGATTGTCTGGACAGAGGATGGTCTGGATTCCAACCAACCCTCGCGGCGTCAGGAGTTCGGAGATCTTTGCAAAATAAGTCTCCACATACCGGTCGCCCACGGCCTCAAGCATCTCGATCGAAACGATCTTGTCAAAACGGCCGGCCAGATCCCGATAATCGCAGAAGATCACCTCGACCAGATCGGCTACCCCTGCCTCTTCTACCCGAGCGGCGGCCTCACGGAACTGTTCCTCGCTGATGGTCGCCGCCGTGACGCGGCATCCGTAGTTCTTCGCGGCATGGATGGCAAATCCTCCCCAGCCACAGCCAATCTCGAGAACCAGATCATGCGGGGCAAGCTGCAGCTTCTTGCAGAGCCGATCCCACTTTTCCCGCTGAGCCTCCTCCATCGAGAGGTTCGGCGGGTAGAAGTAGGCGGCCGAATAGGTCATCGTGGGATCGAGCCACAGCTTGAAGAAATCATTTCCCAAATCGTAGTGCTCGCTGATGTTGTCACGGCTCTTGCGCTTGCTGTTGGGACGTAGTGCATGTCCGATCCTGTTGATCGTTCCGAGAAGGTCGAAGGCACCGCGCGTGCGCGACTCCTTGGTGCGAATGCCCGCAAGGTAATCACCATTGAGCACGAACCAGGCGAGCGTTCTGGTCAGGTCGGAGGCAACCCATTCCCCGGCCAGGTACGACTCCGCAAATCCAATCGGTCCGAAGAGCACGCAGCGGCGGTAAAAATTCTCGTCGAGCACCGTCAAATCGGCCTGCAATTCCTTCCCAAGTCCGCCGAAAAGCCGACGGGATCCGCCAGGCATCGTGAACCTGAGTTCACCCCGGCGTGCTCTTGAGAAGGCATCCAGAACGAGCTTGCGGAAAAATTTGTCGGTATAGGCCATGATGCTGGTGAACTGCGTTAGTACCCCTTTATCCTAGGTTCTCCCTTCCTGCGCCAGCCCGAGTTTTAAATCCCAAAGGGAGAGAGTGGTGCGGAAGATTTTTTCAAGGCGGCTCGTTCTGATGGAGGTGATGGGCCGATTGCAGTCCCCTATGATGGGACTATCGATTTTGTTAGCATGCCCTTTTAAGCAGATACGCCCCTATCTCACCCAGCCTCGATCCCCCGGATCCCAAGATCTTCAACGCTTCATCGGCTTTTTTGGTAAGGCGAGCCGCCTCCTTATGGGAAGCCTTCAGCCCAATCACGGCGGGATAGGTGGCCTTTGCAGCCGTCAGATCTTTTCCGGCACTCTTGCCTAGCTGTTCGCTGGACTGGGTGACATCGAGGATGTCATCGATGATCTGGAAGGCGAGGCCCAGGGCCTGTCCGAACTCGGTGAGAGCCTTGAGTTGGCGTGGCGTCGCATTGGCGATCATTCCTCCCAGCCGAAGTGGGAGGACAAACATGGCGGCCGTCTTTCGCTCGTGGATAAAACGCACGTCGGCAATCGAAAGTTTTTTTCCCTCGGCCTCCAAGTCAGCCACCTGACCCGCAATCAGTTGAAGACTTCCTGCGGCCGTGGCAGTCTCCTCAAGCATCACCGAGAGAGGATACCGCTTGGGTAATTTCACCGTGGCAAGCAACCCAAAGGCCCGCGTCAGAAGCGCGTCACCAGCCAGTACGGCGACACCCTCGCCGAAGACTTTGTGGGAAGTTGGTCGTCCACGGCGCAGATCATCGTCATCCATGCAGGGAAGATCGTCATGGATAAGGGAGTAGGTATGGATGAGTTCCACGGCGCAGGCGGCGGGAAGCACGTTCTTGAGATCAACGACTCCGCAGGCCTCCGCGGCGGCAAGTGCGAGGATCGGTCGGAGACGCTTGCCACCCGCAAGCAGGCTGTGACGCATCGCCTTGTGGATGGTTGCCGGACGGACAGAAGCCGCAGGCAAAGAGCGACTCAGAGCCTTTTCGACCTCACGCCGCCGAACCTCCAGATAATCGAAAAGGCCACCCGTTTCGCAGGTGGCCTTTCGTGAATTCATGTTGGTTGTCGGGGCAGCCCCGTGAACGCAAACTTAGAGCGTCTTGCAGAAGTCCTCAAAGCGGTCGAGGCCCGGCTTGATCACGTCAAGGCCCGTCGCGTAGCTGAGGCGCACCACACGGTCATCACCGAAGGCGATCCCCGGAACAACGGCGACATTCGACTTGCTTAGCAGGCGGTCAGCGAAGTTCGTCGAATTCATGCCGAGCTTGGAGACGTTAGCCAGCATGTAGAAGGCCCCCTTGGGCTTCACGGCGGTCACGTTGTGCATCGCGGAGAGACGCTCAAACATATACTCGCGGCGGAGGTTGAACTCCTCGCGCATGTCGGCAACACACTGCTGGCTGCCAGTGAGGGCGGCCAGACCGCCCTTCTGGGCGAATGAGCAGGGTCCAGAGGTGCTGTGGCTCTGCATGGAGTCGATCGCCTTCGCGATCTTCTCGGGAGCACCGAGGTAGCCGAGACGCCATCCGGTCATTGCATAGGCCTTGCTGAATCCATTCACGGTGATCGTGAGGTCGCGCGCCTCAGGCGTGAGGGAGGCGATGGAGACATGCTCGGCGCCGTCGTAGGTGAGGCTCTCGTAGATTTCATCGGAGAGAATCGTGATCTCCTCGTCCGCCGCCACTTCGACGATGGCGCGAAGCTCCTCTTTCGAATAGACGGATCCGGTCGGATTGCCCGGGGAGTTGATGATGACCATCTTGGTGCGGGGGCTCATCGCCTCCTCAAACTGCTGAGGGGTCATCTTCCAGTCGTTCTCCTCGGTCGTCTGGACGATGATCGGTTCGGCACCGGCCAAGCGAACCATGTCAGGGTAGCTGAGCCAGTAGGGAGCAGGGATGATGACTTCATCACCCTCGCCGCAGACGGCCATGATGGCGTTGAAGCAACTCTGCTTGGCGCCGTTGCTGACGATGATCTCGCTCGGCTTGTACTCCAGGGAGTTGTCTCGCTTGAACTTCTCGCTGATCGCGGTGCGGAGTTCCGGCATGCCGGAGCTCGGGGTGTACTTCGTGAATCCGGCATTCAGGGCCTCGATGGCGGCGGCCTTGATGTGCTCGGGTGTGTCGAAGTCAGGCTCTCCTGCTCCGAAGCTGAAGATCTCGATTCCCTCGGCGCGAAGGGCCTTGGCCTTGCTGTCGATGGCGAGTGTGAGAGAAGGGGTCAGTTGGCTGACGCGGGATGCTAGGTCCATGGGAACGATTGGTTGATGGTTGGTTGGGATGTGGCTTTAAAATCAGCGGCTCAGAGACCGGCGAAAATCTTTGTTTTGAAGTCGTTCTCGGAGAGGCGGATAATTCCCGTCTCGCGGGCGACATTCTCGACGGAGTCGGAGGCGTGGGCGCCGTTGATCATGATCGTGGTGCCGAACTCCTTGCGGATCGTTCCGTGAATTGCATTGGCGGGATTCGTGGAACCGAGGGCCTCGCGGATCTTTGCCACGGCACCGGGCCCCTGATAGATCAGGGCGACGCAAGGCTGGGTACCTGGGGCGGTTTTCTCATCGGAGGTGCACTCAGAGGGACGCTTCCCCGACATGAAGGCCACGATCGACTCCCACTGGGCGCGGCCATCGGGGAGCTTCTCCACCAGAAAATCGAGCACAGGCCCATAGAACTCCTCACCCTGAGCAACGGACATATGGAAAGGCTTGAAGCCGACAAGAGCCAGCCCCGTCCTTGCAAAGAGATCGATCACTCCACCGGGACGGGTGTTCGGATAGGTAAAATTATCGGGCTTGATCAGTACCAGCGTCTTTTCCGTGGCCTCAGCAAAGGATGAAGCGGCATCAAGGATACCGCCCTCGGCATCAGAGGCATCGGCCAGGAATTTCAGGCCGGCTTCCGCCTCGGCTGCATTGGCGGGGGCAATCACACCGGGCTCGAAGTAGACAATCTTGCCGTTCTCTTCCACGAGGTCTCCGAAAGTGTCGCGAAGGGTCTCCCCGCGTCCGCTCATGGAGAGATCATTACCCACAATTGAAGCCACCTTGGCCACTGCATCCTCTCCACGGAGCACGAGCACGAGCGCCTGAGAACCTGCGGGCAGGCCTTTCAGGTAAGCCGAGGTCTTGGCCTGACCGGCAAGGCTTCCGGAAAGTGCCGCAAGCAGATCGGCGGAGGGGGCAAAGAGGCGGCCGGTGTGCAGTTCCAAGCCGCTGCGGGAGATCAGGCGCCCAAGAATACCCCCTGTCCGTCCCTTTCGGAGGGCGGTCGGGCTGATGATGACGTACGTGAGTTGGGTGGCCATGAATTCTAAAGTGTTGCCGCCCCAAGAGGGCGCGGTGTGATGGCGTTCCAAGGCGGACGAAAAAGGTAGAAGGAGGGACCTTCAGAGTCAAAAGGTTTCTCCTTTGGGCTATAATTCAGCTACCAGAGAGAATGCCGCGAAGATCCAGATTTCGGCTTTCCTCCCGGATCCTTACACGTTCATCCTTGGGCCATGTCGTCCACCATCCATCTGCGCGCCCGCGGCCTGAAACAGACCTATGATCTTGCCGGGACTCACCTGCATGTCCTTACCGGAGTGGATCTGGATGTCGCGAAGGGGGAGGTACTCTTCCTCAGGGGGGCCTCGGGAGCCGGCAAGTCGACGCTTCTCTACATTCTTGCCGGACTCGAGCATCCCCGCGATGGGACCGTGGAGTTCGAGGAGAAGCAACTCTTTGCCATCAAGGGTGACCGACAGGCGGTTCTGCGGAACCAGCACATGGGATTTGTCTTCCAATCCTATTTCCTACTCCCGGAACTGACCGCCCTTGAGAATGTGCTCCTGCCGGCGATGATCGGCGGCCGCCAGAGCAAGGGGCACGACGCCAAGGCTCGGAGTCTCCTCGACAGGGTCGGCCTCTCGGGCCGGTTGGATCACCTTCCTTCACAGCTCAGCGGCGGCGAGCAGCAGCGTGTCGCGATCGCCCGCGCCCTGATCAATGATCCGAGCATCCTCTTTGCCGACGAGCCCACCGGCAACCTTGATGCCGCCACCGGCGCCGGGATCATCGATATCCTCCTCGGCTTGGCCAGAGAGGATGGGCGCACTTTTGTGGCAGTCACCCATGATCCGGCTCTGGCGGCGCTGGGCGATCGCCAGCTCTACCTCAAGGATGGCCACTTGGAGGATGCCCAACTTCAAGAAGCACGTTAGCCTTCAGATTCAACCGCTTCGGCCTATGTCCTCCACGATCATCACGCCCGTACAGGTCATGTTCTTCGACACCGATGCAGGCGGGGTGGTTCACAACATCGCCTACCTGCGCTTCATCGAGACAGCCCGCACCCTCCTGGCGGTCCAACTCGGGATGGATTGGGCCTGCATGGCGCGTACCTCTGTTTTCCCTGTGGTGGTGAGGACCGAGATCGACTATAAGCGGCCGGCCATCCTGGGCGACGAGTTAGAGGTCCACGGACGCCTCGGCGAAGCAACGCCGGCACGATTCTGGTGTCACTTCGAGATCCGGCGCCCACGCGACAGTGCCCTGCTGATCACATGCCAACAGGCCCTGGCTTTCGTTAAGATGCCGGAGGGGCGCCCTCTCCGACTCCCCAAAGGATGGCCCACCCCCTTTGCGCCGGAGATTTAGTCGAGAATTCGAATTTTCAGGTTCCTGCTTTCAGGTTTCGGGATTTATCATCCCCGGATGGAACAAGTCGTCATCATCGGATCCGGTTGCGCCGGATGGACCGCCGCCATCTACACCGCGCGAGCCAATCTCAATCCACTCCTCATAACGGGCCAGCAACCTGGAGGACTCCTCACGACCACCTCGAGCGTCGAGAACTTCCCCGGCTTCCGCAACGGAATCGAGGGGACGGAGCTCATGACGGAGATGCAGGAACAAGCCAGTCGCTTCGGTACCCGGATCCAGTATCTAAGCCGGGTGGAGTCGGTCGATTTCTCCTCCTCACCTTTCAAGCTGACTGTTGACGGCAAGGTGATCGAAGCCAAGAGCGTCATCGTGGCCGTCGGGGCTGGGCACCGCCACCTCGGAGTGCGTGGGGAACACGAACTGGAGAACAAGGGTGTCACCTACTGCGCCACCTGTGACGGGGCCCTCCCCGTATTCCGCAACCAACCCCTCGTCGTGGTCGGTGGTGGTGATTCCGCTTGCGAAGAGGCCAGCTACCTGACTCGCTTTGCCTCCCAAGTCTATCTCGTTCACCGCCGTGATTCACTCAGGGCCTCCAAGATCATGGCCGAGCGCACCCTAGCCAATCCTAAGATCATCCCGGTCTGGAACTCCGTCGTCGAGGAGGTGCTCGACATCACGCAGGACCGCGTGACCGGAGTCCGGATCAAGAATATCGTTTCGGGCGAGACCGGCACGATCGACTGCGCGGGAGTTTTCGTCGCCGTGGGACACACCCCGAATACGCAGATCTTCCAAGGCCAGCTCACCATGAGCGAGGCAGGATACATCACTCTCGGGGAGGGAAGCCGCACGAATATTCCCGGCGTCTTCGCCGCGGGCGACTGCGCCGACTCCGTCTATCGTCAGGCGATCACGGCGGCAGGAATGGGCTGCGCGGCGGCCATCGATGCGGAACGGTGGCTGGCGGGGCTAGAGTGACAAAAGGGGCTGTAATCATTGCTTGGGGGAGGCAGACCTCCCGCCCTTCGATCGTTCCATTTAGCCCAAGGAGCCGTTGACTCAACCCCGCCCGTGACCATCTGCGACCTCACCCAATTCTACTCCCCCTTCTCGGGAGGAGTGAGGCGGTATGTCGCGGAGAAGGCCTCCCATCTCGAGGCTGCAGGAGACCGCCATTTGCTCATTATCCCGGGGGAGAAGACCGAGCGCCGTGTGAACGGACTCCAGACCATCTACACGATCGAGTCGCCGCTGGTCTCCCGAACGGCCCGCTACCGGGCTCTCCTGAACCTGAACCTCGTCGAGGAGGCGCTGGAGCGGGAGAAGCCCGATCTCATCGAGTCGGGAGATCCCTACCAGGTCGCCTGGAAGGCGCAGGCCTCCGGCAGAGCCCTGGGCATTCCGACGATCGGATTCTACCACTCCCATTTTCCCGATGCCGTCCTCCGCTCGGTGGCCAAATATTTCGGCTCCATCTCGGTCATGATGGCCGAGGAAATCGGACGCCGCTACGTCACCAACCTTTACAACCGGTTCGAGCGCACCCTCGTTCCAAGCGCGGGTCTTTCGGAGCTCCTCCGCTCCTGGGGGCTTGAGAATGTCGAGACCTTGGAACTGGGAGTCGACACCGGTCTCTTCTTCCCCGATGCGAAGCGAGGGCGGGCGGCGCGCCTCGGGCTCGGCTGGCCCACGGATCGCCAGGTCCTGCTCTACGTCGGTCGGCTCAATCCGGACAAGAATGTGAAGCGGCTTCTCGAGACCTTTGCACTCCTCCACCGGTCAGATCCGGGACGCTTCCACCTCGTCGTGGTAGGGGACGGCATGCTGCGGGGAGCCCTCCTTCACCTTCGGGAGGAGACGGACTCCGTCAGCTGGATGCAGTTCTGCTCAGGATCGGCGGAGCTTGCGGACATCTACCGGGCAGCCGATCTCTTCGTTCACCCCGGCGTGAAGGAGACCTTCGGCCTCGTCACGCTTGAGAGCCAGGCCTGCGGCACCCCCGTGGTGGGAATCAGGGGAAGCTACATGGATGCGATCAACTTCAGCGGCCTGCACAACTGGTCGTCTGATAATAGCGCGGAAGCCCTTGCCGAAGCGATCCGCTCGGTCGCCAATGCCGATCTCCCGGCATCTGGCCTCCGTGCTGCGGCCAGCGTCGGAAGCCGTTACGCCTGGAAGGATGTCTTCGAGCGCCTCTTTACGATTTACCGCGGGGTCATCGCCTCGTACAACCCTTGATGTGCCTTCCATCTCGCCGCCCGTGAACGCCCCATTATCCGGGACTACCGTCACCCCGGAGAAGGTCGTGATACGTCCCTACCAGCCCTCTGACAGGAAGGCTGTGCGTTATCTTTGCTGTGAAACCGGGTTCTTGGGCAAGCCGATCGATCCCGTCTTTCAGGATCGCGAACTCTTTGCCGATTACCTGACACGTTATTACACCGACATCGAGCCCGAGTCCTCCTTTGTGATGGTGCAGAACGGCGCTGTCAAAGGGTACCTTCTCGGCTCCTACCGCCCCTTCCGTCAGCAGTTGTTCAATTTCTTCAACAACCTGCACCTCTTTGCCCGTGGCATGGCGAAGTACCCCTTCTATAACAGGGCGACCCGCGACTTCATCGGCTGGATCCTGCGCAACTCCTGGCGTGAGGTGCCGGTCACTCCGCGCCGTTGCGCCCACTTCCATTTCAATGTGCTCCCCGAGGCGCAGGGACTTGCCCAAGTCACACGCCTCATGAACTGCTACCTCGACCACCTCCGGAGCAAAGGGGTGAGACAGGTCTACGGTCAGGTGGTCACCTTTGAATCCCGTCGCGGGGCCAAACTCTTCGAGCGGTATGGCTTCCAAGTCATCGAGCGCAAAGAGATCACGAAGTACCGGAAGACTCACCCGGAGCCGGTCTATCTAACTACCGTCCTCAGAGAGCTGCGGTAGCGAACCGCTTCTCGGGCGACAATAATTCCAGGAGGTCCTCCTGTAAGGTGAGGCCTTGATATTTTTCCATCGGAGGCGATGGTTTGGCTTCCACCCATGAATGACACGGAAGCATCACTTATCCTGAATATGCTCCCGCAGGTGGGGCCGGTTCGGGTGAAACGCTTGGGTGAACGCTTCGGATCCCCCTCCGCTATCCTCGAAGCCACTGG
>CAINEX010000040.1 GCA_903847935.1 uncultured Spartobacteria bacterium | reverse complement strand
CGACCTGAGATCACACAGCGATTCGTAAGGCGTACAGGACTGGCGTTACGGGGAAGTTGGCTGAGACCGCTATAATCCTTCTTGGCCTTCAGTTCAGCGCGTAGCTCCGCCCACTTTGCGACGGTCTCGCGTTTGCGTTTATCTCTTTCAAGCCATGAAGTCTTTGCCATAGGGAGGGGAGAGATTATGGAAAACGGGCTTTTCTGCAAGATCTTTTTTTTCGAGGTAACGGAAAATCTTCCTCTTTCCAAGCAGAGCCATCCAAGGCATCGATGGATCATGGCTAAAAAATCACCGGTTCAAAAGACCGACGCTCATCCAAGGGCGCGACTGATCATTTCGGAGAGCGAGAGAGGTGCTGATATGCTTCACGCCACCGGATTCCGCGCACCCGACCCATTTGTCTATCTTGAGAGCCGGGAAAGAAACTCAATCCTTCTAAGTGACCTTGAGTTTGACCGTGGTTGCAGCGAAGCAGTGGTGGACGAGGTTGTCGCCTCGAGCGCCTTGGGGAAAAAGATCGCGCGGAAATCGGGCAAGACACCTTCACCGATAGAGGTGATTGCCTCTTTCCTGAAGTCGCGGGGTGGGACCCGCCCCCTCGTGCCCGCCGATTTTCCAATTGGGCTAGCGTGTGACTTGAAAAAGCATGGGATCGAGGTGACGCCCGTTTCAGGGATGTTCCGACCCGAGCGCCAGATCAAGACACCGGAGGAGATCGCCTTGATGACCGAAGCTACACGGATCACCGAGAGGGGCATGGCCCGCGCCTATGAGGTCCTTCGTGCTTCAATCATTGGTCCTCGTAAGGTTCTCCGCTGGGCAGGTTCCACACTGACATCCGAAAAGTTACGGATTGAAATTGAGGCGGCGATCCTCCGTGCAGGCGGCATACCGTCCGGCAACTCCATCATCGCCTGCGGGGAACAAGCCTGCGACCCGCATGAACGCGGGCACGGCCCCCTCAAAGCGGACCAGTTGATCATTCTTGATCTCTTTCCGCGCGCCGCGGCGAGCGGTTACTATGGTGACCTGACCCGGACAGTTGTCAGGGGGAAGGCAACAGAGGCTCAGCGCAGGCTCTGGGAAGTCTGCTTGCTTGGCCAGAAATTAGCATTGGGGTCGCTACGACCGGGAGCCGATGGGGGTGTTATCCATCGTGAAGTAACCCGGTTTTTTTCCGATAATGGGTATCCCACCGAGCGCGTGGGAGACGATGAATCGGGACGAGGAGGGCGTTGGAGCGGGTTCTTTCACGGCACAGGCCATGGTCTGGGATTGGAGTTGCATGAGGAGCCGAGATTCGGGACGGCGAAGCTACAGTCGGGACAAGTCTTCACGATCGAGCCGGGACTTTATATCCCGGGGGTCGGTGGAGTGCGTCACGAGGATGTCGCCCTGATCACCCCCAAGGGGTATAGGCTTCTGAGTCGTTCATCCAAGCCGCTTGAACTATGAGTCCCCTGGTAGGCAACGACATTATAGTACAACTGAGAAAGGCATTGCCTGAGTTAGGGGCCCAACGCCATGTCGCTTAAAATCTATCTGCTCCTGATCGGAGTTCCCCTTGCTTTCGGATGTTGTGCTCAGTTCCTTGTCTTCTCGGCGTTGAAGACCTTCGGCGCGATTCCCGCCAGTTCCATGCTCTCGGGATCAGAAGTGGCCAAGGCTCTTTTGACGGGTGCTGGGATCCGTGATGTGACGATCGAGGAGTGGAACGGGACGATGGGCGACCATTACGACCCCTCTGGTAAAAAACTTTGCCTCACCAGCACAATGTACCATGGGCGTTCGATTGCCGCTCTGGGAGTGGCAGCTCACGAATGCGGTCATGCCCTCCAACATCAGAAAAACTATGTTCCTCTGAATCTTAGGATGCGGATCGTCCCTGCAACACAATTCGCTTCGCAGATCCTCCCCTTCGTGATCATCGGTGGGTTCTTTTTTCACATGTCCGGTCTGATCACGCTTGGCATCGCCTGTTACGCCCTGCTCATGGCATTTCAGCTTGTCACGCTGCCGGTGGAGTTCGACGCCTCCCATCGAGCCAAGGCACTCCTGCTGCAGATGGGGTTCATCCAACCGGGAAGCGAGGTGGCTGGGGTCACCGCCGTACTCAATGCCGCTGCCCTGACCTATGTCGCCTCCTTTATTTCCGGTCTGGGCAATCTGCTCTACCTAGCGATGTCGCGACGGGGTAATAATCGGTAAAAGAAGCCTCCGAGGGACAAGGGTTCCTACTTCTTATCTTTGTCATCATCAGATAGATTAAGGAGATGTCGAAAATTCACATCGCTCAAAATCATGAATCTTTGGGGGCCTTCTTTCAGGAAGATGTCCGTCAGGGCATCTTGAGCGGACGATTCAAGGCGGGTGATTTGGCGTGGCGTGAGGGGATGTCCGAATGGAGGCCTCTTGGAGAAATGGCTCCGCAATGGGAGATGGAGATTCCCCCGCCTTCGCTTCTTCCCGCCGACGGCGAGCAGTCCTCGAGGAGCCTCCCTCGTATTCAGGAAGAGGGCTCCGAGCCCGCGTGGGAAGATCGGGGATCAATTGGCTTTGTTCCTGCTATCCTCCACACCCTGAAAGCCGTGTTGTTCCGCCCGACGGCAACATTTTCCTCCCTGAAGCACACGGGAGGACTAATGAGTCCGCTGCTCTACACCATACTTCTCAACACGACTCTTCACACCCTCTTCGGACTCCTTTCGCTGGCTGGGCTCATGATGATGAGCAGCCAGGAGTTCGAGTCAAAAATTCAACTCCTTCAGGTGCAGTTGCATGCCTTTCAGGAACTCTCTCCAAACTTCATCTTCTCGATGCCATCGATCAGCAAAAAGTTCATCGAGTACATGCTCCTGGGTAATATCCTGCTCTGGCCTGCCTTTGCAGTGGCGGCTAATTTCCTTGGGGCAGGCATCCTCCATCTTTCGCTTCGAATGGTTGGAGGCGCAAACAGGCCTTTTGAGACAACCTTTCGGGCCATCTGTTACCTCTGTGGGAGTTTTAATGCGGTAGCAATCGTCTTGGATTTAATTCCCGGTATCGGGGCCGCGGGCATTCTTCTCCTTTCGATGGCGACTCTTATTTATCTCGGTTGGTATTCCTATGTCAGCGTCGTTGCGATTCAGCAGGCTCAGTCGATCGGTGTCTGGAAGGTTCTTCTAGCCTCCCTGTTGTTCTCTTTTCTGGGGCTCTTTGTGCTGGTGGCCCTCTCCATCATGTTAAGTCCTCTGATTGCGGGGGTGATGAAGCTGGCGGGCTTCAGTTTGGGATCCTGAGATTACGATTCAGCCCAATCGGATGCTCGGGCTGTTTGATTCCTGCATGGCGCAGGAGAGTCTTGTCGACCTGCTCTTAAGAATCCCACTCATGGCTGCGAGGGCAAGTTCTTCGCTATTGCAGTCCCTGCTGAGGTGACCAAGTAGAAGATGGCTGAGTCCATCGTGAATGATTTGCGAGACCGTCTTCGCTGCATCGGTGTTGGAGAGGTGCCCATGGCGTGACTGGATGCGCTGCTTGATGGACCAGGGGCGTTTGGTATCGTTTTGCAGGAGGATCTCGTCGTAGTTGGCCTCGATCAGCAGGGCATCAACCCCACGCAGAGACTCTGTAACGAGGTTCGTGCTATGGCCAAGGTCGGTGAGGAAGCCAAAAGAATGGCTCCGCTCCCGGATCACAAAACCTACCGGTTCCACCGCATCATGCGGTACTGGGAAAGAGCGAATAGTCACCCCTTCCAATTCAAATTCCGATCCGGATGCAAAGATTTTCCACCCCTGGAAATCAACAACCTTCTCCCTCAGCACGAGCGCTGTCTGCCGGTTGCAAAAGATCGGTGTTTCGTGCCTCTTCGACCACTGGGCAAGTCCCTTGGTATGGTCGCCATGCTCGTGGGTGACGAGAATCCCGCAGAGATCCCTCGGTTCGACTCCACACGAGTGTAATCGAAGGGTGAGTTCCTTGGTGCTCAGCCCGGCATCCACAAGGAAGGAGGCCGTTTCCGTCCTCACCAGCGCTGCGTTTCCGCTACTACCACTGGCTAGGATCGTGATGTCGAGCATCGGGAAAGAATGAACCCCCGCATGACGCCCCGCGAGTTTTTTTAAAACTGAAGAGAGGTTGTCGATGGGGAAATGAGGCTTGAATCCGTGAAAACAAAAGCGTATAGTTTTTCCCGCTCCTTACCCCCAGCCTTCCTCCCCCTATGATGCTGTTTCGTTCACATTTGTTACTCCTTGCCTCTGCCGCTGCCATCAACCTCTCCCAGATCGGTACGGCTCTCGCCAACCGCGACGTCATCCCGCTGAAATCCGACTGGCTCTTTCTCAAAGGTGATGCCGATATCGCCGTGTCATCGGCAACATGGGAGAAAATCACGATTCCTCACACATGGAATGCCCTGGATGGGCAAGAGGGACCGGCTGCGGTGACTGACAAGATTGAGACGGCCGCCGCCGCAGTTGCAGCCACGAATGCCAGAAAGGCTGCCAAACCTGAGTCACAGGAT
>CAINEX010000039.1 GCA_903847935.1 uncultured Spartobacteria bacterium | reverse complement strand
CGCGATTGCATCATGCGGGATGGTCACGGTGGGACGACAATCGGGAGCGAGGTTTCGGGTGGGTGCAGAAATGTATTCATTGAGAATTGTCAGATGAGTAGTCCCGATCTGACGTGTGCGCTGAGAATCAAATCAAACGCGATGAGGGGAGGCATTCTTGAAAACATCTTTATGCGCAATATCAAGGTTGGGGTGGTGAAGGATTCAGTCCTTCAGATCGATCTACTCTACGAGGAGGGGCCGAATGGTGCGCACAACCCCTTCATTTGCAATGTCGTGATGGATCATATCTCCGTGGAGAATGCCCCTAGGATACTAAACGTTAGGGGATATCCAGGTGCCACAATCAAGAATGTGCGTATTCTGAATTCCAGTTTCGGGAAGATCACGAAGCCTGATGTGATCGAAAATGCGGATGTCCAACTCTTGGGATGCCACCTTGGTAACGGTCTCTGATCACTCTCCAGTTCTGCTCCGATCGGTTGAAGGGTCGTACTTCCGGTTAGTAAATCTCAACAGGAGAGCGTTTTCCATCCTCTGGACTGCGTGAAGCGGCACCTTCCGCCCCGAGCGTTGCAACTCGAAGATCCCAGACACCTCGGTCAAGTTCCCTAAAGGCCTCCTCGGAAAAAGGTGAGGGTGCGACAAGACGTGCTTTAAAGGCCTTGATAAACTCCAGAGCCCTCTGAATCTCTTCAACGGGACAGGTTTTCAAAACCTTGGCCGCCTGTTCTGCAAGTTCGGTGCGATGGCAGATCATCAGCAGGTCGTTGCCAGCGGCAAGTCCCAACCTGATCATCTCGTCAAAGCCATGGTTATTCAGGATCGCTCCCATATCGAGATCATCGGTCATGACCAGTCCACGGAATCCCATTTCATCCCTCAGTAGTTTTGTGGTGACTTCAGGTGATAAGGATGCTGGTAATCCTGAAGGATCAAGTTCGGCAAAAGCGATGTGGCCGATCATCATGCTGTCCACGGTCTGGTCGCCATGAGCGAAATGGCGAAAGACCTTGAGTTCGTGTTCCTCCAGCTCTGACCTTGAACGAGGTAGCGCCGAAAGTTCATGGTGGGGATCGCTCAAAGCGGAGGAATACCCGGGAAAGTGTTTGCCGCATGAGAGAACCCCGGTTGTCTGAAGTGCTTTATTAAAGACTCCGGATAACCCGATTACTTGATCTGCGGTGGTGCCGTAGCATCTTCCTCGCAGGGAATTGTCGGCTTCATCATCAAAGGCGATATCAAGCACCGGACAGAGGTCGAGATTGAAGCCGAAAAGTTTCAGTAGTTTTCCGGTTAATTCCCCGTGACGCGCTATCAGTGAAGGATCTCCCTTATCCCTAAGTTGCCGGGCATTTGGTGGTTCATTACCCAGCAGTTTCAGCCTGGAGACGCGTCCCCCCTCCTGATCAATCGTGATGATTGGTTCTATCTCACTGAGTTCCCTCAGTCTGTCGGTGAGGCGGCGTAACTGACTTGGGGATTCTATATTCCTACCAAAGAGAATGAATCCACCGGGTTGAATTCGCCGTATGAAGTCAGCGAAGTCATCATCGACCTCGTACCCTGGGACGCCTAGGAGCAGAAGTTGACCGACAGGAGAGCATTTCATAGCGTCAAGGAAACCAGATTCCTTCCGAACTGACGAAATCATTCTTACTATGCGCCGTATCCCTGTCCTTCTCAGTATCTTGGCCGTCCTACTGATCTCCCGTGCTCAGGCCGTTGAGTTGGGCATTGATGTCCTCCAGAAAAACAACTTTGACCTTCTCAGAGGAAAGCGGGTCGGACTCGTGACCAATCAAACCGGTGTCAATTCTGCCGGAGAGAAGACTCGGATGATTCTCAAGAAGCATGTGAATCTTGTGGCTCTATACACCCCTGAACATGGTCTTGACGGTACTGAAAAAGCTGGAGTGGAGGTGCGTTCGCGCAGGGATCGTCTTACTGGGTTGCAAGCCTACTCCCTTTACGGAGACACCCGCAAACCGACTCCCAAAATGCTCGAGGGAATCGATGTCCTCGTTTATGACATGCAGGATATAGGCTGCCGCAGTTACACTTACATCAGCACCATGGGCAAGTGTCTGGAGGCGTGTGCAGAGCAGGGGAAACAATTTGTGGTTCTGGATCGCCCCAATCCTCTAGGCGGTAACCGGGTCGAGGGGCAGGGCATCCAAGCGAAGTGGATCTCTTTTGTTGGGCAGTTTCCCATTCCTTACGTCCATGGCCTAACGGTTGGGGAACTTGCCTTGATGGCTAATACAAAGGGATGGATGGGGCCGAAAGCGGACCTGCGAGTTGTCAAAATGAGGGAATGGAACAGGTCGATGACCTGGCCGATGACAGGCCTTCACTGGGTCCCCCCATCCCCCAATATTCCGAACGAACTCTCTCCTTGTTACTACGTGATCAGCGGTGTGGTCGGAGAACTTGCAGGTGGTCTCGATCAGGCTCTCTTTTCCCCCAGGGCCTTTCAGGTTCTCGGTGCGCATTGGATGAAACCCCGGATGGCTTCTTATCTGCAATCCAAGTGCCCGGGAATCAATGTAACCACGGCCTCAACGGCCTCAGGACCAGGCGTTATGTTCCATGTTAACCCAGTTGGTGGGGGGAACTTAGCCGCATGCTCACTCTACACGCTTGCCGAGTGCGATAGGGAATCTCACGGGCTTATTTTCTCACAAGCCAGCAAGAGCAAGATCAATCTGTTCAACAAAGTCTATGGTAGCGATTCAATCCGCCACGATCTCGTAAAACTCGGACCTGAACGGATCATTGCTTCCTGGAACTCAAACATTGAGTCTTTCCGCCGCGATCGCACGCCCTTCCTTCTCTACCAGTGATCCACTGCAACTGTAAGGATTCGACCGACTCGGTGCGTCAACGTCCTCCGGGACATGTGGAAAGGGTAGGCATTTTTGGTGGCTCCTTTGATCCGATCCATCTCGGGCATCTCATCCTTGCAGAAGCTGCTCTTGAGTCTCTCTCCCTCGATCGGGTGATTTTTATCCCGAATGGATTCTCTCCCTTCAAGACTTCAACTCCTCCATTAGCCAGTCCGGAAGAACGGCTTGAAATGATCCGTCTCTCCATCAAGGACGAAGCTCTTTTCTCAGTGGATGAAAGGGAACTCCGTCGGGCCGGTCCATCGTACACCATTGACACCGCGCGCTCCCTGCTCGCGGAACATCCCGGCGTGCGCTTTCTCTACCTAATCGGCATGGACAACCTCAAGGACTTGGACAAATGGCATGGAATCGATGAGCTGAAGAACCTGGTGGATTTCGCCGTCTTGGACAGGAGCAGTCTGGCCGGTGCTGAGAAGTTGACGTTTCCCATCGTTCAGCGCCGTATCGATCTCTCTTCGACGGAAATCAGGCAGCGTGTGAAGAGCGGGCTTTCCATTCGCTATATGGTTTCCGAGGGGGTATACAAGTACATTATGAACAGAGGTCTTTACCATTTCCCGATTACTAATGCCAAAGCCTAAACTGAAGACAGCGGCAAAAGCCGTTGAAGTTGTTGATCCCGAAGAGTCTCTCGCGCGACTTTGTGCTGACGGTGCTCTGGATAAGAAGGCCGAGAACATTGTGATTCTCGATATGCGCGGCATATCGAGCTTCACGGACTTTTTTGTAATCGTCTCGGGGTCGTCCGATCCTCAACTTAAGGCGATCGCCTCCTCCATTCGTGGAAGAGTAAGGGATGTCACCGGACAAAGGCCCATCGCCGAGGATGGTTTTCCCGGAAGTCAGTGGGTGATCATCGACTACGGCAGCGTGATCGTTCATGTTTTTCATACAGAAAAGCGCGACGTGTATGCACTGGAGTCGCTCTGGAGCGATGCCCGCAGGATTGTTATTGCAGAGTAGTGGGTCGGCTTCCTAAGGTGCGATGCAGTCTGGTCTCAAGTTTTTAACCCAAGTTTTCTACAAGCCACTTCACCATGGATTGGCTTGAGGAGGTAATGATTCAATGTCCCCAGTGCGGTGAGGAATTTGCCATTCAGATCGAGACCGCCGTGGATGGAACCGTTGAGTTGATAGAGGATTGTGCTGTTTGTTGCCGTCCTGCGCTTGTCCGGGTCAAGACCTCCAGAGGGGAAGTGATGGGTATCGATGTCGAGGCAGCTTGACCGAACTAGTTTATACGAGAAGCTTGACGTTTACGTATTCGTTTCTGCACTTATCCATCTTATTGTTTGGGAGAGGGGATGGTAGGCAGCGCATTCAACAAATCGTTCGAAGTTTGACTCGAGATGGAGTTTTTTTCGTGATCGTGAGGTGATTGTATTGGCGATTGGCATTCGGGTTCAGTCCTTTTCGGATAATCAGTGGGTAAAGGTTGGTCATCAGGGAGTTCTCTTGCAGGGGCCTCCATTTCAAGTGCTTTCTGAGCCATCTCCATTCCACTCCGCGCGATTTGAGCTCCTTCTCCCCCCAATTCAATGGCATGATTGAAGGACACCATGGCGTTTTCTGAATAACCGAAGGAATATTCCACCACTCCTCGGTAAGCGGGAACAAATGATGAGTTGGGATCCAACTTTTCCGCGTAGCTGACAGCCGCTAATGCGTGAAAATAGTTGCCCGAAGCAGCTTGTGCTTGAGCCAATTTCAGCGCGAGGCGTGAATCATATGGGAAGATCTTTAATCCTGCGGTAAAGTATTTAACCGATTCATTGCACAAAGCTTGGGTGTTTTTTTTCTCCTGATCAGAGAGTCTTAAGGCGGCCTCGCCAGCATCGAAGCAGAGTTCAGGATTGTCATTGTATTTTCCAAGACCCTCGCGTGCAATCTCAAGCGACTTTTTGGTGTGACCATCCCTCAGCGCTACACGTGATTTTTCTGCAAGATATTCCCCTTGAATCATCGGTGCCCCGTAGGCGATGACCGAAAGTCCTATTACTGGAAGCAACCATTTAAAAATGGAGCTAACTAGAGCATTGCTGTCCTGTTTGGAGGAGGATGGCTTGCCTCCTGGGTTAGCGAGTACACCGAAGACCACAGCCATCATAAGTGCATTCAGGGGGAGTTGCATGTTGAAATCAACTACCGAATGAACCATGTAAGCCGCAACGGCCGAGAGAGATCCGATCACGAGTGGCAAGCGATCTCCTGGAACCCAGCCGGCCTTGGAAAATCTTCCGGCTAGAAGTCTGAAAGAGCGGATTCCTGCTCGAAGATTAAGGACAAGGAAAATTAGAAAGAGGGCAACACCTGTAATTCCATAGTCGGCTAGAAGTTGTAGGTAGTCGTTATGAACGTGAATAGGATCATTCTGAACAAGAGGATCCCTGAAGAGCCTTCCGTAATAAAGGTAGGAGAAACCGCCAGTCCCACATAAGGGCGAGATCCCGAACTGCTTCAGTGCTGCAGCCCACAAAAATAATCGCATGTTCTGTGGATCATTAATTTGTGCAACCCTCTCGATAACCAAGCCGCTTTGAAGTGACCACCAGATGATCAGAAAAACCATGAATACAAAGCTTGCTGAAACTGCGAGAGCAACTTTTGTATTTCTCTCGTGCATCCGTGTCCATGCGAGGAAACTCAGTAGGGAGAGAATGCAAAGCCCCATTGTAAGGCTGAGGTAGCCACCGCGACTACCGGAAATGGCGACTCCTGCTACAGCGGCAACTGCTGTGTAAGCAGTCAGCATACGAATCACCCAACCCCCGCGCCCCCAGATCACAAAACTTGTCGCCATTATGGATATAATCTCCATGTAGCCAGCGAAATTATTTGGAGAGATAAAAAAACCACTAGCACGCCATCCCTGTGCTCCGACTCTGCGTTGAGCCCAAGAAAGAGGCATCCATTCGTTGCCCTCAGAAAACTGGATTAAGGCAGGTACAAGCTGAGCTAATGCCAGAAAGATCAGAAAGTAAAAGAGTAACTTTCGCTCCCGTGGATCGGTTATGACAAGCGCTACTAACAAATAGGCCATCAGGCACCCGGCCATGATGAAAAACTGAAGTCGAGCAATGTACTCCACTTCAGAAAATCTATTGCGCACCAAAATGTAGAGCGCGAATGCGCCTGCCGATAATAAAGCGGGTAAGTCGGTGCGTCCGCCCGAATTTTTCAAGCGCAAGATTGATAAGATTGCGGCTAAGCCCACCAAGAGAATGCCTGGAATGGCGTAGAGAAGTCTTGCTCCTCCAATAAAGATTTCTAGAAATGCAAGGGAGACGAAAATTGTTATCAGAACAAGAAGATGCATGAATCATTTTTTGCAACACATTGCGGGGTTTGCCAGCTTGTAATTTACAAGCACAATTGTTTTCAGGGCATAAAACTTCAAATAACAATCAGTTTTCTACACGTTCCACAATTATAATTCGGGAGCAATTATATAGTTTTTAATGCCATGGGGCATGAAAATAAGTAAAACCCCCTCATTCAAATTCGTTTAAATATTGTAAAAACTGTCAACTAGCAACTTGCGGTTATATTAAATGCAGAATATGAATTATTTTTAAATTTAAGTAACTAAATTATATTTTCATCAGTTTTTTTCAAAAAAAGTTATTGTCAATTGAGGGTGTTTCGTTGATTGTTGTTGTATAGATTTTCCAAGTCCGCAAATAATCGTGACGGGACTCTGGAAGTTGGACCACATGAGAGTTAGTCTTTAAGGGTTGTTTTGGTTTCTAGTGGGTTGTTGTTTGGTTGTCCATCTCCGGCGTAGGGAGGCCGTAGGCCGACCGGAGACGGAGATGCTGCGCTCTTCCTG
>CAINEX010000038.1 GCA_903847935.1 uncultured Spartobacteria bacterium | reverse complement strand
TGCGATTGGAGACCGTGCCGACGAGGGAGTTATCACCCAGGGGCATCTGCCATGCCGCGGAACCTTGGAACATCAACTGAGACACCGGCACATTGAAAACTGCACCATTGAAACGCCGGCAAAAAAGCATCCCGTCCACGAAAGGGTAGAGTTGCATAAGCACATGGTCAGCGCTCTTCTGAAACACATCTACCCCTTCTCTTAAAGCCCCTCTGCATGGCACTGAAAAACTCATCCCTGCCAGAGGATCTTTACGGCCTTCCGCTGAGCACCTCGAGTGAAGTAGCAGACCTATACAATGATGCCCTCGGACGCATTCTCCGGACGGAATCGGACGCACACCAACCACTTCTTGCCGGAGTAGCACTGGATCCCGACTTCGCCATGGGGCATCTGGCGCTCGCCATACTCAGCCACGAGTTTGGAGGTGATGAAAGCACTCAAGCATATCTCAAACGGGCCCAAGCCCTCGCTCCAAGGTCGACCAAACGGGAGCGTCAATTCATCGATGCCTATGCGCACCGGGTGGCAGGGGATTACGACTACCTACTCGATTATCTGCGGGATCATCCACGGGATGTACTGGGTGTCAGCATCTCGATTCCAACGATCGCCTTCTCAGGCGCCTACAAGGTTCCAGGAGAAGCATGGCAGGCACTCGATGAGATGGCTTCCCATTTTGAAAACGACTGGTGGTACAACGGACTCCTCGCCTTCGCACGACAAGACCAAAACCGAATGGATGAAGCCCTAGAACTCGCAGAACGCTCCCTCTCGATAGAGCCACGTGGAGGGAATGCAGCCCATGCAGCGGCACATGTTTACCTGGAAACTGGACGCCATGAGCAGGGCCTCGGCTGGCTTGATCCTTGGATCGCTGAAGCTGGGCAAGACTCGAGCCATCGATGCCATTATTCTTGGCATGCCGCGCTCTATGAACTCGCCCTCGATGACACAAGTGCCGTGATCCGCCGCTTTTCACGAGAACTGTCCCCATCCGTCGTGACCGGTGCCCGTGCCTTGATTGATACGGCCTCACTCGTGTTTCGCTGCCACCTCGAGGAGATTGATTTCCCCGAGGCGGATCCTCACGCCATCCTGGCTGCGGCAGGCAATGCACTTCATAACCCTCCTACCCCTTTCATCGAGTTTCACTGCGGACTTGGGCTGGCACTCGTGAATGACAAGGAGGGATTACGCAAACTACGTCGCCGTTGCGGCAAGATTGGCTCGGACCAAATGCGTAAAACGATGACCGGATTTGTGGATGCCCTCTTGGCCTATGTCCGAGGAGATTTCAACAATGCAGCCGACGGCATGCTTGCGATCTGGCCTCATCTCGTTCCTATCGGAGGTAGCTATGTGCAGCGTGAGGTCGTTCTCGACACTGCGATCTCCTCACTGTGCCGGGCCGGTCGGGGAAACGAGGCCGCACAACTCCTACTGACCAGGCTTGAACGCCGGGATCGTCCGAGGGACAGGATACTGCTTGAGCGCGCGCGTAGGAATCAGGCCGCCTAGCCACGGAGATCAATCAGGGAGCGGGTTAGGGCAGCCAAGGCGACGAGCGCGATCACGACGATGGTGATCTGATGTGCCCGTGAGTGACTGAAGAACCGGCGTGTCCAGCGACCGAGAATTGTTCCAGTAACGATGACGGCAACGGCACCAATCAACCATGGAATCGTGATGGAAGGAAGGCCCAGAAAAGGAATGCTCGCAATGTTCAGGAAGGCAAAGCAGAACTGTTGGGTTCTTATGTAGTCACCCTGCTCCAGATCAATGTGTACAAGATAAGCGGCAAGAGGTGGCCCACCGACACCGGCATAGGAATTAACGGTCCCACTCCAGAGCGCGGAAAAGGTAGCGGCTCCGCGCCTTCCTTTGGGCTTCCACAGCAAAAGAGCAACGAGAGAGGCAAGTGAGGAAACGGCCACCACCAATGGGCGCCATTTGTTTGGCATAACATGGGAGAGGAGGAGGCCAACCGCGACACCGACAACCAATCCCGCGAGCAGTCGTCGCACCACAACCCATTGAATGAGGCCGTTTTCCCGCCAGAGCATGAAGAGGTTCTGACTGAGGGCGAGAAGGTTGACGAGGCCGATGGCCCCCGCACCCGGAATGGCCTGGGCGATGGCGGGTGCCGCGATCAGGGAGAAGCCAACACCACTCAGGCCCTGAACATAGGCTGAGGCCAGGAGCGCGATGGAAATGAGAATTTCGTCGTGCATGAAAGCGGGCGTGGATTGACCGATTACTGATAGGTGTAACCACAATCAGCGACTCCATCAGCCTGACTAGAGAGGACTTTGTACCTTGCAAGACTCCTGAGCTCCATATCGAAAGCCTCTCCTTTTCTAGGGGATGATACGGTCCAATCCATCATCTCAATATTATGAAATGAAGAAACCCAGTCAACCATGAGAGACCTCATTCACAAAGGCTTCCGGCAACTTTTTACTAGACCATGGATATCGGCCATGTTGTCACTATTCACCATCTTATTAAATAATGGTCGGAATCCTCTTCATAAAGAGGAAGTCGATTGGTGGTATTTCTACTCACAGTCACTTCCGTGGTACCCCTATCTTGACGGGTATTGTCGCCGTTCTGACGCTGGGTATGACTGGCCCCTGCATGGCAGAGAATTCCTTAAGCGCACCGGAATCCTCATGGATCACTTCCACCCTGAAAGCTATCCACTCGTGGTGGGATGGAGACTCCCTTTCAGCAGACTGCATAGGGCTTGCTTCTCCGCTGCAAAACGACGGTTTTACCATACGAGGGACCGTCCGTGAGATCTGCATCGGACAGCTTACCGGTGGCGTGCCGAACGTGCAGAAAGTCAACTGGATCAATGAAGAAAAATTAACCGCCGATTACGACTTTGATAAGAAACTTGGTCTTGATGGCCTGATAGCTGAGTCCAACTGGCGTTACCGAGCCGTCGATGGCAGCCAAAACACGGCCTGGGTAGCGAATGCAGCCGCGGGCGCGGGCTATATGTTTTCACCCTCAAAGGACAATACGGGATTAGGCATGCGCGTCTTGACCCAATTTCTCCAATGGTCCTCGGATCAAAGCGGGGATCCCAACTTCAGGATCAAGGCCGGTTGGATTAATCCGTTTGAGGACTTTTTCAGACAACCAGAAGACTGTTTTTTTGAAAACAACGCCCTTTCAGACAACAGGGGAATCTCTGCTTTTTACCCCGGCCAAGGCGCAATTTACAATTATAGCCCCACCGGAGCCCCCCTCTACAATACCGTCGCTCCCATTCCCTGGAGCAGTGCCTATGCGGCATGGGGCGGAGAACTTCGTGTGAAACCCACGTCTACTACCTATGTGCTGTCAGCACTCACTGGAGCGCAGGCTGGATTCAATGGCACCCAGACTTACGTCACCACTCCAGTCAACGTCTATCCCTACACGCCCGTGGCCCCTCAATATGTCGGCCAACTTAAGTCGGGACAATACACCTACACGACGGTGAATCCCAACGGTTCTCCCCAACCGGGAAGTAGGACTGGAACCGCGACAGCATATAATAACCACGGGTTTAACTTTCAGGGAACCTCTTCGTATAAAGGAGGATATACCGGTCTTTATAATGTGAATGAAATCGGCTGGACGCCAAAATTAGGTCCCAACGAATTAAACGGGAAATATTCCATGGGCGTGATTCTGTATGGCCAAAACTACACCAAGCTATCGGGCCCCTATCAAAACATTGGCGGTCATAACTACGCATTGAATCAATGCAATGTTGTCTGGGATCTCTACTTTCAAGCTGACCAGCGATTGACCGCTGTTCACACAAAACTAACGGCTTCGGATTCGTGGGGTAAGAACTCCGCGAAGCCCGTAACATCAAACGCGGATTCTTCACGGGGCCTCTATTTTTCAAGCTCGTTTGTTCTGAGTCCTGAGTACCAGAGCACTATTCCTTACTACTTCCAGACATCATTCACCTATCATGGCCCCATAAGTTCTCGTCCGAATGACACAGTTGGCATCGCACTAGGATGCGGATTCTACAGTTCGACCTACAACTCCTACGTGAACAATGTGTTGAATGGTCCCGGTTCCTACGCCGCTGCCGGATACAAGCCGATTCCGAATTTCACCAGCACTCAGGTTCTGGAAGCGTTTTATAACATTCAGGTGAATAAGTGGCTGCAATTCCGCCCCGACGCCCAGTATATCATCAATCCCTTCGGAAACGGCACTGTAGGCAATGACTGGGTCATCGGAGCGGAACTCATGGCAAAATTCTGAAATCTGTTCCGGATTTTGTGTTCTTTTTTATAGACCAAACAAAATGATGAAAGAAACTCGGGTATGACTCGACCAGCACCAGCACCCCTCAAACCGATCGCCGTCATCGCCGGAATGGCCGGCAACATGATGGAGTGGTATGACTTCGCTCTCTACGGGGTAATGGCGCCGGTGCTCGGGAAGCTCTTCTTCCCGCAGAGCAACCACTTGGTTTCCATCATCTCAGTATTCGGCGTCTTTGCCGCCGGTTACATCATGCGTCTCGGCGGCGGTGCCGTCTTCGGCCACATCGCCGACCATTATGGAAGACGCATTGCACTTCTCACTTCAGCAACCCTTATGGCAATCGCGACCGCGCTTGTTGGATTCCTTCCCTCCTATGTAGCCATTGGGATTGCAGCACCCATTTTGCTGGTAACCCTTCGACTCATTCAAGGCCTCTCGACCGGAGGTGAATTCATTACATCCATCACGTACCTGGTAGAGAATGCTCCCTTGAAGAAGAGAGGACTGATAGGAACCTTGGCCGGATCGTCAGCAGCAGCAGGCATTCTTCTTGGCTCGGGGGTGGGTACCATCCTCTTCTCGATTTTCACCCAAGAACAGATTTTTGAGTGGGCTTGGCGGCTTCCCTTTCTTGCGTCCATTCCCTTAGGACTGTCTATCGCAATCCTCCGCACGAGTCTGCCTCAGGAGGAAAAACCTGATCACCATGTGGGAACAAGACACAGGCGCTCAAGTGTTCTGCATGTTCTTTTCGAGCATCCTTGGGCTCTCATCAGGGGGGTCTTCGGGTTCTGGGCTTTTCAGATCGGATTTTATACAATGGCGATCTTTATGTCCTCCTACCTAGTGGGTGGCAAAATCTTCTCCGAGACAACAGCTTTGGGCCTTCAGTCCGCTGCTATTGGTGCAGCTCTCTGCATGGCACCTCTTTCGGGATTTCTTTCCGATAAATTCGGCCGCAAACCGATATCATTAATCTCATTGGTTGGCATGCTCCTAGGAGCTTATCCATTGTATTTGATCGTAAATCTTGGAAACAACACCCTGGCCCTCGTCGCCATGATGGGCTTTATGTTAATTGTTGTTCTAGGGCAGGCACCTTACGGCATCTGGCTTGCGGAGATCTTCCCAAGGACACTTCGGGCGACTGGGCTTGGAATTTCCTACAATGCCGCTGCGGGTATACTGGGCGGCACCACACCCCTTGTCTGTGCCACGCTGATCGAAATCACCCACAGTCGTATGGCTCCCGCTGCGCTCCTTGTCGTTGCTTCGATCGTCAGTTTTGGATTCAACCTGATGGCAAGGGAGACAGCCAGTCGCCCCCTTCATTAAAAATTCTCACAAAAACAACATCGACTCTTATCGAGGCAGTAAGTGCATTCACTAGTGTCCGGTTGAGAGGGTGATTGGTTTTTGTTGATACTTCAAGATGAGTGAGTTGCGATCCAAAATGGATGTGAGGGATTTGAACTTGGAGAGTCGTTTGGTGACGATCTGTGGCAATGAAC
>CAINEX010000037.1 GCA_903847935.1 uncultured Spartobacteria bacterium | reverse complement strand
CTGAAGCCCCATCTTGGCCAGGATCTCGGAATTTAGCGGCTTGTGGAACGACTCCACCGCATGCTTCTGAATGGTTAGAGCCGGGTTGTTCAGGAAATCGAAATCCTTGATGTCGGCGGGATTTTCGAGATCGATCAGAATACAGAGTCGTTGGCCCTCTTTGGGGGCGAAAGTCGTTTTGAGAAGCCGCTCCAGACTGAAGGGAGGGAAGGAGCGGGCAGCGATTTGCTGGGCAATTGGAAGGGCCATGGGTTGTGTGGGTTTTTTTAGTTAAGGGTATTAACTAATTGGAAAATTAGCCGATCCGTAGGACATGGGAAGAAATTTCATCAGATAACTTTGCCAGCGTTCCCGAGTGGCTGAATTATTGCGGAAAATAACCTTGTCATTTGATGGGTGCAGGATCATTGAAAGGGTCTATGAAACAACTCAGTCACCTCTGTTTCGTCCTGGGACTTGCTTCGGTCCTCGCATCCATCGCTATCTGGTATTATGCCGGCGGTAAGGACGCGAGCTTCGAAACCCGCACCCATGGCGAACTCTTCGGGATCTTCGTCGGCCTCTGGGCCCCGACGTTCCTGATCCTCTCGAATCGCATCGCGCGGTACGCCGAGGGAAAATAATCCCAAAAGCTCCCCCCGGAGCCCAAATTCACGGAAAGGGCCGGGTCATTGACCCGGCCTTCTCTTTTTCACAAACTATCCCAGTGGATCCGAGTAACTACCAACGTGTTCGCCTTTGGGCGGGCATCACATCGATCGGCACCAATCTTGCGCTGATCTGGGGACTCGCCCTCAGTGCGTCATGGTGGGCGAGTGGTGTCTCCGGACCTGTAGCGATCTCGTTGACTCTGCTGGCTGTCGCACTGGTTGTGACTCTGGCGAACCTCCCGTTTGATCTTCTGGTGGGAAACGCACTGGAGAGTGCGGCCGGTCGTATCAGTGAATCCACAACTGGGTGGCTCCATGATTGGTTTCGCAACCGACTATTCACGCTGGCTGGCCTCTGGACTGGATTCCTTTTCTTCGCTTCGTTACATCAAGTCCCGCGGTCATGGGATTTGCCGATACTCCTCGCCGCAGGAGCATTCATTCTGCTCCTTTTTCTCTTAGTCCCTGCAGGGCACTCTTCCATTGCAGGCTCCTCGGAGAAGACTTTTGAAAATGAACTCCAGCGCGAATTAAAAGCGCTGCAGATGACCTTGCGACCCGTTCGCTGGTTTGATCACGATGATTCTGAAACTGTGAATGGCTGCATCACCCCCCGTGGAGTCCTTTCCCTCTCCACGACGGTCGCCCAATGGCTCACGCCTCGGGAGGCGGCCTTTCTTGTCGCTCGTGAGGAGTATTACCGCAGATCGGGGGCATGGATTCTAATCCTGGTCATTGTTGCGGTTTGGACGCTGCTGGGAATTTTGTTGGCATCGCTCATGCCTAGCGTGAATACGTTGCAGGCAGGGCTGTGCGGCGCGGCAGTCATGACTGCCTGGTGCTTTCTAGCGCTCTTTGTCTGGCCAACCTTGAACAGGTTCTGGATGAGGCATGCCGATTCCTTCCTGGCATCCGTGGCGACTCCTTCGGAGGCGCGGGATCTCTTGTCCAAGCTTGAACGACTCAACGCCACCGACATCTCCCTTTCTCAGGCCAAGACCGCTGTGTTTCATCCTATCCCGCCGCTGCAGGAGCGTCTCTCCAACTTAGACCGACACCCATGAATCAGATCCCCCGCCTTCTTTTCTTTGTGACCCGATGGTTTGGCAATGCCATCGGGACCTCGCTTCATTGTCATGTCGGGAAACCGCGTTTCTGGAATCACCCCCCCAATTGGTCTTGAGCCAGGATCAGTCATCTCTTTTCACAGAGCGCGACCGCTCCCTTCTACAAAGAGACGGTCTAGTAGAGTATGCGCCCTCTCTCTTTGATCGCATCGAGTCAGGGGATCTTTTCAAGGAGTTGCTGGCTACGACTCCCTGGCAGCATGACGAGGTGATGCTCTTTGGTCAGAAAAGAGTCCTTTCCCGTAAGGTTGCCTGGCATGGGGATGGAGACTTCTCGTATTCCTACTCTGGAACGAGCAAGGCTGCCGCACCCTGGAGCCAGGCCCTATTGCTCATCAAGGAGCGCGTCGAACAGCAGTGCGGCTATCAGTTCAATTCCTGTCTTCTGAATCTCTACCATGATGGCTCCGAGGGGATGGGATGGCATAGCGATGATGAGAAGACACTCGGACGTAAACCCGTGATCGCATCCGTGAGCTTTGGTGCCGAGCGAGTCTTCAAGTTAAAGCATCGGGAGTCGAAAGAGATCGTTTCCGTAGTTCTTGAAAACGGCAGCCTGCTCGTGATGAGGGGCGAGACCCAGCATCACTGGGTTCACACCATGCCCAAGACCAAGAAAATCACCACGCCCCGGATCAATCTGACTTTCCGCACGTTTCTGGGCTAGGGAACTTCCGATAAACCCGATGAAAGCTAAAATCCATGCTGATCAGATCTCTTTGGTGATCCGACTTGCCTGGGAGGATCGGACAAGCTTTGAGGAAATCAAGGAGCGTACTGGCCTCGTGGAGCGGGAGGTCATCGCCATCATGCG
>CAINEX010000036.1 GCA_903847935.1 uncultured Spartobacteria bacterium | reverse complement strand
GGCTGGGCTTTTGTTTTTGTTCTGAGTTGGTCAACGTTGTTGGATATCCAACATCTTGTGTTTCAAGATTGGAGACAAAAGTTCAACATCTTAGGCCCTGGAGGCTGGTTCGGGCACCAGTTGGATATTGTGTTTGGAAGGAATGCTCTTGGTGCTATCGGCTCGGTTTTTATCTTCACTACACTTGCCTTGGTAAGCCTTGTGCTGGTGACCGGATTTCACCCGATATCGACGGCAAAAAGGGCTGCAGTTGTTGGTTGGAAGCTTCTCTGCTTACTCGGCCCCATCATTAAAAACCTTCTGCCATTGCGCTCAGCAGCAGTCACCGAGCCCCAAGCGAAATCTGCCCGTGGTGGTAATCGCCGCCGTTCCAATCCAGTAACCGAGGCTGCGAATGAAAGCACGGAACCACTTCCCTCGGCAGAGACACCTCCTGATCTGCCCGCCCCGAAAATCATTGATGCCAGCGTGCCTGCACCAGCACGCAAGCCAACTCTTGCCGAAGTGATGGAGTCGAAATCAAAGATGACGAAGAGGGGGAAAACATCAGTCGGCGGTGCACCGGAAGGAGGGCTCACGGGAGGCAGCTTTGAAGAGTACACGTTACCGGGGTTCGACCTCTTGGAGACCTATGATGATGAAGGTCACCAGCCCGCGGATCCAGCCGTGCTCCAAGGAGTGCAAAAGGTAATCCTTGAAACTTTAGCACAGTTTGACATCGAGGCCTCGCCCGGCGACATCACCAAGGGTCCGACCATCACACGCTATGAAGTCTATCCGGCCACTGGAGTACGAGTGGAACGCATCTCCGCTCTAGAGAAAAACCTGGCCCGCGCCACACGCGCGGAGCGCATTAACATACTTGCTCCCATTCCTGGCAAGGACACGGTCGGTATCGAGATCGCCAATTCAAGCAAGGTCAAGGTCAGTATCCGTGAACTCTTCGAGAGCGAGGCTTGGGAGTCCACAAAGGCAGCGCTTCCCCTTGCTCTTGGCAAGGATGTGTACGGGCATGCGATCATTGCCGATCTCGCCGCCATGCCCCACCTCCTGGTTGCGGGTGCGACCGGAAGCGGCAAGAGCGTCTGTATCAACTCCATCATCACGAGCCTGATTTTCAAACATACTCCGGAGACGTTGCGGTTCATCATGATTGACCCGAAGGTGGTGGAGATGCAGGTCTACAACGACCTGCCTCATCTCGTGACACCGGTCGTTACCGACCCCAAGAAAGTGCTCCTGGCTTTGCGGTGGGTAGTTGACGAGATGGAGAAGAGGTATGCAATTTTTGCCAAAGTGGGTGTGAAGAACATCCTAGGTTTTAATAATAGGCCCATCGCCGAGAAGGCATCGCCTCAGGAAGAATCTTTTGCCGTGCCTGTTGCTGTAGAATCTGAGGCCGGTTCCGCTGAGGGGAGTGGGGGGGGGGACGAAGGTGCTTCCCCCGAAGATTCACCCGTTCAGTCGGAGTTGCCCCGCAAAGCTGACGATGACCTTATGATTCCCGACAAGATGCCCTTCATCGTTGTGATCGTTGATGAGTTGGCGGATCTCATGCAAACGGCTCCTGCTGATGTCGAGGGAGCCATCGCCCGTATCACCCAGAAGGCTCGTGCCGCCGGCATTCACATGATTGTGGCTACACAGACACCCCGTTCCAGTGTTGTCACCGGTGTCATTAAGGCCAATATTCCATCGCGTATCGCCTTCCAGGTTGCCTCAGGTATCGATAGCCGGGTCATTTTGGATACCAACGGAGCGGAGCGTCTGCTTGGCAAGGGTGATATGCTCTATCTCCCCCCAGGTAGCGCCAAGCTCACACGAGCGCAGGGAGTTTTGGTCACCGATGAGGAGATCCATAAGGTCGTTATAAATCTCTCGGCTCAAGGGAAGCCGCTATTCGAGCCCTCGATTTCCGCAAAACTTTCAGGGGCCATCATGCCCGAGGAGGATGTGACCGATGAGGAGGAGGAATTGATTGAAAAATGCCTGGAGATCATCAGGCAGGAGAAAAAAGCCTCCACATCGATGCTGCAGCGTCGCTTGAGACTCGGTTACACGCGTGCCGCTCGGGTTGTCGATATTCTTGAACAGCGCGGCATTCTCGGACCCAAAGACGGAGCCAAAGACCGGGAGATCATGATTGATCTTGATAGCCTGGACGACGAGGGTTTCATGCGTTGAGCCCATGAGTTTTTTGAACAATCATCCTCCAGTCCCTGCGCTCGGCCCGATGCTGCGCTCGGCCAGGGAAACCGCCGGCCTAACGCTTGAGGAGGTAGCCAAGCGGGCACGGCTTAATCCCAACGATTTGGAGTTGCTGGAGAGGGATGATGTCAGAGGTGTTCATTCGTCCCGGCTCAAGGCTATCAGTTACGCCCGATCCCTTGGACTGAATCCCGCTGAGATCAGGGAATCCCTGCCAGCCTTGCCGCTGCTTGTGCCCCATGACAGCCGGTTCTTATCCCGTGAGGTTCCACGCCAACAGCCTATCTTTCTGTTATTGTTACAATTGTTCGGCTTTCTTGCCCCCATGGGGCGCGCCGTGCTCTATACTCTGGTCATCACCTCATTCTTCGCAACTTGGGGGATGATCCGTCAACTCTCTCGTGTACGTAGCCTGCCATGGGCCGTTGCGAACAATTCACCACGAAGCATTTCTCAGCCATGAAACCAGACACTTCCATCCCAACTGCCACAAAATCCCGCAAGATCGGTCTGATCAGCCTTGGATGTGCCAAGAACCTTGTCGATGCCGAGATTCTGCTGGGAGATGCCAAGCGTCACGGGTACGAGCTCACGAACGAGACCGACGAGGCCGACGTGGTCCTAGTCAATACGTGCGGATTCATCGATCCGGCAAAGGAGGAAAGTATCGGGGCAATCCTTGAGGCTCACCGCCGCCGCCTGCATGGTGCCAAATCAGGACAGAAGCTTGTTGTCGGGGGGTGTCTCTC
>CAINEX010000035.1 GCA_903847935.1 uncultured Spartobacteria bacterium | reverse complement strand
GTGCCGTGGCCGGCGTGACAAGCGTGGCCCAGTTCGGCCTACAGGCTTTATTGAGGGCAGAAAAGACCTCTCCGGGAGAGGGTACGCTCAGTTCGTCCAGAAAAACAGCCGTCTGCTTCTGCACCTCCGTCATGGGAAGGGGTGCAGAGTCGATGGACTGGGCTGCATTGCAGCCAATGGCCTTCAGCGCCATCAGCGCCATGACGCCAAAATGTCTGCCAGTCAGCATGATTTCTGGATACACCAGTTACACGCTCGTTGCCAGTTTCATCGCCCCCTTCCTCCGTGAACTGAAAAACCAAGCAAAATCAAATCCCTCATGATTCTTCCGCTCATTGCTTCATTATTACTGGCCGTTTCGGTAATCACAGATCCTTCCCCCATCGAGATCCCTGCTGATCCGTTGGCCACGTTAAGAACGCAGCATCCGCGCATCATGGCGAACGTCGACGATTTCGCGCGACTCAAGGAAACCCTCAAGACCGATCCACAAGCGTCGAAAATGGCGCAAGCAGTTATCCGGCAGGCGGATGCCAGCCTTAATAAACCCCTTCCGATGCATATCCTTCCTGATGGCAAACGGCTCCTGAGCATCAGTAGGGATGTGAAGAACCGGATACAGGCTCTCGGACTGGCATGGCAACTCACCGGGGACAAAAAATATCCGGATGGGGCCTGGAGGATTTTGCAGGCCGCCGGCAACTTCCCCGATTGGAATCCTCCCCACTTTTTAGATACCGCTGAAATGACCCGGGCCTTTGCCGTGGGTCTGGACTGGATGAACGAGGCTTGGACTCCAGACCAAAAGGAGCAGATTTGCCAGTGGATCATCAAAAGGGGACTTGATCCGGCCATGGCAGGATACAAGGATCCCGCATCAAAGAACGGACATCAACTACGCGCCCGTCACAACTGGGGACAGGTCTGTGATGGCGGGATCGGGATGGGCGCCTTGGCAATTGCCGACATGCATCCGGACGAGGCTCGAGAAGCACTGCGTTTCGCCCTTCAATGTATCCAGCCCTCCCTATCGCACTATGCTCCCGACGGAGGATGGGCGGAGGGGTACGGGTATTACGGATACGCCATGGAGTACACAACAGGATTCCTCTCGTCGCTTGATCGATCGTTGGGAACCGACTTCGGCCTCTCCAAGATCCCTGGTTTTACATTCTCTCCAGATTTTCCAACCTATCTTGAGGGACCATGCGGAAACTATTTTGGCTTTGCCGATTGTGGGGAGCGAGAGCACAAAGTCAGCTCACTTCCTTGGGCGGGTTGGGCGGCAATGCAGTTTCAGAACGCCGCTTCCGCGCAAAACCAGAGGAAGAAAGCAGAATCATATCCTGATGCGATTGGGTTACTCTGGCTACCACCGGCCATGGATCAGTCCAAGATCTCGTCGTCGTCTCGGGTAAAGCAGTTTTCCAAGATTGGCTGCGCCACCCTGCGGACGAAATGGGGTGACACCAATGCCGGCTTTGTGGGTTTTAAGGCAGGAGACAACAAGGTCAACCATAGCCATCTCGATATCGGTTCCTTTGTCTATGATGTCGAGGGGCAACATTGGGCCGTGGATCTGGGGGCCGACAACTACAACCTTCCGGATTACTTCGGAAAGAAGCGTTGGGACTATTACCGTCTGCGGGCCGAGGGCAACAACACGCTGGTCGCGAACCCGGGTCCAGCACCCGATCAGTCAACCATGGCCAACTGTCCATTGACGCTCTGCACGGACCGGGGTGATGCCGGCTTAGCAATTGGCGATCTCAGCGCCGCCTACCCCAGCCTCACCTCGGCAAAACGCGGAATGCTTTTGGCAAATAACGGATCGCTTCGCATCCAGGATGAACTTGATTCCGGAGGAAAAGAGGCAACCATTTTCTGGTTCATGCACACCCCGGCAAAGATCGAGATCTCGCAGGATGGTCAATCCGCAACGCTTTTACAGAAAGGCAAAACCCTGCGCGCTTATCTGATCTCCCCGACCAACGCGCGTTTTGAAAACATGGAGGCAGTTCCGCTTCCCACCAGTCCAAACCCTCCGGGACAGATGGTGAATAAGGGTGTCACGAAACTCGTGGTGCGCTCGGATTTCAAAAATAAGGAAACGATCGTCGTTGACCTCACTCCAGAGGGCGGGGAATTAGCCCCGCTTTCCGTGACGCCATTGAGCGCTTGGTAGAAAAGAGATCAAAACATCCTGCGATTTTCAGGATAGGTGTGGATACCCAAATGCCATACCCTGAAAAAATCATGTCCTCATCTTCCATCCATTCCGACCTGCCGATTGAGGAGCTTCGGGAGGGAATCATCTCCGAGTTGACCCGTGGCAATCGCCTCATCGTGGAGGCTCCCACGGGCTCCGGAAAATCAACACAGATTCCCCAGATGCTCCTGGATGCCGGGATTCTCGGTCAAGGTCGCGCCGTCAT
>CAINEX010000034.1 GCA_903847935.1 uncultured Spartobacteria bacterium | reverse complement strand
GAGGTGCCGGTCACTCCGCGCCGTTGCGCCCACTTCCATTTCAACGTGCTCCCCGAGGCGCAGGGACTTGCCCAGGTCACGCGCCTCATGAACTGCTATCTCGACCACCTCAGGAGCAAAGGGGTCAGACAGGTCTACGGTCAGGTGGTCACCTTTGAATCCCGTCGTGGGGCCAAGCTCTTCGAGCGGTATGGCTTCCAAGTCATCGAGCGCAAGGAGATCACGAAGTACCGAAAGACCCACCCGGAGCCGGTCTACCTCACCACCGTCCTGAGAGAGTTGCAGTAGCGACCCTCTTCTCGGGCGATAATAATTCCAGGAGGTCCTCCTGTAAGGTGGGGCCTTGATATTTTCCCATCGGAGGCGATTGTTTGGACTCTCCCCATGAACGATACGGAAGCCTCCCTGATCCTGAACATGCTACCACAGGTGGGGCCGGTCCGGGTGAAACGCTTGGGTGAACGGTTCGGTTCCCCCTCTGCCATTCTGGAAGCCACTGGAAGCGCCTTGCGCTCCGTCGAGGGGATTGGTCCCGAGGTCTCCTCGGTGATCACCAACTGGCAGGCGCACGCCGATCTGGAGAGGGAGCTCTCCCTTGTGGAGAAAGTCGGGGCACGTGTCCTCTCTCCGAACGATCCCGAATATCCGCCACTCCTCCGGGAAATCCACGACCCGCCGATCGCCCTCTACATCGTTGGCAAGTTGGAGGAGCGCGACCACCGTAACGGGATCGGGATCGTGGGAACGCGGAAGGCCAGCCACTACGCGATGGAATCGGCCAAGAAGCTCGGCTACCAGCTCGCCTATTCCGGACTCACCATTTACAGCGGCATGGCGCGGGGCATCGATACGGCGTCGCATCAGGCGGCGCTAGCGGCCAACGGACGCACCGTTGCGGTGCTCGGGAGCGGACTGGCTCATCCCTACCCGGAAGAGAACATCCCCTTGGCCGAGAAGATCGCCGCAGGTCATGGTGCCGTGATCAGCGAATTCCCGATGGGAACCACTCCCTCGAAACAGACCTTCCCCAGACGCAACCGCATCATCAGCGGCTGCTGCTTCGGCTTGCTAGTGGTCGAGGCCGGCCAGCATAGCGGCGCACTGATCAGCGCTCGGGAGGCGGGCGAGCAGGGCCGTTCCCTGTATGCCGTGCCCGGACGGATCGACCTGCCCGGCACCCTGGGGTCCAACCGACTGATCCAGCAGGGGGCGAAGCTCGTGATCGATGCTGGGGATATCCTCGCCGACTTCCCGTTGCTCTTTGCCTCACCGCCAGCACTCTCCACCAGCAGGCCGCGCTCGACCCTAAGCGGTGAGGAGTTGCTTGTCTACGAGGCTATCGGTGATGATCCGACAGCCGTCGATGCGATCATTGCAACATCCGGCCTTCCTCCGGCCACGGTCTCCTCCAAGTTGCTCGGCCTCGAACTTGCCCGTCACGTCCGTTCCCAACCGGGCGGCCGTTACGTCAAACTGATCTGATCCGGGGCTCCAGAAAAATTCTCCCATTGCAATTCGGGAGGGATGCCATTATCGGTTCACGCCCCGCCTTCATTCCCACCATCCACGATTTTACCGCTGAACTCTGCCGCTTCCCAAGCGGCCACTGGAATTCAGCCCACAACATTTTCCCATGTCCAAGACCCTAGTCATCGCCGAGAAACCGAGTGTTGCCGCTGATCTGGCAAGGGCCCTGGGAGGGAAGGCCGCGCGAGCCGAGTTCTTCGAGGTTGACGACTATCTCATCACCTCCGCGGTGGGTCACCTGGTCGAGCTCTGCCTGCCGAACAAGATGACGGGCGGGAAGGGTCTCTCCTGGAAGCTGGATGCCCTGCCGATCATTCCCGAAGAGTTTGAGCTACAGCCCATTCAGCGATCGGCCGACCGCTTCAAGGTGGTCAAGAAGCTCCTGAAGGATCCCTCGGTGACCACGGTCATCAATGCCTGCGACGCCGGCCGTGAGGGAGAGCTGATTTTCCACAACATCATCCAGCTCACCGGCTGCAAAAAGCCGGTCAAGCGGCTCTGGCTTCAGTCGATGACCAAGGAGGCGATCAAGGAGGGGTTCGCTCACCTGCGCGACGATGCCGACATGCAGCCTCTCGCCGCAGCCGCGGTCTGCCGCTCCGAGAGCGACTGGCTCGTCGGGATCAACAGTACCCGCGCCCTCACCGCCGTGAACTCGGGTCAGGGGGGATTCCAGCTCACCCCCGTGGGTCGCGTCCAAACACCGACGCTTGCGATCCTGGTCGAGCGTGAGGAGAAGATCCGTGCCTTCGTGCCGAAGACCTACTTTGAGGTCCATGCCGAGTTTGCAGTCGCGGCTGGTAGCTATGCGGGTCGCTGGTTCGACGAGAGCTTCAAGAAAGCCGAGGGTGACGAGCCGAACGATAAGAAAGCCGAGCGTCTCTGGGACCTTGCCAGAGCCGACGGAATTCGCACCAAGTGCACCGGCAAGCCCGGGATCATCGAAGAGACCAAGAAGGCGACCTCCCAAGCCTCCCCTCTCCTCTACGATCTGACCACCCTCCAGCGCGAGGCCAACGGGCGCTTCGGATTCAGCGCCAAGCGCACCCTTCAGTTGGCCCAGCGCCTCTACGAACACCACAAGGTGCTCACCTACCCGCGTACCGATTCCCGTTATCTTCCCGAAGATGCGCTGCCAGCTGTAAAAGCATCCCTCAAGTCCTTCGAGGAAAAGGAGCTGCGCAAGCATGCCCAGCATGCCTTGGATCAGAATTGGGTCATCAAGACCGGAAAGGTCTTCAATAATGCCAAGGTCTCCGACCACCACGCCATCATCCCGACCGGAGCCTCAACTTCTGGGCTCGACGAGGTCGAGGCGAAGCTCTTTCAGATGGTGGCCCAGCGGTTCGTGGCCGTCTTTTACCCGCCCGCCCGCTTCGATGTCACCACCCGCATCACCCGCGTGGAGGGGGAACCCTTCAAGAGCGAGGGAAAGGTGCTCACCGATCCGGGTTGGCAGGCCGTTTATGGCAAGCAGACCCTCGCCGAGGGAGAGGAAGATGCCAAGACTCTGGTCCCAGTCACTTCTGGTTCCAATGGAGCCCTTGAGCCGGCACGAACGGATTCCGTCGAGGTGCGTGAGGCGCAGACCCGGCCCCCGGCCCGATTCAACGAATCAACCCTGCTCAGCGCCATGGAAGGTGCCGGCAAACTCGTCGAGGATGAAGAACTCCGTGAAGCGATGAGCCAGCGAGGCCTCGGCACACCCGCCACACGCGCGGCCATTATCGAGGGACTCCTTGGCGACGGCTACGTGCTCCGCGAAGGGCGTGACCTGAGCGCAACAAGCAAGGGGATGGCGCTGGTCAACCTGCTCCGACACATGGGCGTGGCCGTTCTGACCTCACCGGAACTGACCGGTGAGTGGGAACACAAGCTCAAGCAGATGGAGGCCGGGGAGTTCAAGCGTCCCGAGTTCATGGAAGAGATCCGTCTCTTCACCCGTGACATCGTGTCGAAGGCGCAGGGTTTTACCGATGACTCCGAGGGAGCTTTCCCTGATCTTGATGTCCTCTGTCCAAAGTGCGGCAAGGGCCCCTTCAAGGAGAATGTCCGCCAGTTCAAATGCAGGAGCTGCGATCTCAGCCTCTGGAAGTCCCTGGCCGGACGCCCGCTCGAGCGACCCGAGATCACCCAACTTCTCACGAAGAAGACCGTCGGTCCGCTGGATGGCTTCCGCAGTCGCTTCGGCAAACCCTTCTCTGCAGAATTGGAATTCGATCCCGAGTACAAGCTGAAGTTCGTCTTTGGTGATCGTGAGGGGGATCCCGCCGCTGAGGAGGCCCTTCGTAACTCCGAGGCCATTGCCCCTTGTCCTGTCTGCAAGAAGGGCACGATCCGCGAGGGCGTGACCAGCTACGTCTGCGACCAATCGATCGGAGCTGAAAAGTCGTGCGAATTCCGCACGGGCAAGACCATTCTCCAGCGTGCCATTCCGCGTGAAGAGATCATCAAGCTCTCCGAGACAGGCAGAACGAGCCTGATCGCCGGATTCGTGTCCAAAAAGGGCCGCAAGTTTGCCGCCTACCTCAAGCTCGACGGGAAGAAAGTCACCTTTGAGTTCGAGCCCAGGGAGCCCAAGGCTCCCAAAGGTCAAGGCGAGGCTGGAAGGGACGGATCAACCGTCAAGCGAGGACGCTTCGGCAAGCCGCTGAAGCCGAACCTCAACACGGATGCGATTGCCGGTGTGATCGAGAAAAAGACCGCTAAAACATCACCAACGAAGAAGACTGCCCCCAAGAAGAGGGCATCCGCTAAAAAATCTCCTTCCAAGAAAAAGCCGGCCTCAATCTTAGCGGCACCTTCAACGGCGGAGGAATAAATCCCGCAACCGCGAAAGCGGGGGGATCAAGGTGAGGTCATGCATATGGCGAAATTTTTACGTTGGACCCCTTGAAAAAAGGGCCCACTTGGGGTTCCTTCTCTGGAATGAATCCACAAGAATCCAACCTCATCAACGAACTCTTTGATCGGATCGCTCAATCCGCAGCGCAACAGCGTGACCCCGAGGCGGAGCAACTCATCCAGCAAAAGATGGCCGCCAACCCCCATGCGCCCTACGTCCTCGCCCAGAGCACCATCATCCTCCAACAGGCCGTCTCAGCGGCACAGTCCAAGATTGCCTCACTGGAGCAGCAACTCGCCAGCGCCGGAACGTCGCAGGGTGGCGGGTTTCTCTCCGGAGTTGCCAACCTCTTCGGATCACCGCAACCCGCCTCAGCTCGGCCGATTGCACCCCCACCGGCTCAACCAGTTCAAACCATCCCACAGCAGATGAGCGCACCACAAGGCGGGGGATTCCTTCAGAATGCCATGGCCACCGCGGCTGGCGTCGCAGGAGGCGCCCTTCTCTTCCAAGGTATCGAGGGTCTCATGGGCCACGGGGGTGGCTATGGTGGAGTTGGTGGCGGCTTCATGGGAGGCAATCAACCTTCCGAGGTCGTGAACAATTACTACATGGACCAAGGCAACGACCCGTCACAGGGATCGCCGGACGACGGAGGATCAACAATCGCCGACAACGATGATTCGGATTTTGATAGCGGTGGCTTCGATGGGGGGGATGACGGCGGTGATTACTCCTAGATCGAACGCGGAATCTTCTATCTCAACGCTTCCTTCCGGAACAACCGCACCCACCCGCGCATCCCGGCTTCTTACGCGCCCTGAGCCAACGGGTGAAGAAGAAGCCTACGGTCGCAACGACAAGGCCTAGAGCAATGTCTGTCTGTAGCTCTGGAGTCATACATCAAGCATAGCAGCTTTTTGTTAATATCCTTCTTTTCTCTGCGTCTCCATGCCGCGTCGGAAAATTCATTTTGATGCTAATGGAATCCAAGCAATCGTCCGCCCTGGTACGCCAGAAAAGAAAGCATATACGCCGTACCCGTCATGTAGAGGAACTGGAAGAGGGGCCAACGGTAGCTATTGGTCTCGCGACGAACCACGGCCAGCGTGCTGACACACTGCATCGAGAAGACGAAGAAGAGTAGGATCGAAAGACAGGTCAGCGGCGTGAAGAGGAGCGTGCCATCGGGACGCTGCTGCTTGCGGAGCGTCTCCCCCAGCATGTCCGGGGCGTCTCCCTTCTTACGCTCGACATTATAGACAACCGACATGGTCCCGACGAAGACCTCGCGCGCAGCCTGGGCCGCAATGAGACCGATGCCGATCTTCCAATCCATGCCGAGAGGCGTAAGCGCGGGCTCAATGGTGCGTCCGATATGTCCCGCGAAGCTCTGCTGAAGCTGTTCCGTCTTGGTGGGTTCGGGCGCGCCTTCCAGGACATGAATCTTCGGGAAGCTGGCCAGGAACCAGAGAATGATCGAGATGCCCAGGATGACGGTGCCGGCACGCTTCAGGAAGATCCCCGCCCGCTGGAACATCTGCGAGACGATCTGATGCAGCGATGGGAGACGGTACGGGGGCAACTCCATCAGGAAGAGCGGCGTCTCTCCCTTCAGAATGGTCTTCTTGAAGAGCCACGCAAAGAAGAGCGCAGCCACCGTCCCGAGCAGGTAGAGACCCATCATGAGTGCACCCTTGATGAAGACGGAGCCGGTGCCGATGGGCCAAAGGGCGGCGATCATGAGGGCATAGACCGGAAGACGGGCCGAGCAGCTCATGAGGGGCGCCACCAGGATCGTGACGAGGCGGTCCTTCGGATTCTCGATCGTCCGTGTCGACATGATCCCGGGTATCGCGCAGGCATAGGAGCTAAGCAGCGGGATAAAGGACTTCCCGTGGAGACCGACCTTGCTCATGACACGATCCATGAGGAATGCGGCGCGTGCCATGTAGCCGGTATCCTCAAGCAGCCCGATGAAGAAGAAGAGGATCATGATCTGGGGGAGGAAGATGACGACTCCTCCGACTCCGGCCAGAACCCCGTCGGTCAACAAATCGCGGAGATCCCCGGGCGGCATGACGGCCTGCACCGATTCCGACAGCTTGTCGAATCCCTGATCGATCCAATCCATCGGATACTGGGCGATCGTAAAGATGGAGACAAACATCAGCGTCATCGCTCCCAAGAAGAAGAGCCAGCCCCAGATTCGGTGAGTCAACAGATCGTCGAGCTTCTGGGTGAGTTTGTCACTGGCATTATGGGTCCCGCCCTGGGCGGCGTGGCAGAGCTTTTCAATCCCCTCGTACCTAGCCGCAACCACATGCTCACGCCACTCCGGCAGGTCGCGCTCGAGTGTCACTCGCTCGGCGAGCAGGACGCTGAGCACATGAGCGGCACCCAGTTCGGTAGCCAGAGCGCCTGTCTCGAAATCTGCGGAGGAGAGCAAAACCGTGGCCTTCATCCGTAGGAGGGAATCACGCATCTTGCACTGGTCAAAGGTGCCGCCTTCACTGTGGGGCGCTTTTTTAATCCACGCAGACTCCACCGCATCAACGGCCTTGAACCAGCTGGAGGTATGCTCTGGCCTCCAGTCGCTGCTTGGCACCTCGGCGCGGCTCAAGGCAAGTCTCAGGGGGAGAAGCGTCTCTTTCCTCGTTGCTTGGATGGGAATGACCGGCACTCCAAGCTCCTCGGAGAGCAGTCCCGCATGTACCGGCGTCCCCTGCGCCTTGGCGACATCGATCATATTGAGCGCAATGATGGTCGGCAGGCCGAGTTCCAGAACTTGGGTAATGAAATAGAGATTCCTCTCCAGGTGGGAGGCATCAACCACGCAAAGGATGCGTCCCGGTTGCGGCGTGTCCTGACGGAGATCCATCAGGACATCCCGCGTGATCCGCTCGTCGGGTGCCTGTGCGCCAAGGCTGTAGCTGCCCGGAAGGTCTAGCAATTCGATCTTTTCACCATGCTGGCCGATGAATTGGCCCGACTTCTTCTCCACGGTGACCCCGGGGTAGTTGCCGACTTTTTGGCGCAGACCCGTCAGGGCATTGAAGAGAGTGGTCTTGCCGCTGTTCGGATTACCGACGACGGCGTAGGTCTTGGAAAGCATGACCGGCACGCCATCACCGGCACCAACGGACCGAGAGCTGCGAGTGCCATGCGTGACCGAAAGGACCGTTTTTGTCGTTCCCCCGGAGATGACATGTGCGGGCGGCACCACAAGCAGGGCGGCCCCTTCGGCCCCGGTTTCCCTCAACTCTCCGAGAACCTGGGAGGCATCGGCGCTCCGGATGCTCAGCTCGAAACCACGAAGCCGGAATTCCATTGGATCTCCCATCGGTGCGCTCCGGATAAATGTGACCGTGGTGCCGAGGAGCAGACCCATTTCACGCAAACGCATCGCCAGTTGCTGATCCCCGGGAAGGCGGGTGATGACGGCGCTCTGGCTGGGTTTAAGAGAGGATAATGGGATCATCATGACGGTCTCGAAATCCGCGGCAGGCAAGGAAGGGAGCGAGATTGAGACGCAGTATCAATTATACCCTCCTCGAACGCTAGATGATTCTGGAAAACAGGTGTTTTTCTACCGACTCCGCCCGGCATTCCTAACCGTCGCCTTCCTTTGGCGCACGTTCGATCCTTTCATCCCCTTGCCACCCTTGACTCCCCTGAAATTTTTACAGGTCCCGAGCAAGCGGAGCATATCGCAGCTTCCCTCAATTCTAATCGCCTTCTGGGTCGGGGAAAAACCGAGCCGCCGCGTGATGCAGTTCTGCATGATATCGATGTTCGGATCCTCGAACTCCACGATCTTACGGCAATCGACACAGATGAGGTGGTTGTGGTGAGGACTTTTAAGAAAATTAGGATCGTACAAACGCTCCCCTCCTCCCAGGGAGATCTCGCGCAACATCCCGCTCTCTACCAGCAGGGAAATCGTCCGGTAGATGGTCGCCCTGGAGACCGAACCGTCACTTGTGCGGAGCTTGGCCAGAAGTTCCTCAGGCCGAAAGTGATCATCATTACGGAAGATCAGGGTGACGAGCGCTTCACGCTGCTTCGTAAGGCGCAGCCCTTTTGAAGAAAAAAAAGCTTGGGCCTGAGACACGATGGCCTTGAGGGATTTGGCATCCATTACCGGGAAGTCTAGGGGGTGAAGCGCTGGGCGATGGGAAGTCGTCGACCCATGCCAAAGGCACGTCCTGTGACCTTCAGACCAGGCGCAGCCTGCTCGCGCTTGTACTCGTTACGATCGACCAAACTGGTGATGCGGCGCACCAGAGACTCGTCATGCCCGCGACGGACAATTTCAATGATCGGAAGGTTCTCCTCAACATAGAGCGCCAGCACGGCATCGAGTTGATCATACGGGGGTAGCGAATCCTGATCGGTCTGGTTAGGACGTAGTTCGGCACTCGGAGGCTTCTCCAAGGTCGCTTTGGGGATGATCTCTTGCATCCTGTTAATCCAGCGAGCCAAATCATAGACCAATGTCTTCGGCAGATCGGAAATGATGGCCAACCCCCCGCACATGTCGCCATAGAGGGTGCAGTAGCCGACAGCCAACTCACTCTTATTACCCGTAGTCAAAAGAAGGCTGCCGAACTTGTTGGAAAGGGCCATCAACGTAACGCCTCGGAGTCGGGCCTGCAGATTCTCCTCAGTGGCATCTTCGGGCCAGCCGTCAAAGACCCCTTGCAGGCCCTCTTTCATCACTTGAAAAGCTGTCGTAATAGGCAGGTTAAAACACTTAATACCAATGTTTTCTGCGAGCATCTCAGCGTCTTTAACGCTCCCCTCTGAGGAGTAGGGACCGGGCATGGCAGCCCCGATGACGTTCGCTTTCCCCAAGGCCTCCACAGCAAGGACCGCTGTCAGAGCAGAATCAATTCCCCCGCTCAGACCAAGCACAGCGCTCTTGAAGCCACATTTCTGGAAATAGTCTCGCAAGCCCAGAACAAGAGCGTGATAAAGCTCCTCCAACTCATCGCAGTGATCAGGAAAGCAAGGGTTTCCCGGGGCTTCCATCACGGCGATTTCCTCTTTGAATCCCGACAACTCATGAACCTCGCTTCCATCGGCAGAGAGCACCAAGGAGTGCCCGTCAAAGACGAGCTGATCATTACCACCAACAGAGTTACAATAATAGATAGGAACGTTAAATCTCTTGGCCTGAGCAATTAACGCTTGAATTCTTTTCGCCGGCTTCCCATACTGGAAAGGGGAGGCGCTCAGATTAATCAGGATCTCTGCGCCGGCAGCGACCAACTCGGCCGGGGGGTCCACGCGGTACAAGGGCCCCGGCAAGTATTCGGGGGTCCAAAGATCCTCACAAATGGTGATGCCTAGTTTCATTCCGCCGAACTCGATCGGCACCGACACGACTCCCGGCTCGAAGTAACGTGCCTCGTCAAAGACATCGTAGGTGGGCAACAGCCTCTTGTGTATGATCTCCGG
>CAINEX010000033.1 GCA_903847935.1 uncultured Spartobacteria bacterium | reverse complement strand
CATGTAGATGACGGGAATATTTTGGAAGGTCTGTGTGACGTCGCCAATGCCTACAACCACTGCCTGATTATCATTGATCTCCATCTGATCACCTACTTTCAGGGGCACTGAAGTACCGTCGGAACGCATATGTGCCAACTTTCCTTCGGACCCCGTCCGGTCAACGATCACTGCTCCGCTCCGCCTCAAGTCAGAAAGACTGCCTTGCAGCATCCTCAGCGGCCCGCCCATAAGGGTCTCATCATCCAGGCCGATGATGGTGCAACTTTGGTAAGTACCATCCCGGAGTCGGACGGAAAGCATACCCTTGTAGAGTGGTACGGCCCATTGCACCCCCTCTACACTCCGAATGCGTAATACCTGAGTGTCTTGTATCGGCTTGATATCGTCGATGTACTTGACCTGAGGATCGACGACCCAGATATCCGGAAGGCCCACATCCTGGAGGAAACTGAATGTCCTAGTCATGATTCCAGCGAAGATCGCCGACTGTTGCGTGATCAGGAGTGAGGCAAAAGTCAGCCCGACAATGATCCCCATGTACTTAGCCCGATCGCCGAAGAGCATTTTCAAAGCGATGAAGTTCATGACAATCAAGCACCTAACAGGGTTAATCTATTGCAGGAAAGAGCGTCCCACAATTTCTAATCTCTCGGCCCATGATTCATCTGGCAATTTTCGAAAGAAAGCGGAGATTTCACCTATGAAATCCTCATTCCTCCTTTCCATTTTTTCTGCGGTTGTATTCGCTCAAGTGGTGACTGCAGAACCAACCCCCTCTCCCGTGCCTCAAAAAACTGCCACAGCTGTCTTCGGTGGGGGGTGCTTTTGGTGCCTCGATGCCGTCTTTCAAAACGTTCCTGGCATTATCAAGATTACATCGGGATTCGCTGGTGGCACCACCCCCAATCCTTCCTACGAGCAAGTCTGCACGGGACGGACCGGCCACGCCGAAGTGATCCAGATCACTTATGATCCAAGTAAGGTAAGCTACAACTATCTGGTGGATCTTTTCTGGAAGGCTCATGATCCGACCACATTGAACAGGCAGGGTGCTGATATTGGAACCCAATATCGATCGATTATCCTGACATCGAGCCCTGAAGAAACAGCTCAAGCGGAAGCTTCCAAGAAAAAAGCCCAATCCTTGTTTCCCGACCCCATCGTGACGGAGATAAAACCTCTCACAGCCTTTTACCCGGCTGAGGATTATCATCAGGACTACTATAGCAATAATAAGGAGGCGCCTTATTGCCGTGCGGTGATCGCTCCGAAACTTAAGAAATTGGGGCTTCCTGAATAATGATCAGGCAGGCCGCTTGATAAGCTCTTTGATCCAAGTTTGGTATTCGGAGCGATTTGCCCTGGTTTTCAGAAAAGCCTGCAACTTTCGCACGCTTCGGATGTTCATAGCGATTAACTACTTGATTCCCCCAACAACGATGAACCGACGCACAACTGCACTCCTGGCTTTTCTCATATTCCCAATAATGGCATTCACGTTGAGGGCAGATCAGTCTCTGGACAAGCAGGTCTCCATCAAGAAGCCGAACATCATTTTTATCCTCGCTGATGACCTTGGTATCGGCAACCTGAGTTGCTACGGATCGGATCAGTTCAAGACGCCCCACATCGATGCCCTTGCCAAGGGAGGAACACTTTTCGAGCACTGCTACGCATCGCCCCTTTGCGGTCCTTCCCGAGCTCTCTTAATGACCGGGAGGTATGCCTACCACACCGGTATGACTGGCAACGATAGCGGCAAGCTTCTGAAACCTGCCAACGAAACGATGATTCCAAAGGTGCTCAAGTCGGCGGGATATGCCACGGCCATGTGCGGCAAATGGAATCAACTTCCTCTGCAACCCAGTGATTGGGGCTTCGACGATTACCTTCGTTTCCAAGCAAGTGGCAAGTACTGGAACACCCAGCATGGAGCCGAAACCTACACGCTCAATGGGCGGGAGGTTCCCCTCCGTGATAAAGAATACCTCCCCGACAGGATGCAGAAATTTGTTTTCGATTTTGTCAACCGGCACAAGGACGGCCCCTTCTATGTCTATTATGCCATGTCCCATGTCCACGAGCAGATCCTGCCCACGCCGGACAGTGCTCCCGATAGCAAGGACCTCTATGGTGACAACATCGCCTACATGGACAAGTTGGTCGGGAATCTTATTGCTGAGTTGGACAGGCTTGGGATCAGGGATAATACACTCATTTTCTTTGCAGGCGACAATGGAACGGCCCATCCCTACGCGGACCGATCAACCATTCATGGCAAGCCTCTTTCCGGTCATAAAGCCACGATGCTGGAGTGTGGAGCTCTGGTGCCTTGTATCGCCAACTGGCCTGGAGAAATCCCAGCTGATCGTATTTCCAAAAGCCTCATCAACCTGACCGATTTCTTCCCCACGATTGCCGATATTGCGGGAGCCAAATTGCCCGATAGTCTTGTTGTTGATGGCACGGGGTTTGCGCCCCAGTTGCTCGGTAAGAACGAGCAATGGCCTCGCGAATGGATCTTCGTTGAGCTTGGCAAGCATTGGTATGATCGGGATAAGGGGTGGAAGTTGAATGAGGCCAGCGAGCTGTTTGACATGAAGAATGCCCCATTTGAGGAGACCAAGGTGCCAGCCGATACAAAAGACGAGGTTGCCATCGATGAACGGAAGAAACTTCAAGGAGTGCTCGACCAATTGAATCCGGCAGGCGGTATTGTCGATCCGGGTGACGGATCAGGAAGTCACGCGCATACACCGGAACAGAAAGCTGCCAAAAAGGCTCGAAAAGCGGCTCAAAGCAATCCGGCCATCGGAGCCTCCGCAGATGTTTCAGATAAAACGGCCAGGAAGGCTAAAAAAGCCGCTAAAATGACCGGACAAACGAACTCAATGAGCAACGACAGCGAGAACGCCAACGAGATTAATGAGTAGTGAGTTATAAGCTTAAAAGTCCGATTGACGGACTCTCCTCTCTTTCATAACGTAAACGACTCAAGTTTTTGCGCGGTTAGCTCAGCGGTAGAGCACTACACTGACACTGTAGGGGTCGGCAGTTCGAACCTGCCATCGCGCACCATTTTTAACGATTGGGTTCCAGTATAGAGAGAAGAGATAGCCCCAGGATGGATTTTTATCATCATGCCTACTGCAACCAAGCCTTGAGTCTGTAGAACCAGTTGGGACCCATGGAAGCGTTGGTTGTGAGGGAAATGACTTGATTGGATCCAAGGATGTTGGAGTAACCAGAGACGGGGGCCCAAGAGGCATTGGTGAGGTTGGTGGTGGCCTCCAGATTGTAGTAGCGGGTGAGGCCTGAGTATCCGGGGCCTGGTCCCGCGGCACGGGCCAGGAAGGATAGGGTGAGGACGTTGCTTCCCGTGTTGGAAATGGAGAGCAGGGGAACCGTCACAGGTTGGGTTGGATCGACGCCGAAGGTATAGGCTTGAAGATTATTGAGGCCGATCCCGTAGGGGGAAGCGGTGTCTGAGGCATTGCCACTGTTGCTACTGGTGCCGTAGGTGGACTGACGCCATGAGGAGACTGGATCATAGATCGTCAGGGAGGATGTGGTGCTGACGGAGTTCCAGTTGGAGTTGACGGTATCCGCAGAGATGGTGCCCACCACGGAGTAATTTCCTGCAGCGTTTGGGGCGTTCTGGGAGCCGTTGTAGGTGATCGAGTATGGCATCCAGTCGGGGGTAACGGAGGCATTAAAGCTCCAAGGAGAGCCGTTGTAGGGGTTATTCGAGCTCCCCGAGAGTGAGATAAGGGGGGTGAGTTGAGAAATGGTCAAGGTGCCGGCTCCCGAGCCATTGTAGATGGAGTTGGTGGTGAGGGCGTTGACCAAGTAAGTGCCTGCATTGGTGGGAGCGCTGGAAGATGCCGGGTAAATCGTGGGACTGATACCCGAATAAGTCGTCGCAATCGGAATATTGGAAGGGGATGAGGAAGTCGTGACTGTCTTGGGTGTGCCGTCATAGGTCTGGGTGAGGTTTGCCAAAGCTACGGTTGCCATCAGATTCGTCACCGTGATCACCACCTGTCCGGGGGCTCCGTTACCTCCGGAATAGGTGCTGGTATTGGCACATCGGGCTCCTCCACCTCCGCCCCCGGGAGGTGTTGTTGGAGTTTGGCCTGATCCGGATCCAGTTGATGGATTAACACCCCCGCCATTCCCGCCGCCAGTGACAGCCGAGGCACCAGTTCCCGTATTCGCGACGGCACTGTTTCCATTAACCCCAACTCCAGCACTACCACCACCTCCTCCGCCATAGGTGGTTGTGGTGCAGGTGGCGCCGCTGCCGCCCGCATTTACGAAGTCTCCAATGCTTCCGGATGCCGTTCCGCTGCCCCCTTTTCCATATTTCGTGGCATTTGCGGTCAATGCTGCTGTTTGACCACCTGCGCCTCCTTTGGCCAGAATATTGGTGGAGGGTGTATTGGTTGAGTTAATCCAAGAGTCTGAACCAGAATTCGTGGCTCCATCGTTCGTGGAACTCACGCCTCCAGAACCCACATTGATGTAGTAGGAATTCCCAGGGGTTACCGCATAGGAGTTCAGTTTGGCATAAGCCCCCCCCGCTCCTCCTCCAGCAACTGCAGTACCGCTGGTGAATCCTGCGCGACTTGCAGCTCCTCCGGAACCCCCTGCTCCCCAGCATTCGACTTTTATTGAGGATACGTTGGAGGGGCATATCCAATTCGTTATGCCTGCATTGGTGAAGGTGTAAGTGGAGTTTGTTGTAACGATTTGGATCGTGACCGTGCTGCTCCCCTCGGCATTTGATGAAGAGATGGTGAAGTTGGTGGTTCCTAACTGATTGATGGTTCCGGTGATAATCCCGGTATTGGTATCGAGATATAATCCGCTCGGGAGATTGCTGGCACTGAATCCGGTGGGGTTATTGAGAGCTGTGATCTGGTAGACAAAAGACTGACCCTGGAGGGCTATCGTATTGGTGCTGCTATTGATTGAGGGAGTCCCCATGATAGTGAGATAGGCATTGGTAGTCGCGGAATAGTAGTTCGGGCTCTCTTGAACGCTGGCGGTCACCAAGTAGGTTCCGGTAACCGTGGGGGGGGTGGTGGAGGGGGGATACGAGCTACTACTGTAGGTCGTAACAACCGGGAGGTTTTGAGGAATGGTGGTGACGGTGACTGGCTGAGGGTGCCCCGAGAAGGCCTGATTGGTTCCGGAAACATTGATAACTGTTGTTGCCGGAGCGATGGTCAGCGTGCTGGTGCTCGAGATAGGGTAGTTGGTGTCCGATGCAAAACTCACGACGGAGTATGTTCCAGCATTCGTCGGAGGATTGATCGTCTGGGGATAGGTCGCGTTGCTGTAGGTTACCGAGATCAGAGACTGGGCAGCAGGGGGTGAAACGGAGGTGATGGTGACAGCTTCGGAGCTTCCGTTATAGATCTGGTTCGTGTTGCCATAGATCACCGTCGTTGGAGTGACAGCGTAGAAACGGGCGTGAAAGGTCTGGCCATAGGAATTTTTGACCACGGCGGAGAAGCCCACACTAGTGCCGTTGGTAACAATGTTGGAAACCCCCGGGCTGCCGCTGAGGAATTTATAACTGCCCGGGGCGTTGTAACTCACGCTGACTGATCCCGAGTTTGTCTGCGTCGGGTCACTGATCGAGAGATCTATGTAGGCGCCGTTGCTCTGCACCAGCACGCTGGCTTTCGAGTTCACGGTGATCCCTCCGCTCGTGTAGGTGGCATTGTTCCAAAAGTTTGCGGCAGTCACT
>CAINEX010000032.1 GCA_903847935.1 uncultured Spartobacteria bacterium | reverse complement strand
CCCCTCAGATCATCCCCTCTTAAGGAGGAGATCGTCTCCCTCTTCAATGAGATCAATGATTATCTGATTCATTTCTTCCGAGGACAACTTCTGGTCAGCTTGATCGACGGGGCCATCGTGGGCATTTCGCTCTTTATCTTTGTACGGCTCGACTTCTCCTTCCTGATCGGCCTCATGGTCGGGATTCTTTGCCTGATTCCCTATCTGGGAATGGTGCTCTGCCTCGTACCGGCCGTGCTTATTGCCCTTGCCCAATACGGGGATCTGATTCACCCCGTCTGGGTTCTGGTTATCTTCTTGATCGCCCATAATCTCGACGGGATTTTCATCTCTCCAAAGATCATCGGTAACTCCGTTGGACTCCATCCGATGACAATCATCATCTCGGTCTTTGCCTGGACGATCTTACTTGGCGGACTGCTTGGCGCCCTGTTGGCAGTTCCTCTTACCGCTACCCTGAAAGTCCTCCTGCGCCGTTACTTCTGGGACAGACCTGTCCAACCCGAAGTCCAGCAGACGCTTCAGATTGAAGAGATCGTGGAGCGAAAGACGACTTCAGTCACTGTGGAACTACCCTTGGATTAAAATCCAAGAGCCTCACAAGCTCCCCCAAGTTCCCCCTGCATGAGAATATCCCCTCTGATTCTCCTAATCCTGACTGGTTGTTTGATATCCCTCCATGGGGAAAAGACTTCAACAACACCCCCCACTGACCAAAAGGATACGAGTCTCCACAGCCCGTCCCCAGTACTAACCAAGGCGAAGGCATTCAATCCGATCATCCCAGGATTTCATCCGGATCCCTCGATATGCCGGGTTGGAGATGACTACTACCTTGCTAACTCAAGTTTCGAATACTTCCCGGGGGTTCCGATATTTCAGAGCAAAGATCTGATCCACTGGAAGGCGATCGGCCATGCTCTGGACCGCAAGGATCAACTCGATCTTACGCGAGCCCGATGTGACGGGGGGATCTATGCCCCCACACTTCGCTTCCATGAAGGCACCTTTTACATGGTCACCACATTGACATCGCCAGTTACGGGCGCAACAAACCAGAGGGGGGATTTTATTGTCACCGCAACCAACCCTGCCGGCCCCTGGTCGCTTCCTCACTGGATTAATCAGGCAAAGGGAATCGATCCCTCCCTTTTTTTTAACGATGACGGGAGCGTCTATATGTGCGGAAACGCCAAACCGGAAAAAATTTTGAATGAAAAACACCGAGTCATTTGGATCCAAAAACTCAATCTGAAGACGTGGCAATTTGAAGGACCGCAGGGAATCCTTGATTCAGCTCACTATTTCACGAGTGGGAAGCTCGGCTCGGTCAGCAATTTTGAAGGACCTCACCTTTATAAAAAGGGTGGCATTTACTACCTGCTGCTTTCCCACGGAGGCACCGGAAAAAATCATGCCGTTTCGATCTGGCGCAGTTCCACACCACTCGGACCTTGGGAGGAGAATCCCTCAAACCCAATCCTCACGCAAAGAATGGAGATGAAGGACCGTACTCCGGGCATCACCTGCACGGGGCATGCTGATCTGGTTCAGGGAACTGACGGACGATGGTGGATGGTCTTCCTAGGTGTGCGTGGGGAAGATGGCAATAGTCCGATGGGACGCGAGACCTTTTTAGAGCCTGTCGATTGGTCGGGCATATGGCCAATCGTGAACCCCTCACACTCCGGACGGACTGACTTCACAATCGATTCGCCGGATTCCAGCAACGCCAATCCGGTTGCTGGAAACTTCCATACAGACTTTCAGGATCGATTACTCTCTCCGGAATGGAGCATGATCCGCACCCCGAATGCACCGTGGTGGAGCTTTCCAAAAAAGGGAGGATGTATCTCACTGCAACTACGTCCTGATGAGATTTCCGGAACAAACCAACCCTCTTTTCTGGGGATCAGAATTACGGAACCGAATTGCAGGGCCTCAACGAGCCTTAGCATCAATCCAGTTTCGCCCGAGGAATGCGCAGGCCTAGCGATTGAACGATCTTCGGTCGCCTGCTGGACGCTGGTGGTGGAGAATCCTGGAAATAGCCCCCAAGTCTCCGTTTATGAGGGAACCAATCGGCTCGCTTCCCATACAATCAAACCCGATGCGAAGACAGAACTCCGGATCTCAATGATGTTTCCGAAATTGGACTTCTCCTTCAAACAGGGAAGCGAAGATTGGAAAACAATCGCCACTTCCGAGGCACCCGCTATCGCTACAGCCCCTCCCGGTCACTTCACAGGTGCCATGATCGGCCTCTATGCCTCGTCACGCGGTAAAGAATCGGATCAAAGGGCCAACTTCGACTACTTTGAATACGATCCCGACCTCCGCTAATCCCCCAAAAAAAGACTCTTTCTCTTATTATCACCTCCCTCCATGCAAAAACTTCTCATCTTCGCACTCTCCATCCTGATTTCCTTAGGGTCTTCAATCTTAAAAGCTGAACAAACTCCAGCACCCGTATCAGAGAAACTTTATCTCTTCCAACCCGGACGTCTTGACCTTCTGAAGAAGGCTGTTGCAGAAAGAGATCTTAAAAGCACCGAGGGCAACCTTGCCCGTGAGATCCTTCATGAGGCGGATCTGGCACTGACCTGGCCAACTTTCACCATTGTTAACAACAAGGTGAAGGGTTCAATGGGTGCTCCCAACCCCCACGACTACTTCAGCACGGCTCCTTACTACTGGCCTGATCCAAAAAAACCGAACGGTCTCCCGTACATCCGGAGGGATGGCGAACACAATCCCTCTCGCAAGGCGATCTCGGATGAGTATCAGGAAAGAGGAATGCTGGATGCCGTCGTGAATCTTTCCCTCGCCTACCGCATCACCGGGCAAGAAAAATATGCGGCCTCGGCGGCTACATTTCTCAGGGCATTTTTTCTGGATCCAAAGACAGGGATGAACCCGAACATGAACCACGCCCAAGCCGTTCCGGGAGAGAACACGGGGCGAGGCATCGGGATCATCGATACGCTCGGCTTCCATGTGCTCACCGACTCCATCACCCTTCTAGGGACAAGCAAGGCATGGGATGCCAAGGATCGCTCCGGTATGAAGCAATGGTTCCGTCGTTATGCCAACTGGATGATGTCCAGCAAGAACGGGAAGGCTGAGCGTGCCGCACTCAATAATCACGGAGTCACCTATGACCTGCAGCTTGTCTCCGTGCTGATAGCATCCGGGAACATTCAGGAGGCCCGCAATATCCTCGCCACTTCTCTTCCCAAACGGATGGACTCACAGATCAGGGCTGACGGACAGATGCCACTTGAGGAGGAACGCAGGACCAGTTGGCACTACTGCTCCATGAACCTGAAGTAACTGTGCAGAAATGCCCTTGTGGCTCAAAACCTCGGCATCAACCTCTGGAATCATGAGGCTCCCAATGGAACGGGCAGCATCAAGAAAGCCATGCTTTTCCTCATTCCCTTCATTGATCACAGGGAGAAATGGAAGTTTGCTGAAATCTCCAGTTTCACGAGTAAGGAGACGGCCTCATGGCTGAGTATCGGATCTCTCGTCTACAACGACGCCACCATCAGGGAGGCCCAACAAGCCCACGCTCCGTTGCAGGAACTCCCGGTTGATGATTGGCTTATTCTTCCGCTGAAATAGCAGTTTTTCTGATCGGGTGACTCCCCAAGCAAAATATCAACCTAATTTGGCCAATTGTTCCCAGGCTGTTTTTTGCTCCGAAGTGAGCGTCTCTGGAATCGTGATCTCAACAACGGCGTAGAAGTCTCCTCGGGCACCGTTTTTGTCCGGAAGCCCTCGCCCGGGAATACGAAATTTACGACCATTCTGGGTGCCAGACGGGATCTTGATCTTGGCGCGCCCATCGGGCGTTGGAATGGTGAGCTCACCACCCAAGGCAGCCTGCCATGCAGGGACATCGACCTCGTGGAGAATATCTGCCCCATCAAAGGAGAAGTCAGGGTGCTGTTGGATCTTCACACGGAGATAGAGATCTCCCGCCTCCCCGCGTTTGCCTCCCTCGGCCCCTTGTCCTGCAAGTCGAATGCGCTGCCCCTCGCGGACGCCCTTGGGGATCTTGACGGTATAGGTCTGAACCTGAAGAGAGTTCCCCTTACGAAAGGAAATCTGGCGTGTAGCACCCTGAAGAACCTCTTCAAGGGTCACCAGGATATCGGCCTCGATATCGCGCCCACGCTGAGGGGTTTCCTCAAAGTCAACACCACCTCCGCCGCCACTGTAACCACGTCCGCGGCGAGTCCCGAAAAATTGCTCGAAGAAGTCGCTGTATCCTGTTCCTCCAAAATGAAAATCGGATGTGTCGGCTCCCCCGTAACCAGCGCCACCTGCACCCCCCGATCCAAAAGGTCCACCGCCTCCCCCACCTGAGCGAAAACCATTGCCTGCACCGGCATTCTGCCAATTGGAGCCGTATTCGTCGTATTTCTTACGCTTCTCAGGGTCACTTAGAACCTCGTAAGCCTCATTGATCTCCTTGAACTTTTCCTCGGCCGCCTTCTTGTCCTTTGCAAGATCTGGATGATGCTTCCGGGCAAGCTTGCGGAAGGCACTCTTGATCTCGTCGGCTGACGCTGTCTTTGAAACGCCAAGGGTCTCGTAATAATCGCGGAACTGAGCTGCCATAATCACCTATTCATAATGCTTAAAGTGGAAAAAGTGAAATGCGGAATAGGGAGAGATTTCAGCGTGTCCGACCTATGACTGCATCCACTGTGATTTTTAGCCTTCAGCCTTCTCCCTCCAACCTTTAGCCTCACCCAATGCTCGATATCCGCCTACTCCGTGAAGCCCCCTCGGCCGTCAAGGCTCGTTTGGAAACTCGATCCTCACAGTTCCCTGACCTCGTGGATCAGATCCTAGCGATCGATGCACGGCGGCGTGAGAGTGAAACACGCGTCCAGCACCTGAGGGCAGAGAAAAACCGCCTGAGTAAGGAGATCGGGATGATGAAGAAGTCGGGGGGCGACTCTTCTGAATTTGAGAATCAGGTAAAGGGATTCGCCAGCGAGATGGATGATCTGGGAAGGTTGGCCACCGAACTCGATGCCGAACAGCGCGACCTACTGCTGCGCGTGCCGAATCTTCCATCCCCGGGGACTCCCGAGGGTCGGGAAGCCGCCGATAATGCGGTGATCAGGTCATGGGGAGTACCAACACCAAGTAACTCCGAGGATCACGTGACGATCGGTGAACGGTTGGGGCTTTTCGATCTGGAGAGGGCCGCAAAGATCAGTGGAAGCGGCTATGTCATCCACACAGGAGCCGGAGCCCGACTTGAAAGGGCGCTGATCAACTTCCTTCTCGATCTCCAGACTCGCTCTCACGGCTACACCGAAGTCGCACCCCCAGTGCTCGTACGCCGAGATTGCATGGAGGGAACAGGCCAGCTTCCCAAATTCGAAGAGGACATGTATGGATTCGACGGCGGTGACTCCTTTCTCACACCTACTGCCGAGGTCTCACTCACCAATATCCACCGGGACGAGATCCTATCGGTCTCAACACTCCCCCTGAAATATACCGCCTGCACTCCCTGCTTCCGCCGTGAAGCGGGATCCGCCGGACGCGAGACACGCGGCATGATCAGGATGCACCAGTTCAACAAGGTTGAGCTTGTTAAGATTTGCACGCCCGAGCAATCCTCTGCCGAACTTGAGACCCTCACAGCAGATGCCGAGAAGGTTCTCCAACTTCTCCAACTTCCATACCGCGTCCTGGAACTCTGCACTGGAGATATAGGCTTCTCGGCAGCCCGCACCTATGATCTGGAAGTCTGGGCACCAGGTCAGGGTGCTTACTTGGAGGTTTCCAGCTGCTCGCAGTTCAACGACTACCAGGCCCGTCGAATGAATCTCCGTTACAAGAATGCCGAGGGAAAGAATGTCTTCTGCCACACGCTCAACGGTTCCGGCACGGCCCTACCCCGTCTCTACGTGGCTTTACTTGAGACTCACACAAAGCCGGGAGGACCATTGATCCTCCCTGATCCACTTCAACCCTATTTCGGCGCCGCGCAAATCGGCTGAATTTCTTTGAATCAGAAAAGCAGGAGAACAAAGGAGGAAAAGGGGGGCATCAGCTCCCATTCTCTGATGCTCAAGATTCAGGAGGGACTCAACGGTTTATCGCCTCGTAAAAGGTTTATCGTGGCCGTCTCTGGTGGTGCCGACTCCGTGGCGTTACTCCACCTCTTACTTGAAAATGGATCCAGAAATCTGGTTGTGGCGCACTTCAATCACCAACTGCGGGGCGGAATCTCCAATGCTGATGCCTTGTTCGTGAAGAAGCTGGCAGCATCACTGGATCTCCCTTTTGAAAGTGCATCATCAGATGTGAAAGCTCGTGCAAAGGGAGAAAAGATCTCGCTGGAGACGGCCGCCCGCGATGCACGCTATGAATTCCTGGCCTCCGTGGCGAAAAAATATAGAACCCGAGACATTTTATTGGCCCACCATGCCGATGATCAGGTGGAGACCTGTCTTTTCAATTTTCTCAGAGGCTCCGGAATCGCTGGGCTTTCCGGAATGAAATCGCTCTCCAAGCGCACAATCAAGGGGGTCAAACTGCAACTCCATCGTCCCCTTTTGGGAGCAAGCAAAAGGGAACTGCTCGACCACCTTAACCTAAGAAAACTCCGCTATCGTGAGGATGCCTCAAATTCCATGGCAGAAGCGTCCCGCAACAAGATACGACTGAAGGTCATTCCACTAATCGACGAGCTCTTCGGTTCCTCCTTCAGGGGCTCGATCGTACGCAACGCCAAGATCTTGGCCGTCGAAGAAGAACTCCTCTCCTCAATGTCATTACCTACCGCAGGATCCGAGAAACTCTCCGTGAAGCTGCTGAGAGATCTCCATCCCGCACTCCGCCGGAGGGTTCTTCATGCATGGCTCAAGGGACGGGGCATCCACGAACCGGGCTATGCCGAAGTGGAGTTTGTCGACTCGCTCCTGGAAACTTCCGGCCCTGCAAAAGTCAATCTTCCCGGCAATCGATTCGCCCGCCGTCGTTCGGGAATTCTTTTTATCGAGTAGAAGGGAAGATCATTAGCTGAAGCGATTTAATCAAATGATGGGAAACCTTCACGTCGCTGAAGCGATCCCGCACAAGTTCCCATCCTGAGCGCCCAATACTCCTCCGTTTTTCAGGATTGGAGAGAAGTGCGGTCAATGCACTTGACCAGCCACCCGGTTGCACCACCAACCCGGCTCCCGTTTCCTCGATCCACTTGCGGTTCACCCCGACATCACTAGCCACAACAGGAAGTCCGCATGCCATGTATTGAAGGGCCTTGTAGGCGCACTTGCCACGGGTGAAGCCATCATCCACTAGCGGCATGATGCCAATATCAGCATCGGCAATGTCTTCGTATTCGGATGATTCGCTCCACTCGATGAACTCCCAAGATCTAAATCCACGAAATTTAGGTGGTCTGTCACTCACGATTCGTAGGAGGAATGGATGGGCCGTATGGGCTGCGGAAAGCTCATCCTCGATCGCCTCGACCTGCGCCACATTTGCTCCCATGCCGATCCAGATAACTACCGAAGGGCTCTCCATATCCCGGTGATCCTTGAAAGGAAGTTCAGGAACGCTTGTCGGAATCAGGTGTGTCTGAACTTTAGGGCTGACTTTTTTGATCATCTCTTCCAGCAAGGGACTTCCGCAAATCGCTCCGTCCACAAACTTCATGAAAAATCCGAATCGCCGCGACTGTTTGCCGCTTCGATAGGGAACATGGTTTTTCTTTCCCATCCAGACCGCATCATCGATATCGAAGATCAGTCTCTTGGCAGCACCTCGAAGCCTCAACACATCCCACTGACTGATCAGAACCTTCTGCCAGAGCACGGCATCGACTGTGCGTGCCCTCTTGAGAAGGTAACTCCATGATTCGCCCCGCTTGGGCTGAAGGACCACCTCAACCGAAATACCTTCGGCTTTTAGAGCATCCAAGTGCTGAAAAATTCTTAGCCTACTGCTTGGACTGATGGTGGGATCCTCCACCACGCAGAGAAGTGATAGAGGATTGTCCATAGATCGCAAACAAACTTGGGGAGTCGCGGTAAAAACTTACTGATTCAAGTCATGAACTCGCAAGCCTGGATGGAGAGCACCGAGGCTATCCGCCAAGATCGCAGGCCTAGTACGCCTTGCCGAAGATCACGCGACGGGGACTATGTTCTCCACTGAAGGGACAGATTCCAGCCTCCTCAACAAACTCTTCACCATCAATGGTCCCAGTCTCCGGAATGCAGCGGATCGTGACTTTGAGGTCCTCCTTGATCTTGGCTTCGACCTCAGGGCTTCCATTCCAGTGAGTCAGGGCAAAGCCAGCGTGGATCTCAGGTTTGTTAGGATTCTTGGGCGTGAAGAAGGCGTAGAACTCCTCCCGAGTATCGATTTTGCGCGTATGCTCCTTACGGAAGGCAAGCGCACGAGCAAGAAGACCCAGTTGGATTGCTTCCAGCAACTGCGGAACCTCAACGGCTAGGGAGTCGGAGGGAAGGAACTCTTTATCCTTCGGCCCCTTGTCCCGTCGGGCGACTGCCGCGCTACCGGACCCAAGGTCACGGGGGCCGATCTCGATGCGCAAGGGAACCCCTTTTTTGATCCACTCCCATGTCTTGGTCCCACCGCCGATATCACGGCTGTCGATCTCCACGCGAAGAGGCTCAGCAGCATAGCTGGCGGCACGCAAGGAAGAGGCCACTTCCTCGGCCTTGGCGAGAACGGCCGAACGGGTCTCTTCCTTCGGTGTGATGGGGATAATAACGACCTGCGTGCCGGCGATACGCGGCGGCAGGACTGCCCCGTTATCATCACCATGAGCCATGAGGAGAGTTCCGATGAGTCTGGTGCTGACGCCCCAACTGGTGGTCCAAGCAAGCTCCTCGGTGTTATTACGGGAGAGAAACCTGATGTCGGAGGCCTTGGCAAAGTTTTGGCCCAGGAAGTGGGAGGTGCCTGCCTGAATGGCCTTACGATCCTGCACCATCGCCTCGATGCAGTGGGTGCGCACTGCACCGGGGAAGCGCTCGCTCTCCGACTTCTCACCACGGATCACAGGGATCGCCAACCAGTCACGGGCAAATGTCTCATAGACGCCGAGCATTCTCACGGTCTCCTCGACGGCTTCAGCTTCAGTCTCGTGGGCCGTGTGCCCCTCCTGCCAGAGAAACTCGGCAGTTCGGAGAAACAAGCGGGGACGTAGTTCCCAGCGAACAACATTCGCCCATTGGTTCAGCAGGATGGGAAGATCGCGGTACGACTTAACCCACTTGGCATAGGTCGACCCGATAATCGTCTCGGAAGTGGGTCGAACGACAAGCGGCTCGGTCAACTCTCCGGCTGGAACAAGCTTTCCCTCCTTGAGTTCGAGACGGTGATGGGTCACGACGGCGCACTCCTTGGCAAAGCCCTCCACATGGTCGGCCTCTTTCTGGAGATGGCTCAGGGGAATAAAAAGCGGAAAGTAGGCGTTCTTGTGTCCGGTTGCCTTGAACATGCCATCAAGGGCACCCTGCATGCGCTCCCAGAGAGCATATCCCCATGGCCTGATCACCATACACCCCCTCACCTCGGAGTTTTCCGCCATCTCGGCACTGCGGACGACCTGCTGATACCACTCTGGAAAATCTTCCTCACGGCGCGGGGAAATTGCACTTTCGTTACCTTTGTTCATGACCCTCAAGGGTAGCGGCAGCAACTCGGACCGGGCAAGCGTAGAGGAGATTGGTAGGGAAAGTTTACCAGAGCTTTTACAATGCAGCGGGGATCATGAAAAATCTCATGACTTGCTCTTTCCCCAACCCGATCAATCGAGTAGTCTTTACCTCATGCAGCTTTCGATGCGCACAGACTACGCCCTGCGGGCCCTCTTCACGCTCGTGGAGCACCGCGGCGGACCTCCGATCCCGATTCTTGAGTTGGCACGCCGCAATGATGTGCCGAAACGATTTCTCGAGCATATCATGCTTGATCTCAAGGAGAAGGGATGGGTGGTCAGCACTGCTGGTAAACGCGGGGGCTACCAACTTGCCAAGAACCCTGAAAAGATCACCATGGGGGAAGTAGTACGGCATTTTGACGGCTATCTTGCACCGATCGCCTGCGTCTCGGTATCCGACTACAAACGCTGTACCCAAGAGACAACCTGCCGCTTTCGTCGTGTCATGCTAACCGCACGAAACCTAGTCGCAAACCTAATGGATCGGACATCTTTAGCGGATGTGATGAAGTCCCCTGTGGTCTCCCCAGATGAACTTCGCAGGATTCAGGGGATTGATGGTGAGGGGATATAAGAGTTTTTAAGCATTGAGAAAAATTTCCAAGAAAGAAGCAGTCACCTTAAAAACGACTTGATTGGTCGATTATTATCCTTCTAATCTCCCCTCCTTAGTAAAAAGTACATCTCATGAACTCTCTGACTGAACCAAGAAGCATCTCCCTGCTCAAATCGATCTCTTACCGAATGTTCGGCACCATCACGACATTCATCGGTTGCTACCTGTTCACGGGGAAAGTCGTTTTATCCGCAGGAGTCGGGGTCTTCGATTTTTTTGCAAAGCTCGTCCTGTTTTATCTCCATGAAAGGGCTTGGGTTCACGTTCCCGAGATGGTTCACAAACTGAACAGAGCTGTCCGAAGAATCGAAAAGATCGAGAAGAGCTGATCAACCACCTATTTTCTGAAAGGATCGGCCTGAACAACAAGACCGGCGGTCGTTATTGCACTCACCTAGGCAAGCATCGCTAGACTTTCGGAATACTGGCGATCCCATCGATGTGTGAGTCCGGTCCAAAACTTGCAGGTCTCGTCGCGTGTCCTGCGTTCGTAGCGCTCGCGTGAGGCGCGCAGCTTTTCCAAGAGATCTCGAGGATCCTGCTGGGCATGGCACAAGGACTCCTTGGTCTTCTGACCGGCAATACCATCGATCGGTAATCCAAGGGCATCCTGCAGGATCTTCACCGCACCGGTTGGCCCACGATTAAACGCCGCATCACGCAGGGCAAACTGGATGGCAGGCACCTCCGAGAGCAGTGCCACCGGATCGGTGTAGTGACGGATATGCTCGGCGGCAGCATCCTCGGCCTCTTCATGTTTTCCCTCGGCGATCAGCTTTTCAATCCGGTCGAGCGCCTCGGGATGGTAGCGATCATTGATACCGGCCACCTCGCGTTCCCCTCCCCCGTCACCGGAGGGAAGATGATAGATCTTAAGATTCCCGGTGGCATCCCGTCGGGCTTCATAATCAACGATTCTACGAGCCTGTTCGTGGGGCGTCACAGGTATCAACGTACCCTCACGCTGGCGATCACAGACAAACCCGGCACCAGCCGATCCTCATACCCCTTCATCGTTCCCGGATCGAACTCAATCCGGACTGGAAGGCGTTGGACGATCTTGGTGAAGTTGCCCGTGGCGTTATCAGCCGGCAGGAGGGCGAACTCTCTTCCGCTGGCCGGAGCGATGCTGACGACTTTACCTTCAAACTCATGACCGGGAATGGCATCGACCGTCAGCGTGACCTTCTGTCCCTTGTGTATGTGGGCAACTTGGGTCTCTTTGAAATTGGCCTCGACCCAAGGGTTTGCCTCAACGATGGCGAGAAGATTGATACTAGGAATAACAGAATTCCCAGCCTCAACATTGCGACCTCCGACGATTCCATCAACTGGCGAGACGATCGTGGCGTACCTGCGGTTAATCTGGGCCATCCGGAGCTGAGCGGCGGCGGAGTTAGCATCGTCTTTAGCATGAGCAAGATCCTGAACGGAGACCACCCGCGTGCTTGCAAGCCCCTGCTCTCTTTCATAGTCACCCTGGGCTTTTTCATTTTTTGCGATAGCATCGGCAAGAGCCGCATCAAATGGCTCCGGGTCGATTTGGATCAGTAAATCGCCCTTCTTGACCTCGGCATTGTTCTCGACAGCGACGGTCTTCACGACGCCGCTGACTTGCGAAGCAATGTAATGGACATGACCGGTAATGTAAGCGTTGTCGGTCGTCTCGTGGAAAAAGCGGTAGATACCGTATTTCAACACGAAGATGCCGCAGATCAAACCAAGGGTGATCAGGAGTATCTTTTTCTTTGGACTCATCGGGGCCGACTTTGCCACAGGTTGAGTTCCGGAAACAGACGGGGAGAGTGGCGACTGCGATGCTTTTTCAGTGTTCATGAGATGAAGAGCCGGTTGTTTGGAAAGAGTTAATCCGAAGAGGCAACGAGAATGGGTATTCCATCGGTTTTACTCAATGTGCATTGCCAGGCTTCCCACCGCCGCGACTCAAAAGAAATATTAGAGGCAGTGTCAGCAGAAACATCAAGGAGAGCGCCTGAAAGATATCAATAGATGCCAGAATACTTGACTGAAGATTAATGATGCTGTCGAACACCCCAAGAGTCCGCGTCGAGGCCATCTGGAGATCCGGTGTATTCGGAGCGAGAGAAAAGTTCGCCATCAAAGAGCGCTGAACGTAGGGAACACTCAGTGGGTTGATATCGTTCACGAGGTCACCACGATGAATCAGCGTACACTTCTCAAGCATGGTCGTTAGGACGGCGATCCCGACGCTTCCACCCATTTGTCGGGTAAGACTGAAAAGTCCCGCTGCCGCTGGAATCTCATGCCGGGGAATCCCTCCCAAGGTAGCGATTGAGAGGGGCAGAAAGATTAATGCTGTTCCGACACCGCGTCCGATCAAGGGCCAAAAAAGATCATCCTGCCCCGTATCAGGACTAAGACTACCGAGGGCCCACATCGAGACACAGAGAATGACCGCCCCCAGGGTGATAAGGATCCGCTGGTCGTAGTTCTTGAGAAATTTGCCGAACATGATCATCACGATGGCTGATGCGAGGGAGCCTGGCAAAAGCATGAGGCCCGTCTTTGTCGCGGTAAAATGAAGTTGGGACTGTGCAAAGACAGGGATGATGAAGACAGCACCATAGAGACCGAATCCGAGGACGATTGAGTAGAGGCTTCCTGCCATAAGCGCCTTGTGCCTAAGCACCCGGAGGTCGACGGCGGGATGACGAGTGCTCAACTCCTGACGGACAAAGAAGACAAGACTCGTGATGCTAATGAAGGAGGCCCATCGGATGAAGGGAGAGGCAAACCAGTCCTCCTGCTGCCCCTGTTCCAGGACCAATTGGAATCCTCCAAGTCCAAGCGTCAGCCAGAGTAAGCCCCACCAATCCACAGTGGCACCTTTCCCATCGGCACGATGAACAGGATCATCCTGAGGAAGAAATGTGTAGATCATCCAGATGGCGGCGAGTCCCACCGGGACATTCACATAAAAGATCCATCGCCAGTCCAAACCGTCTGTGATCAGTCCTCCAAGGGTTGGACCGATTGCAGGACCAACGATAACACCAAGTCCAAAGATGGCGCTTGCCATCCCCTGTTCAGCAGGGGGAAATGTCTCGAAAAGAAGCGACTGGGCCTTGGCCAAAAGACCGCCACCGGCCAACCCCTGGAGAATTCGTGCGGCAATGAGGAAACCAAGACTGTCAGCCATGCCACAGAGCACCGAGGCGGCCGTGAAGGAGATCAGTGAGAAGAGAAAGTAGTTTTTTTTACCAAAGCGCACACCAAGCCAAGCGGTCAGCGGAATGATGATTACATTGGCCATGGTGTAACCGGTCGAGACCCATCCTATTTCCGATAAGGTCGCACCGAGGTTCCCTCTCATGTCAGGCACAGCCACATTGACGATGCTCGTGTCAACAGTCTCCATCATCGCCCCGAGGCAGGCGGAAAAAAGGATCGCCCATTTCAGCCACCCCTGCCGTGCGGCCCGCTGTGCGAGCTTGGTGGGTAGGCGTGAAAGATCAACCATGGAGATGTATAAAGTTTGTCTATTAGCATGAAATTAACTTAATGTCATTAAACATAACCCTTTCATCCACTGACTTTTCAATCTCTCAGGTAAGTTTGACCTTACCCGCTGGGAGCAGTTAGATTCGAAGGGAAATGTTAATGGCGCTTTCGCCTTTTCCCCACCCCCATCTCAAATCCTTATGACAACCGCCAATCCCGTACCTTCAAAACTCAGCCCGATCGTTTACTTTATCGGATTCACCGGTGCTTTGGCCGGCCTGCTCTTCGGACTTGATATAGGCGTGATCTCGGGAGCCCTAGGATTCATCAAGAAGGATTTTTCCGTGACGGACCAGATCCTCGAATTCATCGTCAGTTCCCTGCTCTGGGGAGCCGTTTTCGGCACACTGATCAGTGGCATCCTCTCAAACCGGCTGGGACGACGCGGAGCCATCTTGATCAGTGCCGTGATCTTTGTCATTGGCTCCTTGGTCTGCTCACTTGCCGCAGATCCCCATGTTCTGATCATCTCACGTTTCTTTCTGGGGATCGCCATAGGTGTCGCCTCCTTCACCGCTCCCCTTTACCTCTCTGAAATCTCCCCTCAGCGTGTTAGGGGTTCGATGATCTCAATGTACCAATTGATGATCACGATCGGGATTGTGCTGGCATTCCTTAGCAATACCTGGCTTGGAAATTATGCCGTGATCGATGGATTGAAGGGTGAACATTGGCGAATGATGATCGGTATCATTGCACTTCCAGCCGCCGTGATGTTTCTGGGGGTTTTGTTCCTTCCCGAAAGCCCGCGCTGGCTTTTTCTGAAAGGCAAAAAAGATCGTGCGATTTCCGTCTTCCAACGGATGCACCTTCCGGGTGACGAGATCAGCAAAGAAGTCGTTGAGATCGAGGAGAGCCTGCGGGTGAAGCAGAACGGATTCCAGATGTTCAGGGACAATCCCAATTTTCGCCGGGCCATTGGTCTTGGTATCGGCCTCCAGATCATCCAGCAACTGACAGGCATCAATGTCGTGATGTACTATGCGCCGAAAATTTTTAGCATCGCCGGATACTCCAGTACCGAGCATCAGCTCTGGGGAACTGTCATTGTCGGAATCACCAATGTTTTGGCGACTTTCATCGCCATTGCGTTCGTTGACCGGATCGGGAGGAAGCCGATCATGTACGCTGGTTTTGCGGTGATGGGTGTCGCCATGATCGCCGTCGGCCTTCTCTTCAACATGGATCTTGAAAAATCACCCTCCCTCGGTGTGTGGGCCATCGGAGCTCTTCTTATTTTCATCATTGGCTTCGCCATGAGCGCGGGTCCCATCATCTGGGTGCTGTGCGCGGAGATCTTCCCGCTCTCCGGACGTGACCTTGGCGTGACCTTTAGCACCGCCACAAACTGGATTGTAAATGCCATTGTGGGAGGAACCTTCCTGACCCTGCTCGACAAGCTGGGCAACGGAAACACATTCCTTCTGTATGGAGGTCTCAACGCGCTTTTCGTTCTCTTCTTCCTCTTCTTCGTGCCAGAAACCAAGGGAATCTCGCTTGAGAAGATCGAGGCCAACCTCCTCTCGGGCAAGCCACTCAAAAACATCGGTCGCTGAGTGGCATTCTTAATTCCTGCCAGAATCCCCGCAGCATTAATTGCGGGTGCGTTCATCATCTCCGCTAACGCCGGAGCTGCTCCCTTGGCATCTCATGCACCGACTCTCTCGGTCCACGAGACCAACTACGGGACGGCCATCCATGACGGCTTGAAAGAGAGTATCGAGGGACTGGAGATCCATATGGTCAGCTATGCAGCTCCAGGAACAAATTACGAGGTCCAGTGCTTTTTCCTCAAGAAGGGAAAAGGAAATCACCCTGTAACGATAGATGATACCGTGATCTTTGAGGTAACCAATCCTCATGGCAGTTACGGCGTTCTGGCTAAACCGATCAAGATCGGTAAGGACAACTCTTCAGGAGTACAAATTTCCAAGAACGGAAAAAGTTCCAAGGGTTCCAAATCCCAAAACTTCCCAAACCCCTCCGTTGATTTTCCCCGCGAGGGATATCTCGTAAGAGTGCTCTCTGATGGAGTCGTTCTCAGGCAACGTTGTTCCACGCACAGGGTCGAGGAGTTCGTGAAAGAGAATCCAGATTTACTTGATCAAGCAGTGGCTAAGAAATCCGCACGGCACTTTCAGGGTAACGATCTTCATCAACGCTGAGCAAATATCTTCCTGATGTTAAAACAGGCTTTAGCCTTGAGCAGGCAGTCGGAATAGGTAAACCTCTACTTTTATTGGTAAGAAAAGCTCGGATGGCGGAATTGGCAGACGCGCTAGACTTAGGATCTAGTACCGAAAGGTGTGTGGGTTCGACCCCCTCTCCGAGCACCAGGGATCAATGGATCATACCGATCCACCTCCATGCAGCCTTGCAAGATTGACTTGGATCATTACGACCAGTCATGTAGTCATTAACTTCATGGGACGCATTCACAACTCCATTATTGATACCATCGGTCGTACTCCGCTGGTTCGCCTCAATCATATCTCCAAGGACCTTCAGGCGACAATTGCCGTGAAGTGTGAATTTTTCAATCCTCTTGGAAGCGTGAAAGACCGGATCGGGGCCGCCATGATAGAGGATGCCGAGACAAGGGGCCTCCTGAAGAGGGGGACTACTATTATTGAACCCACGAGCGGCAACACGGGGATCGCCCTTGCCTTCGTCGCCGCAGCAAAGGGATACAAGCTCATCCTCACGATGCCCGAGACGATGAGCTTGGAACGTAGAACCCTGCTTGCAATGCTGGGCGCACAACTCGTCCTGACGCCGGGATCAGAGGGAATGAAGGGAGCCATTGCAAGAGCGGAGCAGATTTTGAAGGAGACCCCCGACTCCTGGATGCCACAACAGTTCAATAACGCCGCAAACCCTGCCATCCACCAGAAAACCACTGCCGTTGAGATCTGGGAAGACACGGATGGGAAGGTCGATATCCTGGTCTCTGCTGTCGGCACGGGCGGAACCATCACCGGCGTGACCGAAGTCCTCAAAAAATTGAAACCTGATTTTAAATCGGTTGCCGTGGAACCGAAGGACTCACCCGTCATCACACAGACCCGCAACGGCGACCCCATCAAGCCCGGCCCTCACAAGATCCAAGGCACCGGAGCGGGATTCGTTCCTGGAAATCTCCACCTTGATCTCATTGATGAAGTGATGACTGTCACCAATGACGAGGCGCTTGCGATGGCACGTCGGCTTGCAAAGGAAGAGGGCATCCTTGCCGGCATCAGTTCGGGAGCGAATGTGCATGCGGCCATTGAGCTCGCAAAACGTCCCGAGAATGCTGGGAAGCTCATCGTGACCATTGCTTGCTCCACCGGTGAGCGCTATCTCAGCACGGCGCTGGCAGAGGAGGCCCGCGCTCAGGTGGGAGGCTAGGCGCCATAGCACCTGTGCGGATTGGACTAAAGACTACAGGGCTCTTGGTTCCCCCCTACTCAATGTCGAGAGTGTTTTCAATTGCCACGAGCACTTGGCTTGATTCCTTCAGCATTCCCTGCTCCTCTTAACGTATAGTCTAATAGTCTTCAGCCTCTTCCCCTTTCTACATGTCTTCTCCCTTCACCCCACCGGATACCGAACTTGAAATTGTCGGGCCATCAACGATTGAGCTTCTCTGGACGAATCACCGGAGATCGATCCTTGGCGGCGTTGGAGCCGTTGCCACCCTGATCGTCATTGTTGTAGCCGTTCTGGTCTCTGCACGAACCACCCGTATCGCTTCTGAAACAGCTCTCTCTCTGGCCAGCGGTGAAGCGGGTTGGAGAATGGTGATATCCAAGTACCCACGCACGCCGGCTTCAGCCGATGCCATGCTCCTCCTAGCCGCCTCCCTGCGTGATGCCGGAAAGCTCGATGAATCCGACAGTCTCTACTCCAGATTCACAGAAACCTTTCCAAGGAGCCCGCTAGCGATCTCCGGCCTACTCGGAAGGGCTTCCAATGCTCGTGTCGCCGATCATCTGGAGAATGCCATCAACGATTACCAGCAGGCGGCGGCTGGGTTTCCACAGTCGTACGGAGCACCATTTGCGCTTTTCAACAACGGCCGACTCCTGGCCCAGCAGGGGAAAATTGAAGAGGCCAAACGCCTCTTCCAGACTCTCGGAACGCAGTATCCCGGATCCGTCATGGCTCAAGCCGCAGGAGTCTCTTCCCAGGCAACTGCCTCCGTACCTCAGTAGGCGATCACAACCCTCACAGATGGTAACCAAGCCATCGTGTTGGTTACATTTCCCTAGTCGTGATTTTCTCGGCAATCTCTTCGGCAGGGTAGGTCCAGATCTCTGAGAGGGTGGGATGATAATGGGGGACCAAGGCAAGTTGCCCCGCTGTTGCATTAAAGGCCATCGCAACAACAATTTCGTGAATGAGTTCGGATCCTTCGGGCCCAACCACCGCTCCACCCAGAATGCGACCGTCCGCAGCATCAGCGATCAGTTTTACAAACCCGTCGGTCTCCCCCTTCACGATCGACTTCCCGTGGTCGGCAAAGGGATAGAGAGCAGTGACGATCTGACGGCGATCCCCCTCCCCGCTCCCCGAGGCCTCCTCCTCGGTCATTCCGCAGGAGGCCATCTGCGGCTCCGTGAAACAGGCAAAGAGTTTTAAACGATAATCCATGATTGTCACTCTCCCTCCTCGGAGCAGTGCCCCAGCGTTCCTTGCCGCAGTCTCTCCCTGCAAAATGGCAACGTGAACCACCTCGTGGGGACCGCAGCAATCCCCCGCGGCAAAGAGATGCGGTGCAGTCGTTCTCTGCTCGGAATCCGTGCAGATTGCAGCCCCCCGAAGGGAGACGCCGGCTTTTTCCAATTCAAGCCCCTCCAGATTGGGACGTCGACCGAGTGCATTGAAGACGATATCGGCCTCCACATCTCCCTCTTGGTCCCCATGTCGGTAAATCACTCTCATGCCACTTGATGGCTGACCAGTGATGCTGAGCAGACTCGTTCCGCAGATCACTGTCATTCCCCTCTTGCGGAAGGCCTCTGCAAGCGCCTCGGCCACATCACGGTCGGATCCGGTCAGCAAACGGGTATTGCGCTGCAAAATCGTGACCTTGGAACCAAGGGATTCAAGGTAATGAGCCATCTCAATGGCCACAGGGCCACCCCCAAGCACGATGGCTGATGCTGGAATCTCCGAGAGTTCCAATAGGTCATCGCTGGTCAGGCAGAGTTTGATACCCGGAACGGGGGGGTGGTTGATGACCGAACCCGTGGCGATACATCCGCTCTTAAGGCCAAGTAACTGCTCACCTCCCTCATTCAGTCGGATAAGCAGACGATGAGAATCGAGAAACTCGGCATGACCGCGAATGAAATCGAAGCTTCCTCCTTCCAATTGGTTTTTTCTGTAATCGACAAACTCCCCGATCAGGCGCCGCTTGCGAGCAATGATCTCCCCCGCATCAAAGCCGATCTTCTCGGCAACCAGGCCGAACTCCCCGGCATGTCGTAGCGTGCGGTAACGATTTCCAGATTCAATCAGCGTCTTGCTCGGCATGCAGCCACGCAGAATACAGAGTCCCCCGACCTCGCCCCCCCCCTCGATCACGCCCGTGGAAAGCCCCAAGGAGGATGCCGTACGGGCAGCTGCATATCCGCCGCTCCCGCCACCGATCACCACAAAATCGTATTCCTTCATGAAACCAATCTGCTCCCAAATTGCTCAAGATGACACTCTGGAAAACAGACCTGAATTAACCAAATCACAATCCGCTCCTTTTTATCACCTTCTGACCTGTAAGTCGTTTTAACCATATCTTGTGGCTTATCTGCTTTTATCACCCAAGATCGTGTGTTTGGAGGCTAAAAAAGCGTTGATCACCCCCCTGCCATTCCCTATCTTTGAGGAATCACAAACCGCTCCTCTTTCAGGGGCAATCAGACCCTTCCCATGGCAAAAAAAGAACCCGCAGAACCGATCATTCCTCTCGACGACTCAGACATTCCTGAAAAGCAGGACACCGCAGGGGGCGATGAGTACGGAGCGGCCCAGATTGACAAGCTTGAGGGCCTTGAAGCGGTCCGCAAGCGCCCCGGCATGTACATCGGCGATCCCGATGAGCGCGGACTGCACCACTGCGTCTTCGAGGTGCTCGACAATTCGATCGATGAACACCTGGCCGGTTACTGCACGCGTGTGGAAGTCGCCATCCACTCGGACGGATCAGTCTCGATCCGTGATAACGGCCGAGGCATCCCGGTCGAAGTCCATCCGAAATTCAAGATTCCGACTCTCGAACTGGTCCTGACGAACCTTCATGCCGGCGGCAAGTTCGGCCAAGGAGCTTACAAGTACTCGGGTGGTCTTCACGGAGTCGGTGCCAAGTGCGTGAACGCACTCTCCACATGGTTCAAGGTCGAGGTCATGCGTGAGGGAAAAGTCCACTTCATGGCTTTCGCCCAGGGAAAAACCACCCAACCGCTCACCGTCCTTAGCGAGCTCAAGAACAAGAAGCAGACCGGAACCTTCGTCACTTTCCTACCCGATCCCGAGATCTTCACGATCACGACGACCTTCAAATTCGAACGCCTCTCCGGCCGTCTGCGCGAACTTGCCTTCCTTAACCCTGGCATTGAGATCGTCCTCACCGACGAGCGCGATGACGAGGAACACCGCCCCCGCAGCGAGACCTTTCTCTACAAGCACGGGATCGTGGAATTCGTCCGCCAACTTGGCGAGACACGGCAGGTCCTTCACCCGAAGCCGATCGTGATCTCCCGTCAGCGCGATGAAATTTTTGTTGATGCCGTTCTCCAGTACAACGACTCCTACAGCGACCAGATTCTCTGCTTTGCCAACTCCATTCCGAATCCCGACGGCGGCACTCACCTGACCGGGTTACGCACCGCCCTCACGCGCGCGATCAACCAGTACGCCAAGGCGAACAACATCCTCAAGGAGAAGGATCCCGCCCTCTCGGGTGATGATGTGCGCGAGGGCCTCACAGCCGTTCTGAGCGTCAAGCTTCCCCACCCTCGTTTTGAGTCCCAGACCAAGGTCAAACTCGTCAACACGGAGGTCGAGGGAGTCGTAAACTCGGCCCTCTACGAGGGACTCATGGATCACTTTGACCAGAATCCTCCGGTCGCCAAGAAGGTCATCGACAAGGCACTCACCGCCGCACGCGCCCGTGAGGCCGCACGCAAGGCCCGTGAGACCGTTCGCAAGAGCGCCCTCACCGGTGGAGGTCTGCCGGGCAAGCTTGCCGACTGCTCCGAACGCGATCCAGCCCTCACCGAACTCTACATCGTCGAAGGCGACTCTGCAGGCGGCAGTGCCAAGCAGGGGCGCGACCGCCGCTTCCAGGCAATCCTTCCGATCCGAGGCAAACTGATCAACGTGCAGAAGGCACGTCTGGACAAGGTTCTTCAGAACACAGAAATCCAGACCATGATCACGGCGATCGGCACCGGGATCGGTGACGGAGATCAGGAGGGGGCCTTCAACATCGAGAAGTTGCGCTACGGCCGGATCGTTATCATGACAGATGCCGACGTTGACGGATCCCACATCCGGACCCTGCTCCTCACCTTTTTTTACAACCAGATGCCGCAGCTCATCCGCCGCGGTCATATCTTTATTGCCCAGCCACCGCTCTACCAGATCAAGAGGAAAAAGCGCGAGGAGTACGTGGATGACGACGTTCAACTCAACCGCATTCTCATCTCTCTCGGAGCCGAGGAACTCAAGCTCGTCAGCATGCCTGACAAGAAGGAGGTGCCGACCGCCCAGCTTAAGGAAACGCTTGAACTCCTCGACAGGCTTGAAAAATCGAGTGAGGCCGTGCGCCGCCTTGGCGGAGAATTTGAGGCCTACCTTGGAGCCCGCTCCAAGGAGGGAATTCTTCCCTCCTACCTCGTCGTGATCCGATCGGGCAATGAGGAGACGGTGGAGTACTTCCATAACGAGAACGATCTTCGTGATTTCACTGCCACCAATATCGACCTCAACCTATTTGATGCCGAACCGGCAGAGAATGAGACCGGTGAAAATGGTGAACCGTCTGTCGTTGAGAAAGCCGCCAAGGTTGACAAAAACGCTCGCAGGAGGCGTGCACGCCTCGTGGAGATCCATCAGTCCAAGAGCATCGAGAAACTGATCTCGGAACTCGAGAAGAAGGGACTGAAGATCGAGCACTACGCCGACAGCAAGACCCCGCTCTTTCACATCGTTGACGGCGAGACCACGCACGAGATCTTCTCGATTCCACGCATCCTTGAACTGGTCAAGGAGGTGGGAAGGCGTGGTGTCCAGATCAAGCGATTCAAGGGACTTGGAGAAATGAACGCCAAGGAACTCTATGAGACCGCGATGAATCCCGAGCGACGCAGGTTCCTGAAAGTGGAGCTCAACGATGACAATTCCCTCGAGGCCGGACGCATGTTCGACATCCTCATGGGTGATGTGGTCGAGCCTCGCAGGATCTTCATCGAGGATAACGCCCTCAATGTTCGCAACCTGGACGTCTAGGGGATATCTCACAAGCCCCTTGATTCCTTCCGGAAGCTGAGATTTCTTGCGTCACTGTGCGCATCATGGAATTCAGAACTCTCCTTTTGGCGATGGTGCTCATGGACTGCTTGTCCCCTCTTCGTTCCAGCGCGGAAGATCTTGATGTCTACTTTGGGACAGGTGTTCCAAAGGGGAACGGCATCTACCGGTCTACCTTTAACTCAGCAACCGGCAAACTAAGTCAGGCGGAGTTGGCGACAAAAGTTGATTTTCCCGGCTTCCTTGCACTCGCTGCAGACGGTAAGAATCTCTATGCGGTTGCAAAACTTCCGGAAGGATATGGCGTTATAGGCTATCAAATCGGCCCCAAGGGATCGCTGAAACCTTTCACTTCCGCGCTTAATCCCGGTGGTCGAGCCGTGCATGTGACCATCCATTCTTCGGGTAAATTTTTGGTCACGGCACAATATGATGGGGGATCTGTGACCTTTTTTCCGATCGAGAACGACGGACATCTGGGTCAACCCACTTTGATCCAGCATGAGGGAGGCTCCCATGTCGTAAAGGGACGACAAGACTCTCCCCACCCACACTCCTGCTCCATCTCTCCAGATGGCAACTTCGTTCTCGTTCCAGATTTAGGCTTGGATGGCATCGTGGCTTATCGCGTGAACCAAGAAAGAACCAGCATGGAGCGTTGCGGATTTTTTCCCTCGATCAAAGGAGGAGGTCCCCGCCATATGAAGTTCTCGACCGACGGGAAACTTATTCATCTCATCAACGAGCTCTCGGTCTCCCTCTCCACATTCCAATGGGATGCCGCACATGGAGAGGCCACGCTCCTCAACACGCTCTCAACGCTTCCCGAAAGCATCAAGACTGGGGAGATCTTCAACTCCGCTGCAGAGATCCTGACTAGTCCGGGTGGAAAATTTCTCTACGCCTCCAATCGCGGTAACGACTCGGTAAGCGTCTTTAAAGTCGATCCCACCTCTGGCCATCCTGAACTGATTCAGGTACAGCCGATCCGAGGGGCATTCCCCCGCAATATCAATATCACTCCCGCCGGTGATTGGTTATTCGCCGCTGGAGAACACTCCGACACCGTTTCGGTCCACCGGATCGACCCGGAAACGGGGAAACTTACCTTTCAGACCGACGGCATGATCAATGTCCCCTCGCCCATCTGCATTGTTTTTTCGTCGCAGCATCGAGAGTAAGTTCCTCTTGATAGAGGAACTTTTATAGGAATGGCCTCACTCCTCAGTGCAGCCTCCGATAGTAGCGAAGGGCCTCAATCGGGACACCCAGATCAGCTAGGGGATAGACTGCTCCGCGACCTCTTCCTGCGGGATCTCGGATCAGGTAGTCCGCTCCTCTCTTACCGACGATCACAACAAAATGGGTGATGCCGTCCGGTAGTCGCAAGCGAACGATGACCGGATTTCCCATTAGAAGATTCCAATCAATCAGTCCGTAGGAGGGCAGATCCTCGTACGCCTTTTCCACCTTACCGGGCGAGAACAGGGCAGCCACCTCCCACCTGATCCATCCTCTCCCTTCATAACCCTCGCCGAGTTTCAAAAAGCGATTCAATCGGCCCGGATCCACATCCATCCCATAAAATTTCAAGACCATGGCGGCAGAGGTGACGGCACACCCCTCGCCACCAAGCGTACCGGGGGAATCACCCAAGGAGTCATGAGACCAATTTGGATCAGCCTGAAAAAACTGCGGTACATCGATCACCCTCTTAATCGGAAAGGGAAGCCCACCCCGAGGGCTTAACGGATGTCTCCAGAACCAGAGAGTCAGCAGGATCAGAAAGAGCAGCAAGGAGACTAAGGCCAAGCCACGGCTCAGGATTGAGCGCCCCAGCATCGCCGGCCCTAGGAACTCTCCTTGCTACCACTCTTGCTTGAACTACTTTTTTTCAGGAAAGCCTCAAGGAGCGCCGGCCAACTTCCCACCACCCCCTGTTGGTCTGGCAGAAGACCAAACCCGTGAGGTATTCCTGGCAGGAGATGTAACTCCGCCTCCAACCCTGCGGCCTTTGCTGAATCAGTGTAGCCATGAGAGCTTGCCACGCGTTCCGGAAGATCTTTGTCACCGATTAGGACAAAAATCCTTGATGATGAGGAAATGCCTTTTGGAAGGGTGACCTCTGTTTTAAGGCCGTCCGGGGCATCCAGGTAGGCCGGATAGACAAGAATGATATCTGAGAAAAGGACATCTTTCCCCTTTTCATGGACCAAGCGAGTCGCCAGATGGCCACCAGCTGAGAAACCCATCACTCCCAGCGAAGCGGTACTCAGCCCATACTCCTTGCCATGAATATGAACAAGATCCAGGGCCTTAGTCGCATCCGAGAGCGCCAGAGGACGGATCGTGGCATCATCCTTACCAATGGAATATTCCAAAATAGCGACATCATAGCCCAAATGGTTGAGAAAATCGGCGACATTCAATCCCTCATGCACGATCGCCAACCCCCGATAACCTCCTCCGGGGAAGAGCAGGATGGTTCCCTTGGCAGGAGAGAGAGATGTCCTGTGAAGTTGAAGATTCGGCACGGAAACATTCAGGATCGCTGGTGACTTTCCCTCCCTCGGGAGCGTTGGATTGGGAGACGAGGGAAGGAGCTTTCCACCAAGATCAATTCTCTCAGCATTCACAGCAGTCATGTCAGCCGAAAGTCGCATCGGTGTGAGAGGCGTCAAATAAGAAATCGAAAGGCAGATGCATGAAACAATCGGAAGGATACGGGGGGCGATGCTTTTCACTCCTCTGCAATAGCCTCTTGAGCGGAGCGGATCCAATCGTTTTATTTGTCGACTGATACAACGTCCCCATCAATGATCAGGCTTGCCGAGGCGGCGAATTCGTTGATTCTCCTTACGAATGCATGGGAGGAATCTAAAAATCGTTCTCCTTTCAATTTCTTTGCTTCTTACTCCCCGATCCCTCGTCAGTGGCGGGGAGATTGATTACAATGAATTGGTTCTGGAGTCCCTCGCCGCCATGCCCTCGGGCGGCGGTTACTCCACTTCAAGATCTGCCAATCATGCCCTGTCTCGATCGGTATTCAATTTAGGAGGCAGGCTGTTGATCACTCCTTCCACAGCGATGCCAAGCTATTGCTCCGGGGCAACTTATCTCGTCTTTCTCAAGGTGATGGCAACTCTGCAGTCCAGGGGTCAACTCATGCTCCCCCCGCAACTTGTTAACATGCTGAGACCATCGGGACAACCAGATGGAAGAGGTGTCTGGGGGCACTGGAATGCGAACGGCCCGGGAACGGCCCGCCTCTTTTATGAACTCGGTCTTGGGGAGAATTTTACCGATCTCTCTCGGGCCAGGGCGGGCGACTTCCTGAAGATATTCTGGAACGATGGCATCGGGGCGAGCGAGCACGGACACTCGGTCATCTACTTAGGGAAGGAATCGAAACAAGGTAGCGACATGGTGACTTTTTGGTCGAGTAACATCCCCGGTGGATTTGGGAGGAGATCAGTGCCGCTGGTCAGGATACATCGGATGCTCTTCTCACGGCTTGAGCATCCGGAGGCGATCCTTAAAGCCACTTCGATTCCCCTCAACGACTCCTACCTGGCCTCGCTCGAGCGCCGCTCCTCAACATCAGTCGAGATGGATCACCTCTGCGGGCTTGGCACGGTGGAGAGCATACGCCATGAAGACAAGTCCGGCAGCCATTAGGTATCCTGTGGCGCTCCAGACAATCGCACCACTCATCCTTTCCATCTGGGTTCCCCTCCCGTAACTCGAGAAGAGGCCCACCATAAGGGTTGCTACAGCCCCGCCAACCCAACCCAGCGTATTCATGAGTCCGGCCACCGAGGAGCGTTCCCGAGGAACAACAAAATCAAAGACCGAGGCAAAGATCCCCGCGTCATAGGCTCCCTTGCAGATTCCGAAACAGATCATGGAGGTGAGGAGCACCCCCATATTCCCGGCCTTACCCACCGCCACGACACAGAGTGATCCAAGCAGAAGACCAACTGCCTGCACGATCATCCTGGCGCCTCTGATGGAAACCGAAAGTCTGTCCGCCAGAATCCCGGAGAGAGGGGCGCTCACGGCACTTGCGATTTGGATGGCCGCCACAGCCGAGAATCCGGCCATTACAAGACTCAGATGAAACTTCTCGAAGAGGAAGGTTGGCGCCCAAACGAGAAATATCGCAGCCACTCCGTTGGCGCAGGCAAAGGCAGCCATCAGCAGCAGGACACCGGGTTGGCGGAGAATTCTTCCCAGCGTCTGAAGAAACCCCTCACGCAAGATATTCTTATCGTCCTCGGAACCTGCCGAAGCTTCCGGATCGTGTGATTCCTCACCAGAAACAGGAAGATATTTACCGATCAGAAGAGCCGTAAGGATCCCTGCTATCCCAAACCCGTAGAGAGCCCAACGCCATCCGTATCGTACAGCCAAGAACGCTCCGAGAGCCCCCCCCGCAATGGTTCCGATATAGACGGCGGACTGGTGGAGCGAGAGGGCCGTGGAACGTGTTCGTTGCCCGTGCCAGTCACTTAGTAAGGACGTGGCAGCCGGAAAATAGACAGATTCCCCGAGACCAATCACCGCTCGGGTTGCGATGAACTGCCAACATTTTCCACACATTCCCGAGACCCCGGTCATCAGGCTCCAGAGCAGGCATCCTCCGATGATCAACCCCTTCCTTGGGTACCTGTCACCGGCAAATCCCGCAAAGGGGGAGGAAAAAGCGTAGACCCACATGAAGGCACTCCCAATGAGTCCCAACTGTGCCTTGGTAAATCCGAAGTCATGCTCCAGAATGGGAAAGAGCGAGCTAATTACCTGCCTATCGGCATAGTTCAGGAAACAGACCACCCAGAGTAGCCCCAGCACCAGCCACTTTGACCGCGGTTGCGTTCTGCCGGAGGAGGAAAATGACACGGGAAGAGCCTACTCGTGGGAGAAAGACTTGTGAAGCAGCGTGATACCGAGCAAAAGCCTTTAAACAGTCACTCCTCTATGAGTTGGGACTATACTTCAGCGTGCTAGCAAGGAGATCTTAAGGGGTGCGTTTCTTGATGTAGATTCCAGCACCCCAAGCTGTAGCACTCGCAATTTTACCATCGGCGGCCAATTGCACGGATGTCCAAGTATTATAGGGAGCATCCGTGAGGGCCCAGGTGTTCCCATAATTTGTTGAATAATAGAT
>CAINEX010000031.1 GCA_903847935.1 uncultured Spartobacteria bacterium | reverse complement strand
TTCCACCCTTCTGTAGGACGTAGCCATAGGCATCCAAGTTTCCAGTTCGACCTCCCAATCCCAGAGATGTGTAATTGGTGGCCTGGAAGCTACCGCCGTTCATGTAAAGAGCGCCGGAGATGTTTGTGAGACTTCCGTGTATTTCAAGTGGATCGTTTCCAACTATCGCCTGAGCAACAGAAATCGACGCATTTGTCTGAAGGACGACCAGAGAGCGGTCATTGCTGTTAGTTCCCACGAGAAGATTCCCTGTGGTGGTGTTAGTGCCTAGCAGAATCAAGCTAGGGAGATTTGAATTCACGCCAGAACCCCCGACGGAGAGATCGCCGGAGCCGAAGTTGTTGGATCCGTTGAACTGGAGCGTGCCGTTACTCACTGTTGTGGTGCCGGTGTAGGTGGCGTTCCCCAAGATGATCGAGGTGCCACCACCCATCTGCACCAACGAACCCGAACCGGAGAATCCATTGGAGGCAAACGAGATCGAAGAGTTTGCGTCCAATAAGAGCAATCCATTGTTCGAGATCTTCGCGGAGGCAAAGGCAGAATTGGTCCCGTTGGTGCCGATCTGAACACTGCCGGCAGTGATGGTGGTAAGACCCGTGAAGTTGTTGCTGCCGGTCAGGAAGAGGGTGCCGGAGCCCGATTTCGTGAGACTGCCGCTCCCGGTGATAGTGCCGCCCAGGGTTTGATTCGCGGAGTTACTGAACTGCAACTGGGTCGTGTCGGTGATGTTGCCAGAGTAAGTGCCGCTACCAAGAAGCCCGGTGACAAGGAGGGTGCCGTTGGTAATCGAGGTGCCTCCGGTGTAGCTATTGGTCCCTGAAAGAATCGTGGTTCCGGGGCCCACCTGACTGAAGGATCCGATTCCGGAAATCAGATTGGTGAAGGTGTAGGTATCGCTCCGATTGATGGCAAGGGTGCCGTCATCGTAGACGTTATTCGTTCCCAGCGTTCCGCTGGCCCCGCCGGTGCCGACCTGTAGTGTACCATTGGTGATGTACCAGGGGCCGGTGAAGTTGGTGTTAGCCCCGGAGACAGTCAGCGTGCCTGTACCAACCTGGGAAATGGTTCCATTCCCCGAGATGGCCTGACTGACGGATGTGACGTCGCTCCGGTTGAAGGTGAGGTTGCCGTAATCGACGATCGAGCCGAAGCTTCCGGCGGAGCCATTGGTGGTCCCGTCGCCGATCTGGGCCCAGCTGTTGGTCTGGATGACGAGGACGCCGGTGAAGGTATTCGGCGACGCAAAGATCATGGTGCCACTCCCCTCCTGAACGATGGTTCCATTGCCGCTCACGCCGTTGCTGAAGGTGAAGTTGAAGCCGAGGTTGTAGATCAGGTTGGCATTGTCGGTGATGCTCCCCACGGGGATATTGGCGCCGTTGGTGCTGTTCGTCCCGATCTGGAGGGTGCCGCTGGAAACCGTTGTTGTGCCGGTGTAGCTGTTCGACCCGCCGATGATGATCGTGCCGGTTCCCGCCTGCTGGAAGTTGCCGGTGCCCGTGATCCCCTGAAGGATCTGCCTGTAGGCATTGCTGATCACCAGCGTGCCGTTATCGATGATCGTGCCCGTCCCGAGCGGCGTGAATGCCTGACCGATGATCATCACCGTGCAACCGTTCGAGATCGTCGTGTTGCCGGAGTAGTAATTGGTTCCCGTGAGGGTCGTGATTCCCGTTCCCTGAAAGGTGAGACTTCCTGCCACGTAGGAGTTGGTAGTGATGAGCAGGCCCGCCTGAGTCGTGTATCCTCCGCCGTACAGTGTAATGGAGGGCTTCGAGGTGTAACCACTGCCCGGCGCGGTGACCACGATGTTGGTGACCTGTCCGTAGGTGGCGGAGGCGGAATTCGTATCGACTTGGGCGAATCCAGCCGCCCCGAATCCGCCACCACCGGAGAAGACCACCACCGGAGGAGCAATGTAGCCGCTGCCACCATTGGTCACGGTGACCGATGAGACGCCGACGCTGTTGGTGCCGCCCATGTTCGCCTTGAGCGTCATGTTGTTGCCACCGTTGTCGAAGGTTCCACCGTTCGGTCCGAGCAGGAATCCTCCGTTTCCGTTGCCTAGGAAGTTTCCGGACGCATCGTAAATGGTCTCGACGAGCGTACCTCCGTTCAGGTTGATGAACGGCGACTGCGGCATCGACCCGTATTTGAAGACGCCTCCGGTAGCGATCGTGAGGATCGAGCCGTTATTGAGCGTAAATTGGCTGTTCACCTGGTTGTTGGCGAAATCGATCGTTCCGGAACCAAGGTTCACTCCAGCAAAACCTCCGAAAGCCTCACTGCCCAACTGCAGACCATAGGTGATGTTCGGACTCACAATGACGGATCCACCCCAGACGTTCAGCGTGCCGTAGGAGATGATAGCTCCCCCGTTGTCAGCAAGATCGATGCGGCTTGCGGAGAGGTTGATTTTTCCGCCGTTCATGACATCGACCACGCTGGCAGCTCCCGAAGATGAGACCTGACCGGAGATGGTCAGCCCCTCCAGATTGGCCACTCCGCCGAGGATCCCCTGATAGGCATAGGAGTTCGGGTAGATTCCCATCAAATCACCCTGACTCTGCGAGATTGTTCCCTTCACATAGATGGCCGAGGCTCCCCCACCCGCCGCCGGGCCGTAGGCTGACTGATCGATCGAGGAGAACGTCACGTTGGCGTTGCTGTTGATGATCAACACCGTTTTATCCGTGGAATTCTTCGTGGAGATATTCAGGCTACCACCACTGGAGAGGGTTCCCGCAAAAATCACGGTGGTATTGGTCCCCTCGATCACATTGTAGGCATTGGGGGTGATGGAGCCGCCAAGCATCGTGGTCCCGGAGATGAAGTCGAAGGGCCCGGGAAGGACCGTGCTGCCGGAGGAGGGATTCAGGAAGAGCACGCCGGAATTGGTCACCGCGATGTAGCTGGTCACGCCGGTATTGTTCGTGAAGTTCCCAGCGAATGTGAGGGTGTTGCCTCCAGCCACATTGAAGGTATTCGTGTAGGCAGAGAGGGAGACATTGTTGGAGAGGGAGACATTGGTCGTCGCGGCGAGCGTGTTCGTGCCCAGGAAATAGAGATTGGCCGTGCCGAGCGCCCCATTGGTGGAGACGATGATGGAAGCGTTGTTACTCGCAATCACCTTGCCGGACATGGTGTTGGAGGAGGCGAAGGTCAACGTGCCCGTGCCGCCCTGAGTCAAGGTGCCGGATCCGGAAATAAAGTTGGTCAAGGTGGTGTTGCTGGTGGTGTTGAAGGTCAACTGTCCCTGGTTGGTGATATTTCCCTGACCGATCGTACCGGAACTTCCACCATTGCCGATCTGGAGGGTCGATCCGTTCTGGATGAGGGTGCTCCCGGCGTAGGTATTGGCTCCCGTGAGAATCGTGATGCCATTGAGTCCCGAAATGGTCAGTGAACCCGTTCCGGAGATGGCGTACGTGTCGGTGACGGTGCTCGCGGTCTGGACGAAATTGAGCAAGCCGTTGTCGATGATCGCTCCGGTGATCGTGGTCACGGGATTTGTGATCAGCGAAGTGGTGCCACTCCCGATCGTGCCACCATTGGTGACGGTGTTGGTGGTGGTTTGCGCGAGAATCGGCTGTCCAAAAGAGAAGAGGGCCAGAAAGAAAAAGGCTAAAAATCTTTGAACGAGTAGAAGGTTGAGATGTCTCACTCTACATACTGCTTCAGCGAGCCTCATGAACCGGCCCAGCAAAGCGGGTAGTATTGTGCCTGGACAACTAGCTACAAACGGACTGGCCTTAAGGTGCAGAGACATAATGGGAGGGAAATCTTTAGCGAAAAAAGCCACCCACTTCAACTCGTAAAATGATTTAGAAGTGACGTTTTTGTCACATCAACCACAACTTATTTAGTTGATGTTATTTTATTCCAAACTGCGATGATTTAGAGCGGAAGCAAGGCCTTGTTCAATCATTGGATCCAGCCATCAGTGCAAAACTCGGCTGCAATCTTCCCGCTCACTTAACTCTTGGCGGACCCGTCCTCTCCATGCCTGGCATAATCATGGGCCACGCGCCGGAGATCGCGCCGACGGATACGAAGCTTTTTGACGATGATCAGGAGATGGGTATCGATAGAATCGACCGACAAAAAGAGCCGAAAAGCAATCTCGGCGTTGGTTTTTCTCATTCCATGAAGCAGGAAAATCTGCATTTCCCGACTGTCAAGAACGGAGCCGGGGTCAATGGGATCGGAGGCAACAGTCCAGATGGGAAGCGTCTCGAGGAATCTACGCATCACGCCACGCACTCGGTCACGAAGGACCGCTGGCAATGAAGGGTCGTAGTTCTTCATTCCAAGCTTGTTAACGATGAATCAACCACCTAGGCAATCAAAAAAATCCCCATGTTTTGGCAATCAAGGGCGGGGAGCCAAGCCTCCCTTTGATCCTCTCCAGGATTGCCTGAAGGACTCTGAGCGGTATCTCAGAGGTTCAGCTTGCGATCGAGAATAGCTCCGAGGTGATCCTGGAGGGATTCATTCTCCAGACGCTCCAGAACGGAGCCAAAAAATCCCCTCACGATGAGCTGGGCGGCCTGCTTGGCAGGGATACCGCGGGCCATCATGTAAAAGAGTTCGTCCTCGTTGACCTCGCCTGAAGTCGCGCCGTGGGTGCAGCGGACATTATCGGCAAGGATCTCAAGTCCCGGCATCGAGTTGGCCTCGGCCTCGTCGCTGAGCATGAGGTTGCGAACCTTCTGGTAGGCGTCGGTCTCGTGGGCGGCCTCCTCGACCTTGATCAGTCCGGCAAAGATCGTCCTCGAGGAGTCGCCCAGGGCGTTGTGATAGAGAAGATCACTGGTGGCCCGGGGGGCGAAGTGATCCTGAAAGGTGCGTTGGTCGATCTCTCTGGTGCCGCTTGCAGGATTGATCGAGAGCATCACGCTGCGCGATCCCTCGCCCAGAAGATGGCTGTCACTCTCCCCACGGACGTAGGAACCGCCAAGGTTCATTTGAAGCGCGGTGGATGTTGCATCACGCTCCACTTCGGTGGTGTTAAGATGGAAGGCGGTCACCCTGTCACTCCAATCCTGGACGCCGACGTAGGTGAGGCGCGAGTTTTTGCCAAGGGTCAGATCGTTCACGGCGATCGCCAGGGATCGCTCGTCGCGTGCCGAGACAAAACGGTCGATGACCGTCGCGGAGGCCCCCTCCTCCAAGACAATGAGGGTGTGGGGGAAGATGGAGGCCTTCTCACCCTCGACCCAGTGCCAGATCTCGATGGGACGCTCGATCACGACATTCTTCGGGACATGGAGGAAGGCTCCAGTCGCGAGGCGGGCCCGGTGAAGGGTGGCGAACTTCTTGGAACCGAGCCGGACCTCAGAGCTCATGAAGCTCTTGCGGAAGAGGTCCTCATGCTCGCGCGCGGCCTGGTCCAACGGGATCAGAAGGACATTCGCAGGGAGCCCCCGGGCGTCGCGATGGATCATCTCGTCGTTGGCAAAGACCATCTTGGCACCGGTCTCACCCAACCCCGAGGAGCGGGCAATGAGGCTGTCGCGATCCTGCACGGGAGCGGCTGGCTGGAAGTCCGAGAGGTCGAGGGACTTGAGATTCGCAAAGCGCCACGGCTCGTCATTGCGCTTGGGTTGGCGGAGTGTCGTAAAAGTCTCCCAGGCCTTTTGTTGGTCGTGCTGGAACCACTGGGGCCAGCGGGATGAGGAGGAAGCATCAGGGAGAGGGGCGATCCCCGTGACTCCGGTGGATCCCACCGGTGGGATTCCCTGGATGCTGACGTCGGAAGTGGCGCTGAGACTCATGAAAATAGCGTTGGAAGGCTGGTAATTGAAGGAACCCTTGAATCGAAGCGAGCGGACTAACCGACCGAGCCCTCCATCTCCAGGTCGATGAGGCGCTTCAGCTCGACGGAATACTCCATCGGGAACTGCTGGACGAGGTCGTTCACGAAGCCATTGACGGCAAGGCTCATGGCGGCGGCCTCGCTGAGTCCTCTCTGCTGCATGTAGAAGATCTGCTCGGAGCTGATCTGACTCACGCTTGCCTCGTGCTGGACGGCATTTCCCTGACCTCGCACGCTGATGGCGGGATAGGTATCGGTGCGGCTGTGCGTGTTGATGAGGAGGGCGTCGCACTCGGTGTTGTTCTTACAACCCTTGAGATGCTTCGGCACGTGGACCATGCCGCGGTAGGTGGAGCGACCGCTCCCAAGGCTGATCGACTTGGAGATGATGTTGCTGGTCGTGTTGTCGGCGGCGTGGATCATCTTGGCGCCGGTGTCCTGATGCTGTCCGTCGCCGGCAAGGGCGATCGAGACGACCTCGCCGCGCGCCCCCTTCTCCTTCATCACGACACCGGGATACTTCATCGTGAGCCGTGAGCCGATGTTGCAGTCGATCCACTTCACCTCGGCATTCTCGTGGGCGATGCCGCGCTTGGTGACCAGGTTGAAGACATTGGAACTCCAGTTCTGGACGGTGATGTACTGGATCTTGGCCCCTTTCATGGCGACAAGCTCCACCACGGCGCTGTGCAGGGTGGCGGTCTCGAACTTGGGAGCCGTGCAGCCCTCCATGTAGGTGAGTTCGGCCCCCTCGTCGGCGATGATGAGCGTGCGCTCGAACTGGCCGAAGTTCTGGGCATTGATACGGAAGTAGGCCTGGAGCGGGTGGCTGACCTTCACTCCGGGAGGGACATAAATGAAACTCCCTCCGCTGAAGACGGCGCTGTTGAGTGCGGAAAACTTGTTGTCACCGCTCGGGATCACCTTGCCGAACCATTTCTTGAAGATCTCCGGGTGCTCCTTGAGTCCCTCGGCGCTCCCGACAAAGATCACACCCTGCTCCCCGACGGCGGCCTTGATGTTCGAGTAGGCAGCCTCACTGTCGAACTGGGCCTCGACACCCGCGAGGAACTTCCTCTCCTGCTCGGGGATCCCGAGACGCTCGAAGGTGCGCTTGACGTCCTCGGGGACATCGTCCCAACTCCGCTTCGGCACCTGTCCTTGGGAGAGGTAGTAGCGGATATTCTCGAAGACGATGTTCTCCAGATCCTTGGTCGCCCAGTGCGTCGGCATCGGCTTCTCGAGGAACTTCCGGTAGCCCTCCTTGCGGAAGGCCCTGACCCAGTCGGGATCTCCCTTGACGTCGCAGATGTAGTCGATGGTCGCCTCGGAGAGGCCGACCCCGGCGTCAAAGGCGTAATCGACGTCGTAGCGGAAATCGCCGACGGAGCGGTCGATGTCGATGTCTGGCTTGGTCTCGGTGCTCATGTTGGGAGTTAAAACGTTGAAAAAATGAAGGTGTTAAAGGGTAGGGCGGATAAGAGCTTAGGCGGCGTTCTTGCCGAACTCCTTCTCGACCCAGTCGTACCCCTCGGCTTCGAGCTTGAGCGCGAGCTCCTTGTCTCCGCTATGGATGATGCGCCCCTCGGACATGACATGTACCTTGTCGGGAACGATGTAGTCGAGCAGGCGCTGGTAGTGGGTGATCACCAGCATCCCGATACTCGGGCCACGGAGGGCATTGACTCCCGCCGAGACGATCTTGAGGGCGTCGATGTCGAGACCGCTGTCGGTTTCGTCGAGCACAGCGTAGGAGGGCTCGAGCATCGCCATCTGAAGGATCTCACAACGTTTCTTCTCACCGCCGGAGAAGCCTTCGTTGACCGAGCGGGAGGTAAAGTTACGGGGGACGCTCAGGGCATCCATCTTTGCGTAGAGCTTGGCGTAGTACTCGGTGGCCTCGAGTTCCTCACCCTGGGGAAGGCGGGCCTGGAGAGCGGCGCGGATGAAGTTCGCAATCGTGACGCCGGGAATCTCCATCGGGTACTGGAAGGCGAGGAAGAGTCCGAGACGGGCGCGGACGTCGGGTTCCATCCCGAGGATACTCTCCCCGTCGAGGAGGACATCACCGGAGGTCACGGTGTAGTCGGGATGGCCGGCCATGATCTTGGCGAGGGTGCTCTTGCCGGCGCCGTTCTTGCCCATGATGGCGTGAACTTCGCCCTTCGGGATCTCAAGGCTTAGTCCCTTGAGGATCGGCTTGTCGCCGATGGAGGCATGGAGGTCGCGGATGGAAAGTGTCGACGTGGTAGGAGCGGACATGGGTAGTTATTTTTTGAGGTGTTGAAGCTGTTGGGATACGGGGCGTTTTTTGGAATCTTTCGAGGGGGAATCTTTGGCAGAAGCGGTCTTGACGCTCGTTGCGCACTCCGAGCAGAGACCGCGTAGACTCACATCATGCTGGGTGACCAGGAATCCTGCCGGAAGCGTCCATCCCTGCTCGCGCGAGTCTGAAAATTCGATGTCAGAGATCTGTCCACACCCGGCGCAGTGGAAGTGCCCGTGCTCCCGGAGATTGGCACAGAAGCGTGTCGGTGCGCGGTCGACATGGACAGCTTTGACCAAGCCGTTCCCGACCATTGTCTCCAGACAGTTATAAACCGTGGCGAGCGAGATCGATGGCATCCGCTTCTGGGCGCGCAGGAAGACCTCCGTGGCCGTCGGATGATCGCGCTTATCCATGAGCACCTCATAGACCTGACGCCTCTGGGGAGTAAGCCTCAGGCCATCTCTCCCCATGGCACTCTCGTAGGCAGGGATGGAGCTGTTTTTCTTCATGAAGTGGGCTGGAAATCTACCATCACCATGAGCCTCTACAAGCTCAATCAAGAATTATTCTAAATAAGCCCCAACTCTCACTTCATGCGATCGGAACCAATCAACTCAGGCTGCTGTGAGCACTCCCTTGAGGATCCCCAAGGCCTCATCGGCCTCGGCTCTTGTAATATTCAGCGGCGGTAGCAATCGGATCGTCCTCTCCCCGGAGGGGATGACCAGCAGACCCGCTGCCATCAATGCCTTGGTCGCGACGATCGAGGGAAGGCCCTCCCGGGCACCGGACTTCAGGCCAAGATCATTCAGCTCGATGCCGATCATGAGTCCCACTCCGCGCAGGGAGCGGATCGCCGGGAGTTGCATCGCCTCCAACGACTCAAGGAGGTGATTGCCCAGGATCCGTGCGTTTTCCAGCAACCCCTCCTCGCCGATCGCCCTGAGGACCGAGAGACCGGCGGTGGCTGCCAGCGGGTTGCCGCCATAAGTCGTGCCGTGGGTGCCGGGGCCCAGAAGATCACAGAGAGGTCCCCGGTCATTGCCATCGGCACCGGCTCCTGAACTACGGGATCCAGCCCATAAAGCACCGAGCGGGAAGCCATTCGCGATCCCCTTGGCCCAACTCACGGCATCGGGCTCCACTCCGGAAGGGGTAATGGTCCTCCACGCGCACCAGTCGCCCGTCCGGCCGAATCCGCACTGCACCTCATCCATGAGGAGAAGCAGATCGTTCTGGTCACAGAGTTCCCTGACCCCACGTAGAAACGCTGGGGTGGCCGGATTGATGCCCCCCTCTCCCTGCACGGGCTCCAGCAGGATAGCCACGGTCTTCGGCGTGATGGCGGCCCTGACAGCAGCAAGATCGTTGAAGGGAACATGGACGAAACCCTCCACCAGCGGGGCAAATCCCGTCTTCACTTTCTCCTGGCCGGTGGCGCTGATCCCGCCCAGGGTCCGACCGTGGAAGGAGTTGGTAAAGGTGATGATCTCGAAGCGGCCTGTGGGTGAGCCGAACTTGCGGGCCAGCTTGTAGAGTCCTTCGTTCGCCTCCGCGCCGCTATTGCAGAAGAATGCCTTCCCGCCAAGACCGACGAGGTCAACGATCAGCTTTGCTAACTCCCCCTGTGGCCGTGTCAGGTAGAGGTTTGAGGTGTGAACCAACTTGGCCGCCTGTTCCGAGATGGCCTTCGTAAGCTTCGGATGACTGTGGCCCAGGGAACAGACGGCAATGCCGGCCCCGAAATCGAGGTATCCCTTCCCAGCCTCATCCCAGACACGGCTCCCCTCCCCCCGCTCCAAGGCAAGATCGAACCGACCGTAGGTCGGCATGACATACTCGCGGTAGAGATCGGAGGTGGATGGCGTGGGCATGGCGGAAGACGATACGGGATAAGATAGAAATAGTGAACTCAGGAAACAAGCTCATGGGAACGAGCGCACAGGGCTACGGCGCAACCGCATTCCGAAGGGCGGCACCGATTGCCCACTTGCCCACTTGAATTGAGGCAAGTGCCGTCAACTCAAGAAATCAGATTTCTGAATTCCTGCTCGTTCACTACTTTCACCCCGAGCTTTTCAGCTTTCTCGAGTTTGCTGCCAGCCTCCTCTCCGGCCAGGAGAAAGGTGGTCTTCGCGCTGACCGATCCGGAAACCTTCCCGCCCTTGGATCGGATGATCTCAGCGGCCTCATCGCGCGCGATCGTGAGAGTGCCCGTGAGCACCCAGGTGGTCCCGTTGAGGGGACCTTCGGATGCGGGGGCTGATCCCTTTGGATCGCGTTCCCCAAAATTCAGTCCCGAGGCACGCAACTTTGCGAGAAGCCTGCCCACTTCAGGATCATGGAACCATCCCCGGATCGCGACCGCCATGATCTCCCCGATCTCCTCGACGGCGCAGAGATCATCAATGCTTGCCTCAGCAAGTCGATCGATCGTTCCGAACGACGATGCTAGGGTCCGGGCGGCCGTCACTCCAACGTGGGGGATGCCGAGTGCCGCAAGGAGGCGCCATAGCGGTTGATCCCTGCTGGCCGCGATCGCTCCCAGGAGATTGTTCACGCTCTTCTCACCCATCCGCTCCAGCGGCAGGAGCTTTCCCACATTGAGTTCATAGAGGTCGGCGATATCGTGCACAAGACCGGCATCGCTTAACTGGGCGACAACAGCCTCACCCAGTCCAGCAATGTCCATGGCCTGACGACTCGCAAAATATTCGATCCTCCGGCGGATCTGGGCGGTGCAACCGGGATTGGCACACCTCACCGCCACCTCTCCCTCGGTGCGGCTGACGGGGGCCTCGCAGACAGGGCAGAACTCCGGCATACGGAAGACTCTCTCCGTGCCGTCACGCTCCGCCACCAGAACGGCTGCGACGGCGGGG
>CAINEX010000030.1 GCA_903847935.1 uncultured Spartobacteria bacterium | reverse complement strand
GCGTCGGGATGGCAACCTGCGGTGAATGCCTCCTCGTGGGCGAAGACAAAGATATTCTTCACTCCCTTGGCCTTGAGTTCCTTGAGGGAGGCTTCCAGTCCCTTCAGATCGACCTTGTGAAGGGCTGCCGGATTATACTGATCAACCGCGATCACGGCGGTCTCGGGATGATCGGGGGCGATGTAGGAGTAACTGAATCCTTTCTGCCCAGGAAAGTAGCTGACGTTGTTGGAGGTCATCCCGGGCTCGAATGCCTGGAGCCATGCCACCCCCTCGGGATCTCCGTTGGTTTCATGGTTACCACGCACCGGGAGGATTGTGAGCCCGGGAGCATTGCTGGCGGTCAGCTTCTTCCACTCCGCGAACTGTTCCGCGATTTTCTGCGGGATCCTCATGTTGTCGCCATAGACAAGGTCACCTGTGAAGAGAAGGAAGGCGGGCTTAGCTGCCGAGACCGATTGCATGAGCTTGGCAAGGATTTCGGTATGGATCCCTGTGGGATCGACCTGCGTTGCCCTGACATCGGTCCGGTCATCACCGGCAACGGCAAACGACCAGGTGGCTGCATGGGATGTTGAAAGAATCAACAGAAGCCCAAATGCGCCAAGGAGTGAGGAAAAGCGTTTCATGTCACCTTCTATGGCACAGCGAACACGATCAGGGAAAGCCCCAAGCAAGAGATTCAATCACGATGACAAACTTGTCACAGAAGCAGTTGGCCGATTACCGCCGCAAGAATGACCACGATCCAAGAGGGCACCCTCAGCGGGGAGAGCAGAACAAAGACTCCTATGGCGACAAAGACATCGAGGAGCGAGGAGATGCTTTCCTTCCAGAGAGGGTTATAAAGAGCTGCTAGCAGAATTCCGACAACTGCGGCATTGATCCCGAACATCGAAGCTTTCGACCATCGTTTGCTCCGCAGTTGATCCCAGTAGGGAAGTGTTCCCGCCACAAGAAGCCATGAAGGGAGAAACAGTGCCAAGAGACACCAGACCCCTCCGACCCACGCCCACGAGCCTCCCGTAATGACGGTTCCAAGGTATGCGGCAAAGGTGAATAAAGGACCGGGCACTGCCTGAACAGCACCATAGCCAGCCAGGAAGGCGTCGTTGCTGATCCATCCGTGACCAACGAGTTGGGAACGAAGGAGAGGCAGGACTACATGCCCTCCGCCGAAGACAAGGGAACCGGAATGATAAAATCCATTGAAAAGCGGCAACCAGATACCTCCCTTGGCCACAATCAACGGAAGAATAAGGAGCAGGAAGCCAAAGAGGATGAGCAGGCCGCCGGCCAAAAAATGATTCTGTTGCAAAGCCTCGGGAAGTTTCACTGTCCCACTGACTAGGGAGGCCGGTCTCCTCCGATAGATCAACCATCCAATCACTCCACCAGAGATCAGGAGAGCGACCTGCCCAACTGATCCCGGGATCAACAGGGTGATCGCCGCGGCCACAAGAGCCGTGCAGATTCTTGGCACGTCAGGGCATAGCATTCGTCCCATTCCCCAGACGGCTTGGGCGACGACGGCCACAGCGGCCAACTTGAGACCATGAAGCCAGCCAGCATGGTGAAGATTTCCTGTAGCACTCACGCCGTATCCGAAAAGAATCATCAGCACCGCGGAGGGCAGGGTGAAACAAACGGATGCCAGCAGCCCTCCGAAAAGATGAGCCCGGAGCATTCCCAGAGCAAAGACCAGCTGACTGCTGGTGGCGCCGGGAAGGAATTGGCAGAGAGCGATGAAATCCGAGTAGGCCTCATCATCCAGCCACTGCCGCCTGCTCACAAACTCCTCCCTCAGATACCCCAGATGCGCAACCGGCCCTCCGAAGGAGATACATCCCAGACGGAGGAACAAGAGCGCAATCTCCCGGAGGTTGCCGCGGGTGGGCGGCTCCCCGGTATTGATTGAAGGGGGCGGGGGCATGGATCGTGGAAACACCCGAATCTCCCGGGCCACCCCCGTTATCTCAGGCTACTCCTCTCCCTTGCTGAGCTTGGTAAGAACGCTCAGATCCTCGAGCGTGGAGGTGTCTCCCGTGAGAGACTGACCACCGGCCACCTGCTTGAGAAGGCGCCGCATGATCTTTCCGGAGCGAGTCTTGGGAAGCATTTCGGCAAAGCGGACCTCATCGGGCTTGGCGATGGGTCCGATGGAGACGCCGACATGGTTACGAAGTTCGTTCTTGAGGGACTCGCTCGGCTTTTGACCCTCACGCAGGGTGACGAAGGCGACGATCCCCTGCCCCTTGATCTCATCGGGACGACCGACCACGGCGGCCTCGGCAACGGCATGGTGACTGACAAGGGCGCTCTCGAGCTCCGCGGTACCGAGGCGGTGTCCGGCGACATTGAGCACGTCATCGATGCGGCCGACGATCCAGAAGTTCCCCTGCTTGTCACGGCGGGC
>CAINEX010000029.1 GCA_903847935.1 uncultured Spartobacteria bacterium | reverse complement strand
TCGTGGGTTCGAATCCCGCCAGCCCGAGTCTCGTTTTTCTTGGAGGACTCCTTCGCTCTGAAGAGGTTCCAGCGGAATGGTGGGGTAGCTGGGTTGGGTAGTTCGCTAAGGAATCGCTATCGGAGGTGAGATTGTGACGAAAATGTTGCGTTCCTCCTTCTTTTTTTTCTTGGTAAATCTTGTGGGGGGGGGGGAGACTTAATGGCGTTTCGATAAAAAAACCAACCAAGCTCCGTCAACTGATCCACATGAAAAAAACCTTCCTCGCTCTTGCGCTCGCCGCAGGACTCACCTCATTCGCTACACTGAACGCCACAACTGCAAAGCCGCCAGCCCCGTTCCCTCTGAAGGAAAGTTACTCTTACAATCCCACCTATAAATACACTAAAGGTCAGATTGTCACCTACAATGGTAATACCTATGTGGCTTTAAATAAAATTGCAGCAGGAGTGACACCTATTTCCAATACAAACTTGTGGCTACCATTCACTTCGCAAGGTCCAGTAGGCCCAGACGGATCAGTAGGCCCAGACGGATCAGTAGGTCCAGTAGGTCCAGTAGGTCCAGTAGGTCCAGTAGGTCCAGCAGGTCCAGCAGGGACGTTCGATACCAATAGCCTCACCAATCCATCTATTTTGACTGCTTTTGCATCTGCTCTGGGATCAAACGCAAACTTCCTTATGAATCTTGGACTTGATGGTGTAAACGTGGCGATAGGGGCGAACGCAGGGGCTATCCAACAGGGGCTTGGTACTGTTGCAATTGGTAGTTGTGCAGGATTTACGAATCAACAGGATGCGGCCGTGGCTATTGGATACTATGCGGGAGAAATCAACCAATCGGCGTTTACGGTCGCCATTGGAGATCACGCTGGATATACCAACCAAGGTGTACAATCTGTTGCCATTGGAAACGGCGCAGGTATGCTGAACCAGAATGGAGACTCCGTGGCAATCGGCCAAAACGCTGGATATACCAACCAAGGAGCGAGTGCAGAAGCGATTGGTAATAATGCAGGCAACATCAACCAAGGTATAAACTCCGTCGCTGTTGGATATGATGCAGGAGATCAAAACCAAGGCCACGATGCTGTTGCCGTAGGTGTAATCGCTGGCCAAAACAACCAAGGAAACTATGCTGTTGCGATCGGTAGTGGAGCTGGACGAGACAACCAGTCAAACAATAGTATTGTGATCAATGCCACTGGCAGCGATGTCAACACGACAGCCGCTGGAGGTCTTTATGTTAAGCCGATTAGGGCAACCAATAGTGCGATTGGGCTGCTTCCCCTTTATTACAATACAAACACAGGCGAAATCATGGTAGTCACTCCCTCTCCCTAATTACTGCTAGAGAGCAGACTGCTTAAAAGATTTGTTCAGACTCTTACAGAAGACCCATCTCCTTCATTGGGGATGGGTTTTTTTGTTGGATGCATCACTACCTCTACAGCCTCATTGAATCGACTCCTACAGCCTTCGACGAATTCAAATGGACAAACACTCTTCAACGATTCGAACAAATCCGTTCCTACCACTCTTCCCCTCTCCTCTCATTCTCTCCACCCCTCGTTGCTGTAAATCCAACTGTTTGCTGATTCTCTGTTCCACATCCTTCAATCCCTCTCTTTGTCGGAGTTGATAGCAGAGTTCGATATCGAAGAATCCTTTTTGATGAACATCTCTGAGAAGGATTTCTAAATGCTTTGCATCTTTGGGTAACACCAAACCATTTTGAATATAATCGCTTTGGGCTACTGTTGGATAGGGTGCTGAGGGAGGATTAAGATTCTTTGAGGAGGATTTTGCCATATCCATATTTATCCTATCCTTAATGGGAATCGGTTTTATTCACTGAAGCATTGATACCAACCGATTGAATGAATCTTTAAAGGGATTCAATGAATGGGTACTGAAAAATTTATACAGAACCTTTAATGAACCGCTTTGAATGATCCTTATAAGGGATTGGGGGGGATTCATTGAGGAATCCCCCCTTAAACTCTTTAAAGGGTTTTAAGAGTCTGTAACCAATTCAGAACTCTTTTAAAAAACAGTTTTAAGAATTCTGTTATAAATTATTTTTAAAGAACTCTTTAATAGAAGATATACTCAATGACAGTGAAGATTGGTGAAGGTATAGTCCCCCCATAAAGGAGGGACTTATCTTTCAAAGCACTCAATGCATAGTGTGAGTTGTATGAAGGGTGCCTCCTACTCTTTGAATTAGGTTGTACGGATTATCGGTTACTCTTTAAATCCGATTTGAAGGCACTCAGTCCCTACATTGCTGTAAGTAACGGTCGGTTGTATCGGTCGATTTTGTTTTTGGACAGTATCCGTTTATTTATCCCCCTATAGGGACCCCCATTTTAACGGTGTGGTCGGATCTAACTGTTTCTACCAATTATTCAATATGTAGATTGGATATGTATATATTTAACCACATAGATGGAATATTTCAACCTACATAATAGGTGAAAGATGTCTGAATTACTGATTAGGAAATATAGAAAGCGGGGTGGTTAATAATAACATAGATTGGATATTATTCAATATGCTGAATGTTATCTTATTAATGGTTAAAGAGGTGACATCATACTTTTAAGGTGAATACACCCCTATATCAAAAGTATGATGACTCAAATACCCCATCTATCCCCATCTCTGTGTGTGGGTGCCACTATTCCGCTGCAACTAAGGGACAACACAGCATAGCACCCTTCTCCCTACAGGTCCCCTACATCTCTGAACGGTGAAAACCGAAGATCTCCCAACAAAACGATGAGATTCACCATCTTTTTCATATTATCCCCAACTCCTTTGCTTTGGTTGGTGTCAGTTCGTAGAAGGACTCAGCATCCACTTTAGGGATATTCATATTGAGGTAATGATTGGTGATGATTCCAACGCTGTTACCACCAATGTAGGAGGTCCGTAGAGGGTCTGAGAAGTGGATGGAGTGAAAGGTGATGGCTGAATGACGAAGGATGTTGCTGATTCGGTCTTTGGGATTCGGTGACTTCCTTCTCATCTTTGCTGTTGTCTTCATCGTAATAGAAAGGTCGGTGTCGTTCTCATTGAAGTATTCCAACCACTCTTTGAAAGCCGTTGGCAGTTCGGTGTAGTACCGTCCTCTGTGTTCTGATTGTCCCCTCTTTTTATAGATGAGATTGTTGATGGTGATTCGATTGTTCTCCAGGTCGATGAATCTGTTGGTCTTCACCGTAGCTCCACCAATCTCAATGAACCGTTCGTATTCCTCCGTCCTCATCAATGAGAAGAGACGCATAATGTGATAACCGAGTGTTCCGTTCTGATTGGCTCTCTTCAACAGTTCAACGACATCGGAGTAGGTGTAAGAAGCAATCTCAGCCACTTCAGTCTTCGGTGCTTCCCAATACAACGGTAATGAATCCAACCAAGGATTCTCAGTGGCTTCAGGATTGTTCTTTCCAACACAGAAGTTCAGGAAGCTTTTGACGTAGATGAATCGAGCTCTCTGGGTCACTGGGTGCGGCTTTGCTTCGATGAACTTTGTCCACATCGATGGAGTCACCTCTCGGATTCTCTTTCCATCGAAGGTCTCTTTCACCTCTTTGAGAATGAAGTGGTAGTCCTTCATCGTTGCCGCTGAGAGATTCCGCTTCTTCTGCTTCAATATGAATTTATCAACGCAATCCGATACGAGTGGTGATTGAAGCTGATGCTGACGCTGACTGAAGAGTTCAACAGCTTTGAGTAGCAACTCTTCATCCGTCGAATGCCGTTCCAGAAGACTGTAGGCATATTCAGCCAATCGAACCTTCGAAGCCGATAGACTCGTTGATTGGATGGTGGTGTTGATTGATTGAGCTATCCGTTTTGATTCGATGAGATGGTAGTGGGCTTTGATTCTCTCTTCGTCTTTGGAAACCACTGCTGTCCATCGTCCATTCTCTTTCACCATCAGAACCCAGACCCTTCGGTCTTCAGCAAACCGTGGCGGTTTGACGGATTCGATGTGTCCGTTGAAGTCTTTGAGCTGCTTTGCCATACCACAATGGTGGCTGCCTCAGAGAGAGGTGCCACTGGTATCTCCGAAAGATTCCCACTGTGATTCTGAAGGAGTTACAGCGTCTGCAGATGCTGATTCTATGGGCTTCTAAGGAGATCCACTTCGAATCGAAGAGGTTACAGCGAATCCCTGTGATTTCTATGAGTGGGTGCTGTACCCGACAGCTTCTACTGACGGAGAGTAGATGGAACTCATTGATTCTGAACAGTCTCTCTCAGCTTTTAGCGGAGACTCTGAGAATCCAATTCACTACGAATCCACGAAGAATCAAATCGCTACGAATCTCCTACGAGAATATGTGAAATCTCATCGGAAGCATTCAGAAGACTGTAGAGGTAGGCAGAATGAGGCTTCGCAGCTCAATGGGTTACAGCTTGGATGTGGTTCGAATCCCGCCAGCCCGATTTCTCGGTATTCCGGAGAGGCTCTTCCCTCCGAAGAGGTTCCAGAGGGATGGTGGGGTAGCTGGGTTGTCCAAAGAGCGACGGAATAGCTACGCACCTGTCCCACATTCGGAATTGACTGATCTTGAATATGACGGGACTCGGGAAGTACCAATCCGTTCTGATTGTAATCCATCTGAGCTTTCGTTGGATAGGGAGCTGATGGAATGATGTCCTTCTTCTTTGCTTCGGTTGTGATCACAGGATTATTTAAGCAATCCTCTATGGAGCTTAGAGTCTCCCTGTGTTTTTCTATGAGACTGTGATGAAGACACTATCCACTTCGAAGTTGGGGAAGAGTTCCAACAAATCAGTAACAACCTTCTCCATCTCAGCAGAACGAGGAGTCTGATTGGGTGGATCAACATCATCAGTTCGATAGTTACTCAATGCTCCTCTCATTCCTTTAAGACCCCGTTGTGAAAAGAAAACATCCAGTTTCTCATACGATGGTCTCTTACCATCTGTCTTAGGAGGAAGACCGTATGCTCCGTTTACTGAATGCAACAGAGATGGGAGTAGTACTAAATGAGTTCTTTGTTCTCTTCTTCAGGGATTACACTATCTGCTGCTCAGTTAGAAATGAGCGTTTTCTGCACCTGATTAATTCAGCACTTCCTTTGTTAAAAAAACAAGAGCCTGCCGCCTATCTAGAACAACAAGGCGGCAGCACTCTAGTGAAAAAATTAATAAGATTTAGGAATCCCTAAACTTTCTACTTGGCAGGAGATGGGGATGGCTTAACGACCACATCCTGGGCGGCCTGCACGCCCTCTTTTCCGGCTGTCACAACGGTGCCAACGGTGTTAGTTCCTGTCTTCACTGTCCCAACGACAGCTCCATTGGCCGTGGTTGCCGTGTCACCGGCGGCATAAACTGTCGTGGCAACTGCCGTTCCGGCGGTTTCCGCAACGGCCTTCACACCTTGATCCACGGTTTGAACACTCCCCTTTGCAGCGGTCTGCAGGGAGTTCTCGACTCCCTTGACGGGATTATTCGTAATGAGGGCGCTGCCTGAACCAACGACGGTCTGACCCGCAACAATGGCAGTCTTGACGGTGCCTACCGCCGCAGTGCCGACAGTACCGGCGACCCCTGTTCCAGCATTGATGACTGTGTTGCCTGCATTCTCGGCGGTCCCCGCAACAGTTCCCACGGCCTGCACGGATGTGTTTTTTACGGCCGTCAGGGCGCTTGTATTGGTGGTCGCATCAGGATTCGGAGCTTTTGTTCCTGCATTGGCGGTGGCCATTGCGGCAAGTCCAGAGATTCCAAGAGCGAGGGTGAGTGTGCGGAGTGTTTTCATATGATTGTGGTTACACGTGTATTACCCAAAAACATTCACCTTCCATCAAGGGAATAAAATTTTGTGGAGAAATTGGCACAAAAAATTCTTGGAACCTCCACACGCTCAGGCGAGCTATATCGCCTCTTCCTGCTATCCTAGCAGATCAGGGCGGTTTTTTTTAGTGGCCTCCATCGCCCGTTCGGCACGCCATGCGGCAATAGCCCCGTGGTTTCCCGAGAGCAGGATGGAAGGAACCCTCCAACCGTTGAACTCCTCAGGCCTCGTGTAATGGGGATGATCAAGCAGTCCCGTCTCAAAGGACTCTGTCACTGCGGACTGATCGTCTCCCAAAACTCCCGGAATGAGGCGTGCTATGGCATCGCTGAGCACGAGCGCCCCCAGCACCCCATTGGTCAGGATGTAGTCACCGATTGAGATCTCCTCGTCGATCAGATGCTCCACGACCCTCTGATCAATCCCCTCGTAATGACCGCAGAGAAGGATCAGGTGCTGCTCCCGGGCGAATTCACGCACGATTGTCTGGCGCAAAGGCTTGCCCTGTGGAGTGAGAAAAATGACTTTGCTACCGGCTCTGCGGAGTTCGGCAAGGGCGGCGGCGATCGGTGCTATCTTCATGATCATGCCCGGACCTCCGCCATAGGGTGCATCATCAACGGTGCGATGACGATCGCTCGTCCAGCGGCGCAGGTCGACAGTTTCGATCCTGATGAGTCCGGCTTCCCTGGCACGACCGAGTATGCTTTCGGCAAGAACACTCTCGGCGATCGCGGGAATCGGTGTCAGGATTTGGATTTCAATCATCGTATTTGAGGGCGCTTGAGTGGTGACTGGCAATGAAGGGGCATGAAGGCGTAGTCTTGCAAGCCTAGTGTCCAACTCTTGTGAATAATCGTCGCAATACAACTTCTGCCAAGGGGAGAAAGAAATCCCCCCGAAGACGTTCACGTTCTTTTTTGGTGACACTGGCCAAGCTCGGTCTGGCCTTCCTGCTTCTCTGGATCATGGTGGCCGTGTTTTACTACCTTTGGGCTCTGACTTTCGATATTTCGACAATCGGTCAGATGCCTCAGAGGTCCTCAATTTACGACAGGAATGGCACCTTCTATAGCCGGACGATAGGTGAAAACAGAGTCGTCGTTCATTATAATCAAGTCTCGCCGAATTTCGTCAATGCGTTGATCAGCAGGGAGGACTCTCGCTTCTACGAGCATCACGGGATCGATCCCGTAGGCATCGCAAGGGCCGCGATTCGCAATCTGCTCTTCGGCGGAATGAAACAGGGAGCAAGCACCATCACTCAGCAACTGGCCCGCAATAGCTTCCCACTCGGAGGGAAGACCTTTAACCGTAAGTTTCTGGAGGCCGCCATGGCCTTCCGCATCGAGATGGAAATGAGTAAGGAACAGATTCTCGAACTCTACATGAACAGGATCTACTTCGGATCCGGTCTCTATGGGGTGGAGGCCGCAAGTCAATCATACTTCGGATGCCCGGCCTCGGACATGGATCTCTCGCAGGCCGCACTCCTGGCCGGACTGATCCGTAGCCCGAACAGATTCTCACCGCTCAACAACATGGATGCCTCAATCACGCAGCGGAACGTGGTCCTTGGCAGGATGCTCGAACTCGGATCCATTACCCAGTCCCAGTTGGAAAAGGCGGAGGAAGAAATCATCACCCCAAGCCAGAGGAATCTCGTCAATCCGCTCAATAGCTGGGCTGTGGATGCCATTTTGCATGAACTGGAGCAGGTCGTTGCCCTCGACAGGATTGACACGGGAGGTCTAAGGATCGACACGACCATCGACGCGGCGCTTCAGAGTGTCGCAGAAGCATCTGTTTCAAAAAGACTCCATGAAGTGGAGCAGGGCAAGGGGTTCCGCCTTCAGCATCATGTCGCCAAAGGGGCCGAACCAGAGGAACCACTCCAGGGGGCGCTCCTGGCGATCGATAATTCGGGGGGAGGCATCACGGCTATCGTGGGGGGACGTGATTTTGCCAAGAGCAAATACAACCGCGCCCTTGTCGCCATGCGCCAGATCGGCTCCTCAGCCAAGCCGTTTGTTTACGAGGAAGCCCTTCGTAAGGGAGTCATTACTCCTGAGACTCCCGTGAGCGACGCTCCGCTCACCTCTTTCGATTTACCACCCAACTCCAGAGCCTACAACCCGCAGAATAGTGACGGCACATTCGGAGGGTATCTTCCCGCGAAGGATGGGCTTGTTCATTCCCGAAATACCATGAGCGTGCGTGTGGGCGTCAAGACCGGATTGGGCGATATCGCGGGAACCATGGAGCGCCTTGGACTTGCGGAACATGTTCCCCACTATCCTTCAATCTGCCTCGGTAGCTTCGAATCAACACTCAGAAACCTGACAACGGCCTACACAGCGCTTGCAACCGGGGGGAAAAAACTCCAACCGCACCTGATTGAACAGGTGACCGACTCGGAAGGCACGGTTCTCTACCGCGCCACCCATGGGCGGATCCCCACGCTCGATCCAACAGCCGCCAGAACAACAACGGCCATCCTCACCGAGGTCCTGACTAGAGGGACGGCGGCTAGGGCGAGTGAACTAGGCTTGAGAAAGCCCGCCGCAGGTAAGACGGGCACGACGGATCACTTCGTCGATGCCTGGTTCCTAGGATACACTCAGGGCCTCACCTGCGGGGTCTGGGTTGGATTCGACCACCCCAAGACAATCATGCATGGTGGCTATGGTGCAGAACTTGCCCTCCCGATCTGGGTTGATGTCATCCAGTCCGCTGCCGCCGATCATTTTGCATCGGGACCCCTGCTCTGATTGCTTTTTTGAGCCCTTTTTGAAGGAGTTCTTTTCCTCGGGGTAGGGCCTGTGTATTAAGAAAACTAATCCTTCATGAATATCCACGAATTTCAGGCCAGAGAACTTTTTGCCGAATTCGGCGTCGCCACCCAACCCGGTAAGGTTGCCTACACTCCTGAAGAGGCAGAAAGCGTTGCCTTGGGGCTCTCAGCAGGAAAGTTGGTCATCAAAGCCCAGATCCATGCCGGCGGTCGCGGTAAGGGAACTTTCAAAAGCGGATTCAAGGGAGGAGTCCACCTTTGCAACACACCAAGCGAGGCCAAGGATCTCGCCTTCAAGATGCTCGGTCAGATTTTAGTGACTCACCAGACAGGTCCGGAGGGCAAGGAGGTCGGTAAAATCTTTGTGGGAGAAGCCGTTGACATCGCACGGGAGCTCTACTTTGCAATCCTCATCGACCGGGCAACCTCAGTCCCTGTAGTAATTGCAAGCACCCAAGGAGGTGTTGATATTGAGACCGTTGCGGAAAAATCTCCGGAAAAAATCCTCCGTATTCCGGTCAATCCGTTTCTGGGGCTGCAGCCCTATCAGACCCGTGTCATCGCGAGCTCACTTGGTTTGACGGGCCCGTTGATGAACCAAGCCTCCAGTCTCTTCTCGAATCTTTATCGTCTCTTCATCGGGCGCGATTGTTCCATGGTGGAAGTCAACCCCCTCGTCGTCACAACCGATGGACGCCTTCTGGCGCTTGATGCAAAGTTCAACTTTGACGATAACGCCCTCTACCGCCAACCCTCGATCGTTGCTATGCGCGATGTCACCGAAGAGGACCAACGTGAGGTCGAGGCTTCCAAGTACGGCCTTAACTACATCGGTCTGGAGGGAAATATTGCCTGTCTCGTCAACGGGGCCGGACTGGCCATGGCAACGATGGACATCATCCAGCATGCCGGAGGCAGTCCCGCCAATTTCCTTGATGTTGGGGGGGGAGCAACCCGGGAACAGGTGGCTTCGGCATTCCGGATCATCCTGGCTGACAAGAGCGTCAAGGGCATCCTGGTGAATATTTTTGGCGGGATCATGGATTGTGATGTCATTGCGCACGGTATTGTGGAGGCAGCCAAGGAGACGGGACTCTCCATTCCGCTGGTCGTCCGCCTGGAGGGAAATAATGTCGAGGCAGGCAAGAGGACCCTAGCCGAGAGCGGCCTCAAGCTTGAGGGTGCCGAGAATATCCTTGATGCGGCGCGCAGGATTGTGGCCGCAGTAAACGTCAACGCCTGATCTCCTTAAGGAACTTTTTATGTCCATCCTCGTCACTCCCGACACCAGAGTCCTGATCCAAGGCATCACAGGAAGCTTCGGAGCCCGTCATGCCAAACTTAGCCTCGACTACGGCACGAAGGTCGTCGCTGGAGTAACTCCGGGCAAAGGTGGGCAACTTTTTGAAAGCCGAGTCCCGATCTTCGATACCGTCGAGCAGGCCGTGCGTGAAACTGGTGCCACCGTTTCCGCTGTCTTCGTTCCACCTCCATTCGCAGCCGATGCCATCCTGGAGGGGATCGATGCCGGCCTCGATCTCGTGGTCGCCATCACCGAAGGGATCCCAGTCATCGACATGATGCGTGCCAAGGAGGCCATGAAGGGCTCCAAGACTCGCCTGATCGGTCCCAACTGCCCGGGACTTGTCACTCCCGGAACAGGTGAAAAGTCCCATGGCGGCTGCCGTATCGGCATCGCTCCCGGATACATCCACAAGAAGGGATCCGTCGGCGTCGTCTCCCGCTCCGGCACGCTCACCTACGAGGCTGTCTGGCAGCTCACCACACGCGGATATGGACAGAGCACTTGCGTCGGCATCGGTGGGGATCCGATCAACGGCACCTCACACCTTGATGTCCTGAAAATGTTCAACGAGGACCCGGAAACTGAGGCCATCATCATGATCGGTGAGATCGGGGGCACGGCCGAGGAAGAGGCCGCGGCATGGGCTGCCCAACACTGCAAGAAGCCGATCGCAGGATTCATTGCCGGATCAACCGCCCCCGAAGGACGCCGGATGGGCCACGCAGGAGCCATTGTGAGTGGGGGCCAGGGAACAGCAGAAGGCAAGATCGCCGCTTTCCGAGCAGCTGGCATTGAAATTGCCGAGACTCCCTCCGACATGGCGGATGCACTCATCCGTCGGATAAAGCGCTAGTCATCATTTCCCAACCAATCCACTACTTGCCAAAAAGCCCACGCCCATGACCGTCATCGCCAAAGGACTCGAAGGTATCATCGCCAACTCCACAGCACTCAGCGATGTGCGAGGAGATGAGGGAACCCTAATCTACGCTGGTTACAACATCAATGAACTGGCCGGAAAGGTCAGCTACGAGGAGGTCGTTTACCTGCTTTGGCACGGAGAACTCCCCAACAAGGCTCAACTTGAAGCCCTCCATGTGGAACTTGGTTCTCTACGTGAACTTTCGCAAGGTGTCATTGATTTCATTCTCACGGCACCCAAGGATGCCAACCCCATGGATGTCATCCGTACCGGTATCTCCATGCTCGGACTCTATGACAAGGTCCCCACGGGAGAAATCGATCCCGCAAAGAATCGTCACCGTGCAGCCTCCATCACCGCAAAAATCGGCGTCATCGCCGCCTACTACCATCGCGCACGACTGGGCAGGGATCTTCCTCCTGTCCGCAAGGACCTCGGCGAGGCCGCACACTTCCTCTATCTCCTCAACGGAGAGGAACCGACCGCAGAAGCCGCGAAGACGCTTGATGTCGCCTATGTCCTCCATGCCGACCACGGCATGAACGCCTCCACCTTCTCCGCACGCGTCACGATCGCCACCCTGAGCGACATCTACTCAGCCGTCACATCGGCAATCGGCACCCTCAAGGGACCGCTTCACGGAGGAGCTAACGAGGGTGTGATCCATATGCTTCAGGAGATTGGTGATGAGACGAAAGTCGATGGATGGGTCGAACAGGCCCTCGCGAACAAGAAGAAGGTCATGGGCATCGGTCACCGGGTGTATAAGACACTCGATCCCCGCGCTCCTCACCTCCGCTCCATGGCCATCCAACTTTGTGAACAACTCGGCGAAGGAAAGTGGATCCGCATGTCGGAGCGCATCGCTGAACTCATGAAGGAGCGTAAGGGCCTTAATGCGAACGTCGATTTCTACTCGGCCACCGTCTACTACTCGCTGGGCCTACCGACCGACATGTTCACCCCGATCTTCGCGATTGCCCGCGCTTCCGGATGGACGGCTCATATTCTGGAGCAACTGGTTGACAACCGCCTCTACAGACCCCTCAGCGAGTACGTCGGACCTGCTGTCGGTAAGATGGTTGCTCCTTTGGAGCTGCGGGCTTAAGGCAGCCTTGAGATTCATAGGGCCTAGAGGCCCATACCCTCGCTATCCCCCTATGAAATCCAAGCAAAGTGTTCTGATTTCACTTCTGCTCCTTTCAGGATGCGCGATGCCAAAACCCATCATTAGGATAGATACCTCCCATATCGGAGTGAATCTCCACATTCCTGATGTGGCTTGGGACCCTAAAAAAGCTGACTTGGAGGCAGGATGGTGTGGTGAAGCCTGTATCCAGATGGCACTGGCTTATTATGGCAAGCAAGTCCCACAGGATATCATTCACAGAGAAGGTCACCCGAGAACCTCTGATCTTGAGGATGAGGACATGGATCGAGCGCTTAGAAACTCTGGTTTATTGTTTCGTCGGTATTCCGGAAAGCCTAATGGCCTTCAGAGTTTTCTGACTTGGATCCAAAAGCAAGTTCGCTCGGGTTACCCGGTGATCTGCGGATGTAAAATCTATCCGACAGATCACCCGGACTGGGATCTGGATCACTTTGTCCTCGTGACCGGATATAATTCCAAGGGTTTGCTCTTAAACACCCAACTGAACTGCGACGGCCAGCTCTTGGTACCTTACGATCAGCTGGAATCCCTGAAACCGGGCTACTCTTTTAAGAATCCGGGCAATCAATACTGGGGCAGGGTTGTCACTGGCATTCGTTAAAATTATGCTATGAAAAGAAAGATTGATCAGGCATTTCGCCGCTTCCTCCCGATCTGCTTTGTATTCCTCATTCTACATTCAGGATTCTCTGAAATTATTCCGTCATCTTTTGGTTACGTCCTTCAATCTGACTCTCTCTCCGAAACAAAGTCAGTTGCGGTCGAAACACTGGGGAAATGCAACAGAGATTGGATCGTTCTGGACGGAAGATTCAGTGGTGATGAGCCTTGGAATAAAGATGATCTGGATACGATAAGAGCGTATCAACCGAACAGGAAGATCCTCGCTTACTTGTCAATTGGTGAGGCCGAGGATTACAGACCCTACTGGCAGGAGACCTGGATGAAAAAAGGACGTCTCACACCAGAAGCACCCCATTGGCTGGGAAAGGAGAACGCGGAATGGCATGGTAACTTTCGCGTTCGTTATTGGGAATCCGATTGGCAGCAATTGATACTCTCTCAGGTGGATGAGGTAATGAAGGAGGGATTTGACGGCGTATACCTCGATATCGTCGATGGTTTCGAGACTTTCGAGTTACACAATGGATCCTATGAAAAAAATAGGATCAATCCGGATACCAAACAAAGCTTCAGGCGCGATATGGTTGATTGGGTCAAAAGAATTAGCAAACGCTCCAGGGAGATAAATCCGACCGCTATCGTCATCCCCCAGAACGGTTCTCAATTATTGGAACATCCTGATTTCCTGTCGGCCATTAATGGTATTGGCATAGAAGATTTGTTCACGGAGGGTAACAAACTCCAATCGAGGTCTCATACCAAAGAGATTTTGGCAGATATCAATTTCATTAAGGCCGCCATGAAACCGGTGCTTTTAGTTGAGTATCCATCCAATCCAAGTCGTATAGCCCTTTGCAAAAAAATGGCTGAAATCAATGGCTTGGTATTGCTGGTCACAGACAGGGAGTTGAAAACAATCGGCCAGTCGGGAAAATGATTCTCACCATAGGCTTCCTGATCGAGCAAACAACCCTCCAATAAGACTTGATCATGAACGGATCGAACTTCAAAAGACGAGGGTTCATGAAGTTATGCGGAGGAGCAATTGCCTCAATGCTTCTTAGCAATTCCCTCGGCGCATCATGCTCGACGGATTGCATCATTGTTGGTGCTGGCGTCTCCGGTTTAGCTGCCGCTGATTACCTTCGTAGGAAGGGATGGCGCGTCACGATTCTGGAAGCAAGGGAAAGAATTGGGGGGCGGGTTTTTTCGCGGGCGGATTGGCTCGGCAAGACTCCAGTGGATATGGGGGCCAGTTGGATTCACGGTATCTCTGAAAATCCAATCGCCGAACTTGCACAAAAAGCAGGATTTCATCTGATGCCTTTCGATTACAACAACTCAGTAGTTTTTAACTCCGGAGGAACCGCGATTTCAAAGAAGGAAATGCTGAAGATCCATAGAGACTTTAAAAAAAATCTCAAATCAGCTGATTCTTGGGCGGAAAAGCAAGCCATGGATGTATCACTTCAAGACTCTTTCAGAGCCGCTGAAAAAGAAATCTCCTGGTCTTCGGAAGAAATTGCTCAACTTGATTTTC
>CAINEX010000028.1 GCA_903847935.1 uncultured Spartobacteria bacterium | reverse complement strand
TCAACATGAACTACCAAATCGCGCCTTTCGATTATATCAATCGAGATACGGCTATGAGGGGTGTGCTTAAGTCCGTGATGATCACCGCAATCGATGAAAACTACGCGTTAATGTACAAGTACTATGGAAGCGGGGCGAATTTCAGCAGTTCCATCTATCCCAGCAACACTGCGTCTTACAATCAGTTGGCAACCAACACCGGCAATTTCTATTTCTATTACCCGATCAACGCTTCCAACACACTGGCCCAGTTTACCAACCGTTTTGCAAACAACGATCTTTTCCATTCCCCGTCGGAAATCTGTTCCTTATGGCTCTATCCTTCACGCCAGCCTTCCGCCTCATCACCGACAAACAATATGCTGCCATTAAACGACGGCAGCGGCGCACCGGTCGTCTACACAAACGGAAATGAGCTGATCAAGCAATGGTGGTACAACAATCCAGGCACGTTCCGTAAGGGCATTACTGGAGACAATCTCAGGGAACGTCCTTACGCTTATCTTTACCCACGACTCACGACGAAATCCAACACCTACCAGATCCATTATCGTGTCCAGACCCTCAAGCAGACGCCGACAGCCCATTCCTCGGATTGGAAGACGTGGATTGATCCCGGTGCAGGCGGGGTCACTGATAAGATCCTCGGAGAATCGAGGGGCTCTGCAGTCATCGAGCGATACATCGACCCGAGCGACCCGGCACTCCCTGATTTTGCCACCAATGTGACCACAACAGCGATCACGGGAACAACAATGGACACCTACTACCGCTTCCGCATTTTCAATGCGAAGCAGTTCACTCCGTAATGAATGAAGTGCATTCGAGAATAGAGTCCGCTTTACCCTTTAGTTCAAGGGGTAGTCGGGCTTTTTCACTTCTTGAGCTACTGATCGTCATCTCGATCATTGTGATCATGGCTTCCTTGATGGGCCCGGCGCTCAATTCCGCACTGCGCGGCACCGCCTTGACGCAGGCTACTGACAAGGTGATCGGGGTTCTTAGTCTTGCTCATCAGACGGCCATCACGAAGGCCCAGACCGTGGAGGTAAGGCTCTACTCATATGTGAATCCTGAAACTCCGGGCGATACCGGCCAAGGTCATGCGATCCAGGCCTTCTCGGTGGATGACAACGGGAATGCAACTCCCCTGATGAAGGCCCAGATTCTTCCCAACACGGTGATCATGGCCACCAATTCGACCCTCTCCACCCTCATGGGGCAGACCAATGTCACCGCTCCTTCCACCTATGCCATTCCAAGGGTCAGTAATACTTACAGCTGCGCAAGCTTCCAGTACTACCGGAGTGGATCGACGTCACTGGCCTCCTCCTCGCAGGCAACAAATGTGTGGGGCATTACCGTGGTGAACATGAACGACATGATGGGTGCCAACGCCTCCACGCTTCCTACCAATTACGCAACGGTGGTGATAGACGCTTATAACGGATCGCTCAAAACCTACAGGCCTCAATTGTAGGTGCTGAGTCGGGGGCAGGCCTCCCTGCGACCTCGGGTTGCACGGGGTAAAGTGCAAAAAACAAGGGTGATGACGAGTTCTCAGGGTGGAACAAGATGATTGGAATCCCATCGCCTCGTTTCCCATGCTTATTACCCCATTCATCCCTGGGAATTACTTTCCTTGCTTGGTGTTTGCTCGCCTGGCCTCGGTCTAGGGACCTGCGTTGCCTCTGAATGTGAATGTCCGCGGTTTGTTTTTAGACTTTTCGTTGCAGCAGCTTTCCACTTTCATTTTCTTCTCCCATGAACCCCTCATCCGTCCATCTCGGAGTGGTCGACTACTCGATCCTCGCCCTCTATGTCGTCTTCGTCATCGGCATCGGCTTCGCCCTGAAGCGGCAGATGAAGACATCGGCCGACTTCTTCCTCTCCGGCCGCAATATCCCCGCCTGGGTGACGGGACTGGCCTTCCTCTCAGCAAATCTCGGCGCACTGGAACTCGTTGGTATGGCGGCCAGCGGTGCCAAGTACGGCATCGCCACGTGCCACTTCTACTGGGTGGGAGCAATCCCGGCCATGATCTTCCTGGCGGTCTTCATGATGCCCTTCTACTACGGCTCGAAGGCACGTTCCGTACCCGAGTATCTGAAGCTCCGTTTCGACGAGCGGACCCGCGCCTTCAACTCCATCTCCTTCGCGGTGATGACGATCTTCGCCTCCGGCATCTCGCTGAACGCGCTTGCGAAGCTCCTGCACAACCTTCTTGGCTGGGAATACAATATCTCCCTCTGGGTCTGCTCTTTCATCGTGCTTCTCTACGTGCTCAAGGGTGGCCTTACCTCTGCGATCTACACGGAG
>CAINEX010000027.1 GCA_903847935.1 uncultured Spartobacteria bacterium | reverse complement strand
CTTTCCCGGCAAAACGATCGAGACCGGGTACCTCGTTCTTGCTGCAGACCCTGAGGAGAGCGATGTAAAGGCATTTGAACTCTCCGAGGAGCTTCTTGAATCGGCTCTCACGTGCGCTGAGGCGACCGCCTCGGCCATGAAAAGTGGTGTCTATTGGCCGCCGCGTCAGCTGCCCCAGTCCTGGGAAGATCGGTTTGGGATGTTACTCGAGGGAGGTAAGCCCGAGGAGTGCCTCGATGAGGGGACGATCAACTATCTGAAGGGGGAGGTCACCGAATGAGCGCCCCGATCCGCCACGCCATGCTCGTCGCCAACGCGGGCAGTGGGAAGACCTACGCGCTGACGACCCGGATGGTGAAGCTCCTCGCGCTCGGAGTGGAGCCACGGAAGATCGCCGCGCTGACCTTTACCAAGAAGGCCGCCGGGGAATTCCTCGACGCGGTCTTCCTGAGGCTTGCGGAGGCCGCGCTCGATCCCAAGAAGCTTGAGTCGCTCAACCTAGATCTCAATTCGGTGGAGGAGGAGGGAGCCATTGAACCTCTCGATGAGACGCGTTGCAGGGAGCTGCTTGTCAAGCTGGTGGCCGACTCGGGAAGGCTCACCATGGGGACGATCGACAGCCTCTTTGCAAGGATCGCCCGCTCCTTCCCACTGGAGTCCGGTTTGCCAGGTGAATTCACCATGATTGGGCAATCTGAACTCGAGAGGGCACGCACGGATGCGCTTGCGACGATCTTCCGGGAATCAGTGCAGTCGGCTGGAGGGACAGAGTTCCTCGACCTTGTCAGAAGGATTTCCCGGAGAAAGGGAGAGCGTCAGGTTTTCCTGACCCTCTTGGAGTCGGTGAAGAACTTCCACGCAAAATATCTGGAGGACACTTCTTTGCCTTGGGGTGATCCCGATCTGATCTGGGGACCGAAGGGGAGCGAGATTCTCAACTCGGGAGATGTGAAGCCGGCGGCAGATGCTCTCTGGGCCGAGATCCAGAGAGAACATTCAGGTCTCTCCTCCGAGGCGCGAGAAAAGTGGACCGCCAATCTCGAGATGGCCGCAAATCATAAGCAGGGAAGCATCTGGTCGAAGGAACTGAAGGAATTTATCCAAGGGCGTCTCTGCAAATGCTCTGAAGATAAAAAGACCGGTGAGGAATATATGCCTACAGGACGCGCAGCAGATGGCCGCGTCTACTTAAGGGGAGCAATCCCCGATCTCCGCAGGCAGCTTCTCTTTGCGTTACTTAAGCCAGTCTATGAATCACTCCTCGAGCGGAGCGACTCACTGCGCAGCTTCATGAAGTCGTTTGAGGAGTCGTACCATGCGCTCACCCGCAGTCGCGGGAGGCTGACCTTCTCGGATGTGACCGATCTTCTTTCGGATCAGGTAGGAAGTGACCAGTGGATCTCAAGTGCCGGATACAGGCTCGATGCAAAGCTCGATCATTGGCTGCTCGATGAGTTCCAGGACACGAGTCGGATCCAGTGGAAGGTGCTCGTCTCCTTCATCGATGAAGTGCTCCAGGACAGCAGCGGTGAGCGCTCGCTCTTCTACGTGGGAGACACCAAGCAGGCGATCTACTCCTGGAGGGGAGGTGACCCGAAGCTCTTCTTCGAAATCTTCGACCAGTACAACCAGGGCTCAGAGAAGGAGATCTTCGATCGCGAGCTGAAGGTATCCTACCGATCTGCCGAGCAGATCGTGACGTTTGTGAATACAGTCTTTGGTTCGCTCAGCAGTCATGCCACGACGCTAGGGATTCCTGAGAGAACCGTGGAGGCCTGGAAGAAGGCTTGGAGGAGGCACGAAACCGCTGACCAGAACAAGGAGCTCGATGGGTACGTTTGCTGGGTGCAGGTCAAATCCGATGAAGATGACGAGGACCTGACCCAATTACGTGTCGCCCAAATCCTTGAGGAGGTAGAGCCCTGGAAAAGAAAGCTCAGTTGTGGCGTGCTGACCCGTAAAAACGATGAAGCCGCCTCGATTGCTGCGCTCCTTCAGGCGCGAGGTATTCCGGTTTCGGTTGAAGGCAAGTCCAATCCCTGCAACGACAATCCGCTCGGGATAGCGCTCCTAGCTGCATTACGAGTCGTGGGCTTCCCGGAGGATTCTCTTTCCATGACCGTGCTGCGCTCATCTCCCCTGGGAGTGATCCTTAAGGATGAATCGGATGGCGGTGTGGAATCGTTCCGCACCCGGGCTCTGGAACTGATTTCGGCAGAGGGTTACGAGGCGGTTGTGCGTTTCTGGACCGAGAAGCTAAATCTCAATCCGTTTCTTTCCAGACGTGCGGCAGATTTCTTGGCTGCAGCAGCCGAGTACGATGAGTCCAACAAGGGGCCGATCGCGGAATTTGTCTCCTTCCTCGAGAACCACGCGGTCCAAGAAGCCGAGTCCTCAGGAGTTGTGCGTGTGATGACGCTCCACCAGTCCAAGGGACTGACCTTCGATATGAGTATCGTGATTGGTCTCGACGGGAAGGGTGGTAACTTTGGCGACAGACTCCACCTCGGCGGTGGGGAACCTCCGAGATGGGGATGCCTTCTACCTTCCAAGGACGAGGCCTCCGCCGATCCGGTCATGCAGGAGTCCCGCGAAGCAATCAACTCCGAGGAAGAGTATGGCAAGCTCTGCGCCGCCTATGTGGCAATGACACGCTCGAAGCAGGCTCTCTACGTTCTGACGAAGAAGCTGAAACAAGACACCTCGTCGAAGAACTTCGGCAGGCTCCTGATGTTGACGCTGAACCCCGGAAGCGAGGAGGTCCCCTTTGGCAACGAGCACTGGTACAAGGCCCATGACCTTGCGAGCGAAGCAGTCATGAAGGGAGAGCGTAAAGAAGTTCTCCTCGCTCCCTGCACCTCCGGAACTCCTCACCCGCTTTCCCCTTCGTCGCTCGCAGGTAAGAAGGCACTCCCGAAGGCAAAAGCGCATGAAGATGATGGGAGTGTTAATGAGACTGGTAATGGGAACTACTCCCAGGATGCCGCTGATCTGGGGACGGAAATCCACGAGGTCCTCTCGCGAGTCGAGTGGGACACGTCCGTAGTCGATCTCTCTCGATGCACGGAACCGGCGCGTGATCTGTTGGAGACGTTTCTTAGTTCGGAAGTGGCCAAGGCAGTCTTCACGAAACCGGGCGAGGACTACGAGCTCTGGAACGAGAAACCGTTCGACCTGATGATCGACGGCCAATGGATCAGCGGCATCTTCGACCGTGTCCAGATCCGTCGGGAGGGAGGCAGGCCTGTGAAGGCAGAGATCCTCGACTACAAGACCAACCGCGCGACCCCTGAAGCAATCAAAGAGGAATACGAGGGGCAGATGGAGCAGTACCGGAAGGCTGCCGCTCAACTCCTGGGGATTCCGATCGAGAGCGTCACGGCCAGGACGATACCGATCAGACTAGACCGGTAAGTCCAAGGATCGAGGGGGCGGGGCTAAAGAAGAAGGATGAAGCGTTAGCGTTGTGCCGGGACGACCAGCCAGTCTCCCAAGGAGAGAGAATCGATCGGGGAGTAAGTCTGCTGCGCCTTGCGGATGATCGGATCGTCGTAGACCGCGGAACCAATCGCGAGCCATTTACGGCACTTGTCGCTCGAAAAATCGGAGATCTCCGAGAACTTCCAGAGCTCCCTGTGGTCGATGAATGGGATCAGGAAGAGCATCGCCTTCTTGAGACTTCCCGATCCGTCCTGAGCCTGATTGTCCCAGATGCTAATGCCGAGGGATTGGGCCACCAATCCGGCCCTGCAGATGGCCCTCACGTTGAAGGAGCAGTAGTGCCAACTTGTCCTGCGGGCCTCCTCAAGGGGCATCTGACCGTCGGGCCTGATCTGGCTGTCCATTCTCTTGGGGAGGGATTGCCGGAGGAGTTCCCGGGCCTCGGTCTCCTTACCGGCACCGAGCAGCATGGTGGAGAGTTGGAGGTCGTAGTAGAAGCCGTGGTTATTCTTGGTCCTGCTCTCATCTTGTCCGTTCTTGCTGGTCTGCATCCAGTTCGCAAAGTCCGAGAACCAGGAGCGCATTCCACTACGGTCGCCCGTCTTCCAGCTTGGGCTCTTGGAGAGGAGCGTGACGGCGTCGGGCAACTGGCTGAGCGACTCACTATCAATGATGCCTCCGCCCCTGCCGCCATTCACTCCAAGGATCGCCTGGGCGTAGTTGAGGTTGGGATTCATGCGGGTGGAGGGATCAATGAAGAAAGCCCTCAGGAAGCGAGAAGCGGCCTCCGCATAAGCCTCCTTACCGGTGATGTGATAGGCGAGCGAGAGATTCGTCACGGCACTGATGAGGCGCGAGAGCTCCGCCTGGTCGCTGACCTGCTGCTTGCGGGGATTGCGCTCGCCATCCTTACGGATGTAGGGGAAGCCGTCAGGCGTGTTGGGGTTCGGCCAGTAGTAGGGGGCGATGCTGAAGTAGTCGTGAAGGTCACTCATCGAGGAGTTGATCTTCAGCTTTCCGGTGTTGCCAACGATCGAGAACTCCTTGTGATGAAGAACCTTCTCCGCCTCGGCAACGATGTGGAGGGCCTTTTCCAGGGTCGCTTTTGAGACCTCGGGGCTTGTGCGGTTCTGGTAGGCCTCCCTTAACGCCTCAACCCTAATGCTCTGGAAGAGGTGGAGGGATGGGCTTTTTGAATCGGGCTGAGATGTGGCCTGCGTTTCGGCCGAGGTAGCGGACTGCGAAAATAGGAAGGCAGCAAGAATGGCCAACGAGGGAAGCAGGGGGGAATTCATGGGGATTGAGTTTCTAGACTATTCAACCAATAAGCCCAAGAAGATCCAAAATGGTTGAAGGGAGTGGATTTCTGCGCTCATCAACGGACAATCATCAGGTGAGTAAGCCTCACTGTATGATGGTCATCTTGCAGACATAAAAGAGCACGAAGGAGGCCAGCGTAAGAAAGATGCCTCCAAGAATCAAAACGCTGCGCATGCCGTAATCCTGTCTCTTTTCACTCGTGATCTGGTTGGTGGTGTGGACGAAGCGCCAGGACGAGAGGAGGAGTACGAGGATACCGACGGCGACCATGACGATGCCGGCCTCACGTCCCCCGGAAGCATGATGTAGTTCCGTTGTGCTCTTCACCATCGGGATGAAGGCCTTCATCAGGAGATCGAAGCGCTCCAGAACAAATCCGAAGCCGATCAGGGCGAGAGCCGTCCTCATCCAAGCGAGGTAGGTCCGCTCGTTCGCCGCCAGGTCGTTGTATCGTTCGATCATGTTGGGTTCTCCTAAAGTTCGCCAATCGTTGGGAGTCGCCTGCGATGATCTCCCAAGCGCGGGATGCAGGCGATGAGCGCCTTGGTGTAGGGGTGGACAGGGTTTCTCAAGACCTGTTCCGTCTCCCCATATTCCACGACCTCGCCACGGTACATGACGGCAACGTGACGAGCCAGCCCTTTGATGATGGCAAAATTATGAGTGATGAGAAGGACGGCCATCCCAAGGTCGCGTTGGAGTTCACGAAGCTTGTCGAGGATCTGCTTCTGGATGGTGACATCAAGGGCCGTGGTCGGCTCATCCGCTATCAGGAGATCGGGGCGTGCTGAGAGGGCCATGGCGATCATGACGCGTTGCTGCATGCCGCCGCTGAGTTGGTGGGGATAGGCATGGAGGCGTCCCTTCGGATCAATGATTCCGACGGCGTCGAGCCACCTGATGATCTCGCCATCGATATCGGTGACATCAGGACGGTGGAGGGTGATCATCTCGGCGATCTGGCTGCGGATCGTGTAGACGGGATTGAGTGAGGTCGAGGGCTCCTGAAAGACATAGGCGATCCTGCCACCGCGAATCTTCCGGAGTTCGGCATCCGTAGCCGTGAGCATGTCGTGTCCCTCAAATAGAATACGTCCCCCCTGATAGACGGCCGGTGGGGTCGGCAGGAGGCGCGTGATTGCGAGAGCCGTGACGCTCTTGCCGCTGCCACTTTCCCCAACGATCGCCAGGGTCTCGCCCTTGGCAAGCTCGAGGGAGACCCCCTTGAGGGCAGGAGTGATGGCTCCGTCCGTGGGGGAAGTAAAACCGAGTTGGAGATGTTCGATCTTTAACATGAAGAAAAGGTTTAGTCTCTGCCCTCTGCGGCTTCCCTCAGGGCGTCACCCGCAAGGTAGAATGACAGGGAAGCGATCAGGATGGCGAGGCCGGGGAAGAGATTCAGCCACCATGCATAGAGCAGGTAGGTTTTTCCATCGGCAATAATATTCCCCCAGGTGGCCTGGGGAGGTTGGACCCCGAAGCCGAGGAAACTGAGTCCCGCCTCGGAGAGAATGGCGTCGGGTATCCCAAGGACAGCGGTCACCAGAATGGGGGCGGCCGCATTGGGAAGGATGTGGTGCATGATGATCTTCCAGGACTGCTGGCCCAGGACGCGGGCTCCCTTGACATATTCCGCCTCACGGAGTGTCAGGAATTCGGCGCGCACCAGACGTGCCGTTCCGGTCCAACTGACCAGGCCGATGATGACCACGATGTTGATGAGGCTCGGTCCGAGGATCGCGACAACCGTCAGGATCAGGAAGAAGGTGGGGAAGCAGAGCAGGGCATCGACCGAGCGCATGAGGATCTGGTCGGTCAGGCCACCGAAGTATCCGGAGATGGCGCCCACGAGCACCCCGATCCCGAGAGAGACGCTGACCGCCACCACTCCCACCGTGAGCGAGATGTAGGCACCGTGAAGCATGCGGGAGAGGACATCCCGTCCCAGATTGTCGGTGCCGAGCCAATGGAGGGAGGATGGGGGGAGGAGCTTCTGCTCGAGATTGGTCAGATTCGCGTCGCAGGGCCACTGATGACCGAACGAGGAGAGGAGTGCTGTCCCCACGGCGATCAGCACAAAAAGAAGAATCATCACCACGGCCGGGAGGGCGAAGGGATTCGACAGAAAGCGCCTCAAGAAGCGGGATGCCGGTCGGTTCTTCTCAGAACCTGTAAGCAGTGTGATGAGCGAGCGCATGGCTTGGGTTCAGAAAAGGGTTATTCGAGCCTCACGCGCGGATCAACAGCCGCCGAGAGAATGTCCGAGATCAGGTTGCCAAGCAGGACGAGGGCGGCCACCACGAAGTTCAACGCGACGAGTGTCGGGTAATCCCTCTCGAGGACGGCCTCGTAGCCAAGCCGACCCATGCCGGGATAGGCAAAGATGTTCTCCACGATGACGGCCCCGCTGATGAGCGCTGGCAGGAGCATGCCGATTCCGGAGATGATGGGGCGGATGGAGTTGCGGAGGGCATGCTTGTAGAGGACGACCTCCTCCCGGAGTCCCTTCGATCTGGCAGTGCGGATGTAATCCTCCCGCATGGTTCCAATCATGGTGGCGCGAAGGTAGCGTGACTGGGCGGCGATACCCCCCAAGGCGAGCACCGTGGCGGGGATGAGCAGGTGCCAGAGTCGGTCGAGCCACTCGGCGGCAGGATTCGGAAAGTCGATCCCGTAGCTCTGGGTGCCGAGAATGGGAACGCCGAACGTCGTCACCAAGACGATGGCAAGCAGGTAAGAGATCCAGAATCCCGGCAAGGCAATGAAGATGAAGGTGACAAAGGAGCCGGTGATCTCCTGCCAACTTCCGGCATAGCGAGCCGCGGCCACTCCCAGCAGCGTGCCGAAGGAGAGTGAGATCAGGATCGAGGTGACGTTCAGGGCAAGTGTCGCGGGGAGGCGCTCCATGATCCGGAGCATCACGGGACGGTCATCCTTGATGCTCCGAAGATTCCCCGTGAAGAGGTCGCGCATGGTGAGGGCATACTGTTCGTGAAGGGGGCGATCGAGGTGGAACTTCTTGCGGAAGTTGGCCTTCACTTCGGCGGAGATCTTGGGGTTCAGTTCGCCCCACGGGTAGGGGCTACCGGGGGTGAGGGTCACGATAAAGAACGAGATGATGCTGATGATGAAGAGCAGGACAAGACTCAGACCAAGCCGGCGTATGATAAAGGATCCCATGGCGTCGATTGTTATGGGGTTACAGACCTCGAATCTGTAGAGGCCGTTGACGGTGTTGAGGACTTCACCGATTTCCCCTTCGGTGGGTACTCGGGTCGATAGAACCACTCCATGTCGTAGCTCCATCCGGCCTTGGTCATGGTGACGGGTGAGTCGATCCACTCGCCTGGATGGGGTCCCGGGCGCCTGATCCGGTAGGTCCCCTTCCACATCACGGAGGTCCCTTCCGGCACAAAGAGGAAGAGGTAAGGTTGGTCGTCGTAGATCGTCTGCTGGAGTTCTCCGGCCATCCTGATGATCTCGGACCGGTTGTATTCCTGACGAAGATCGGAGAGGAGCCGGTCGACCTTGGGGTTGGAATATCCGACGAAGTTCAGTTCTTCGGGGTGGGTCTGGCTCGAGTCCCAGATGGCATACTGGTCGAAGTCGTAGCCGAGTCCCCAACCGAGCACGATGGCATCAAACTCACCCTTGTTCACGAAGCGCTTCAGCAGAACAGCCCACTCGTAGATCTCCACCTTCACCTCGATGCCGACCTGCTTGAGATCATCCTGGACGAGGGTCGCGATATCGCGGCGCACCTCGTTGCCGTTGTTGGCGAGCAGGGTAAAGGAGAGTCGTTTCCCATCCTTCACGCGGATGCCATCGGGCCCCGGCTTCCATCCGGCCTGATCGAGTAATGCCCTTGCGGCTTCGGGATCGTATGAAAGGGGGCGTACCTTCGGGTCGTAAAACCAGACCTGCGGAGTGTAGATGCCGTTGGATTGGACTCCCCGGCCATAGATGATGTATTTGATCATCTGGGGAACATTGACGGCCTTGGCCAATGCCTGACGCACCCTCAGGTCCTGGAACATGGGTCGACGCAGATTCCACCCGATGTAGTTGTACATATTGCCGGGAGCGCTGAAGAGTTCGTAGCGGGGGTCGTTTTCGAGACCTTTCACGGCCCAGGGCTGCACTCCCCAGAAATCGACCTGCTTCGTCTCGAAGGCAAGCTGGAGTGTCAGGGGATCGGGAAGTACCCGGAAGACAATCGAATCGAGCCAGGGAGGACCGAGAAAGTAGTCGGGATTCCTGACGAGCCTGATTTGCTCATTGGTTTTCCAGGAGCTGAACTTGAAGGGTCCCGTGCCCACGGGGTGGCGGTTGTAGACTTCGGGCCATTTGGCTGGGTCGACCTTCTCCAGGAGGTGAGCGGGAAGGATGGACTGCATCCAACTTGCCAGGGCCGGAGAGAAGGGCTTCTTGTAGCGGACGATGACCTCGTAGGGGTTCGGAACCGTGAGCGAGGAGACAAGTTCGAAATCCGATCGGCGTGGGGAAGCAACCCTTTCGTCCATGATGGCGTGGTAGGTGAAGGCCACATCGGCTGCCGTAAAGGGGGCTCCGTCATGCCATCGGACATCGCGTCGGAGAGTGAACTTCAGAATCGGTTCGGCGAGAAAGAGCCGTGGTTTCTCTCCTTTTTCCCCGGCTGGAAATGGGAGGGGATTGTAATTGAAGTCCCAGAGTGACTTGAAGATCTGCTCGGAGTCATGATGACCTGCCTGGCTAAGGTGTAGGATCAACTGATCCCCCTCCACTTCCATCCCCGTCACCGGCCATGCCGGGTACGAGGGGAGTAGGGACTTGAGGAAGTCTTTGCTTTTTACGGCCTCCTCATGATTCTGGAAGCGGAAGGTGGTCTCTTGGGAAAGGCTCCAGCTCGTCGCCAAGTCGCCAATGATCTCGAGATCACGACTGTACTTGAGCAGTCCGTTGAACATCATCCCGGCGATCTCCGAGGCGGCTGAGTCGGCCTGCTGAATCGGGTTGAGGGTCGAGGGTTCCCCAAGGGTGCCGATCGACATCTCGTTCTTTTTCGTGACTGAGAGGAAGGTGGCATTCACAAACGCGGCTCCAAGGATCAGGACCAGTAAGGCCGGAATACCGTAGAGATAAAGCCTGATGGAGCGCATGGGAGGTTCCTTCTATAGGGAACGGAAGGCCGAGTTGCAAACCCGTGGGTAGGGGAATTGGTGTCAGGGCAGAGGTTTCATCCCACCTTGAATCGAGAAAAAAAGGCATTGGATGTTGTCCGAGGAGGCTCCCCATGCTTTGCTTCTCGGCTCATTATGAAAGTCACTACCGAACAGAAAGAGACCTGCATCTTCGACCTGCACATTGAACTTCCCCCCGAGCGCTTCCACGAGGAATGGAAAGAGATCGGTTCCGAATACCGCCGTCAGGCAAATCTTCCGGGATTCCGTAAAGGAAAGGTTCCCATCGCAATCGTGGAGAAGAAATACGGCCAGGACATGGAGCAGGAGGCGACCCGCAAGCTTCTGGATGCCGCCGTCAGGCAGGTCCTTAACGAGCAGAAGCTTGCTCCTGTACAGAGCCCAAGCGTCCGTGATGTCCGTTTGGAAGCAGACCGATCCCTTCATTTCACGGCGACGGTGGTGACCCGTCCCCCGTTCGATCTTCCCGATTACAAGGGACTGGAGATCACTCTCGAAAAGAAGGGTGTGGAGGAGTCCGAAGTCGAGCAGTTCCTGGATGGTCTCCGTGGAGATCTTGCCGAGTTCAAGACGATTGAGGGGCGTGAACTGGCCATGGGGGACTTTGCAGTCCTTGACTACGAGGGCTCCATTGAGAACAAGCCTCTCCTTGAGACCTACCCCGATCTCCAACCGACCTACGCTGGCCGCAAAAACTTCTGGATCCGGATGGAGGATGAGCGCCCCATTCCGGGCTTGGCTTCCGCCATGGTCGGGATGAAGACCGGCGAGTCGCGTGATTGCGTGGTCTCCTTCCCCACGGATTTCCTAGAGGAGAAACTTCGCGGTTACAAGGTTGCCTACAAGGTCACCCTCCACGAAATCAAGGAGCGCGTGCTTCCTCCTCTCGACGATGCCTTTGCGGCCAAACTGAGTCCCGGACTGACATTGGAGAAGATCCGCGAGCAGGTGAGGGAACGTCTCATCTCCAACGCCGAGGAGAACTTCAAGCGTGGAGTCCGCGGGGAGGTTGTGAAGAAGCTGCTTGAGCTTGTCACGATCGATACCCCGTCATCGATGGTCGAGCGTGAGAGCAACACCATGCTGAAGGAGATCATCCGTGAGAATCAGACCCGCGGCGTCAGCGAGGAGGAACTTCGTTCCCATCAGGAGGAGCTGCTCGGAGCCGCCCGCCAGAGCGCCGCTGACAAGGTGAAGCTGAACTTCATTCTTGGAGAAATCGTCGGCAAGGAGAACATCACGGTCGGCCGTGACGAACTCGCCTGGCGCATCACCGCGATGGCCGAGCAGTACAAGATGCCGCCCCAGAAGTTTCTCCAGGAACTTCAGAAGAATCACGCCATCCCGGGTATCGAGGAGGAGATCTCCTTGGGCAAGGCCCTTGATGTCGTCGTAGCCCATGCTAGGGTTAATGGAGAAGATCCCAAGCCGGCTCTGAAAGTTGAAACACCGACCCATTCCACACACTCCCATGATGAAGAACACGTCCATGGCCCCGGTTGCGGGCATGACCACTAGTATGGCACGCACAAACAGCCCCCACTCCATGCTCATCCCCATGGTGGTGGAGCAGACCGGTCGTGGGGAGCGTAGCTACGACATCTATTCCCGTCTCCTCAAGGATCGCATCATCTTCATCGGCACGGGGATCGACGACCACGTCTCAAACCTGGTGATCGCCCAATTGCTCTTCCTTCAAATGGAAGATGCCAAGAAGGATATCCATATCTACATCAACTCGCCGGGAGGATCGGTCACCGCCGGTCTGGCGATTTATGACACCATGCAGTTCGTCACCTGTGACGTGAACACCTACTGCATGGGAATGGCGGCCAGCATGGGAGCCTTCCTTCTCTGTGCGGGGACCAAGGGAAAGCGTTTTGCCCTGCCGAATTCAGACATCATGATCCATCAGGTCTCCGGAGGGGCCCAAGGGACGGCCAGCGATGTCGAACGGAGCGTCGAGTTCATGTACAAGCTCAATCGTCGTCTGATCCGCATCATTGCGGAGAACACCGGCAAGTCCGAGGAGCAGGTGAAAAAGGATGCCGATCGCGATTACTACATGACTGCCGAGGAAGCCTGTGAATACGGCTTGGTGGACGAGGTGGTCAAGAGCCGCAAAGAGCTCAAGAACCCTCCCGAAAAAGCCAAGGACGCCGCCGAGTAGCGGCTCACTCTCCTCCTTTATGGCCAGAACCAGCAATCTCACGATGTGCTCTTTTTGCGGAAAGAGTCATGCGGAAGTCCGTAAACTTGTGGCCGGACCGGGCGTCTACATCTGCGATAGCTGTATCAAAGTCTGCAAGGGGATCCTGGACAAGGAGATTGATGAAGACATATCCCGGGGTGATGGCGCTCCGCTCCGCGTGCCAAAGCCCTCCGAGATCCGGCGTGAACTGGATGCCCATGTCATCGGTCAGGATCTTGCAAAGCGAACGCTTTCGGTGGCGGTGCACAATCACTACAAGCGCATCGCACTTGAGCGCGAGGGACTCCAACCCGGTTTGCTGACGGAAGTACTTGCCGAGGTCGAGATGGAGAAAAGCAATGTGCTTCTCATCGGTCCGACAGGATCCGGCAAGACGCTGATGGCGCGCACGTTGGCAAGGATCCTTGATGTTCCTTTCTGCATTGCCGACGCGACGACACTGACCGAAGCCGGGTACGTCGGTGAGGACGTGGAGAATATTGTCCTGAGGCTCCTTCAGAGCGCGGATTATGACGTGAAGAAGGCCGAGATCGGCATCGTCTACATCGATGAGATCGACAAGATCGGTCGCAAGTCGGACAGTGCCTCGATCACCCGCGACGTCTCGGGAGAGGGTGTCCAGCAGGCGCTGCTCAAGATTCTCGAGGGAACGACCTGCAATGTGCCTCCCCAAGGTGGACGCAAGCACCCCCATCAGGAGTACATCCAACTCAATACCCAGAATATCCTCTTCATCTGTGGCGGAGCCTTTGTTGGTCTCGACAAGATCGTGGAGCGCCGACTCGGCTCCAAGACCCTCGGATTCCATGCCGCAACGCTCCAAAGTGGTGAAGTGATGGATGAATTGAAGCTCCTTTCGATGGTTGAGCCGGAGGATCTCCTGTTGTTCGGGATGATTCCGGAGTTCATTGGTCGTCTCCCCATCCTCACGTCACTTCAGCAATTGACGGAGAGCGAGCTGATCAAGATCCTGACCGAGCCTCGCAACGCGCTGGTCAAGCAGTTCACCAAGTTGCTTGCCATGGAT
>CAINEX010000026.1 GCA_903847935.1 uncultured Spartobacteria bacterium | reverse complement strand
GGCTCGCCGCTGGATGGCAAGTTGCTGGATTGCGAGTAACTTCCCCCCCCCGTTCACGGGGGAGGGGGACCGCGAAGCGGTGGAGGGGGAGAATCACTGCTCTCACGGAGCTAACCCCCGACCCAGATTCCCTTTAGAAGATTGCCCTTTTGGGAAGTTGAAAAGGCACTGTGGAAGGAGTTTCCTTTGCGCTAAGCAAAAGGGGTCGCGCGGCTGTCCCTCTAACCCAGCGCGAGGCTTCTGGACCCGGCTGAATTCGCTCTCAGCCGGGTCCCCCCCCTAGGTTCCAAGGGCGAGCGCAGTGGCATGTACCGGCACGGCGAATATTCCGCCGGGGCCTTAGCGGAGGCGAAGGTGCTGGCCGATCTCCTTCACCAGCTCCGCCAGAGACTGGACGAGCTGGAGCCGCGAGGCCCTTTGTATTCCCGCGATTATATTCGTGCCCAGACACCCTTAACTTGATACGAAAGAAGTGAGAATCCAAAAAAGAACATTCTGTGCCGCAAGATGGGCGATCGCTCAGCCCCAACCAAGAAGGCTCTTAGGACTTCACCAGTGGGCGCGAATTATGCCAGTGGTCAGTTGATCCAGTCAGGGTGACGCTGCGTAAAAAAGCAAAGCCTACGGGAGAGTGGTATGCGGAGTTTTGTAAGTTCAGCTTGGAAGTTTATTTTCGATCATGAATTTAGCCCGCTTCGCAACATCCCTGATGTTGGTGTCCGGCACATGGTTTTTCAGATTCTTGCTTGGATGTGGTCTATAGTATTCGGTATATCGATCGGCAGCTATGCCGTATTCGGAATTACTCTAGTCGCACATATTCTTTTCATTGCAGCAGTTGCAATTACGGTTGCTACTTATTCTACCGCAGCTATTAGGCCGAAATCTTTCGTGCGCAGTCTCGGGCGCAAGCCAGATGGAGAGCATGATTGATTTTGAATTGAGATCCTATTTTTATATCCACGTTATTGTTGCTGATGCACGGCAAAAAGATCTTAAATTAGATTGGCCTGCCGCTTGGCGTCTCATCAATAATTTTGGGCTGAGATCTTAACGACTGAATGTACGCCGTCAGAGCCTATGAGACAGAATTGGGGTTTTAGCTAAGGGAGGAATTTGGTCTCATCGCCTTCGAGAAAGGACGACCGATGAGAACGAAATCCCCCAGTCCCAAAGCGCCTGCAGAGCGGGTTCTGAAGGACATTCGCCGCGCCACGCGCAGACATTTTTCCGCCGAAGACAAGATCCGGATAGTGCTGGAAGGGCTTCGCGGCGAGGACAGCATCGCCGAGCTGTGCCGCAAGGAGAGCATTGCCCAGTCCCAGTATTATGGCTGGTCGAAGGAGTTCCTGGAGGCAGGCAAGCGGCGACTGGCGGGCGACACGGCCCGGGCAGCGACCTCGGACGAGATCAAGGACCTGCGTTCCGAGGCCACCACGCTGAAGGAAGTCGTGGCAGAGCAGGCGCTAGAAATCCGCCTGCTTAAAAAAAGCATGATCGGGGATGGGGAAGACGACGCATGAGATACCCCGCCTCCGAGAAGGCTGAGATCATCAAGATTGTTGAGCAATCGCATCTGTCAGTGCGTAAGACGCTGGAGCAGATCGGCGTTCCCAGAGCCACTTTTTACCGCTGGTATGAGCAATATCAGGCCGGTGGTCCTGAGGCGCTGGAAGACCGGCCATCGCATCCAAGCCGAATCTGGAACCGCATCCCGGACCAGATCAGGACCCAGATCGTCGACCTGGCGCTGGAGCAGCCCGAGCTGAGCCCACGCGAGCTGGCGGTGCGATTCACGGACAGCAAGGCCTACTTCGTGTCGGAAGCCACAGTTTATCGGCTGTTGAAGGCGCACGATCTGATCACCAGCCCGGCCTTCATCGTGATGAAGGCGGCCAACGAGTTCAAGGACAAGACGACGGCGCCAAACCAGATGTGGCAGACCGACTTCACCTACTTCAAGATCACGGG
>CAINEX010000025.1 GCA_903847935.1 uncultured Spartobacteria bacterium | reverse complement strand
CCCCCTGGTCAATATAAACCCTGATATCTTTCTCGATTTTGTGTGATCCCAGTTTCTTGGTCATGCCAACCCCACGTCCCGCAGGCTAACCGAACACGAAATACCCCGGCTGGATTGTATCCGAATCGCCGTGCTCTGGTGCTCCCAATTGGGAGCAACTTTTCAAATTCCTCGCGTGATAGTTCCGGGAGCTGTGACGATCATCGACTCATGACATCCATCCCGGACAACGTAGTTTTGACTCATCGGGATAACCTCCGAGGACTTGTCGAGAAAGCTGAGTCGCTGATTCCCGAACTCCTTGAGCGCGGCAGAGCTCCAAACGGCAGCTTCCCTCCCCTTGAATCCCTGGGCTATGTGGAACTGGATCGTGGTGAAGACGACCTCCGTCCCTTCGTTTCCCAAACCCTGTCCTCTGTACTGGACGTGGTGACAGACGAGGAATGCACCGCAGGTTGTTACGACTCGAGAGAGCCTATAAGCGTTGGGGCACTACTCGACCGACTGGACTGGTGTGTTGCCAGTGATCCCGTGGCAGCCAAAAGGTTTCCCGAGTGGTCACAGCTGGATGAACTGCAACGCCTCGAAGCCGTCTGTCGCTTCGTTGGTGAAACACTCCAGGATTACCGACTGCGACTACTGGAGGTAGCGGATACCGAGGATCCTGTTCTGGAGGAAATACCCATGCCTCCGACGAATCGCCTACCGGAGACACTCACCTTTTTTAAGCCGTTCCTGACCGTTGATGATCACGAGTGTGAAGTGACCAAAGAGAATGCGGTCGAGATCCGTGATTGGCTGCTCGATGCAGTATATGCCCTAGGAACCAAGCTGCCTGATCAACAGATTGAGCACATGATAGACGCCCTGCACTTTTCGGATGGCCTATGCCTCGTGTCCAAGGCGCAGTGGATACCCTAGCGGTACGGTAGAAGCAAAGTGTGGTCTGATGGGCAATAAACGAATCCCTTAGGGGTATCGAAGGTTTGAATAAGGCCACAGCGTGGGCATTTATAGCTATAGATCTGGGCAGCGTAGGCCATGCCGGCAGCAATGAGCACGAGGGAGAGCAGTGTGAGGAACAGGGGTTTCATTTGGAGGGGAGTTTGGAGATCTGGCTGGCGATACTCGAAAAGATAGGAGCCGCAACGAGTCCGCCGTAGTTCTTCTCTGGGGGCAGATCAGCTTGATCCACCACGACAACCACCACATAACGAGGATTCTCGACGGGGAAGAAACCGGCAAAGCTCGTGATGTATTTGTCCGCGTAGTAACCGCCACTAGGAGCAATCGCTTGGGCCGTTCCAGTTTTACCACCCACTGACACGCCATCTACTCGAGCCAAAGGAGCTGTGCCTTGATCCGTTACAGTGTTCTTTAGGGCGTTCTTTACCAAGTTGGCTGAGCGTGAGGAACATACCTGGCGCACAACAACCGGCTTTTCATTGCCAATCACCGGTTTCATGAGACGTCCGCCATTGGCTATCGTGCAATAGGCCATGGCCAGTTGAATTGGGGTAACGGCAACGGACTGACCGAAGGACATCCTTGCCTTGGTAAGACCATCCCAGCGCTCAGGTGGGTTCACGATGCCTTGGATTTCACCGGGGATGGCAATACCTGTCTTCTCCCCAAAGCCAAAGCGTCGAACGTAGTCGTAAAAGACGGGATCCTTGAGGAGTAGAGCCATCTTGGTCGCGCCGATATTGCTGCTCCTCATCAGAATCTCGTCAAAGGTGAGTTCGCCAGATCCGTGGTGATCCTTGATAACTTTACCGGCAACAGTGATAGCCCCGTTCTCGCAGTTTATCTTACTCTTAGGAGTCACGGCTCCTTCCTGTAATGCCGCGATGGCAACAACCGGCTTAAACGTAGATCCTGGCTCGTAGAGGCAGGAAATGGCGTCGCCCGAGGCAGTCATGCTATCTGT
>CAINEX010000024.1 GCA_903847935.1 uncultured Spartobacteria bacterium | reverse complement strand
TGTTTGATATTTTGAGTTTAGTTTTTTTGATAAACCCTTTTTTCCTCGAGTTTAATTCATCCTGATTTATCTTTAATGGATTCAGCATCAAATCCTCTAATTTTTTTAATGATGGAGAGGTTATTTTTTCCCCAAAAAGCCCCCAATCCTGAGTATTATGGGAATGATAAGATGTTACGTTTTTTATCCATTTTGTAATATCATTATGAGGTATAGATGAAGCGTGTGCAGATCCTGTATGCAAATTATGATCGAGGTGAAAAAGAGTAAAATGATTTCCTAGGTCTGGAGTTATCGAAACTTTGTTATAAATAGAAAATCTTTTTGCATTGTTGGCATCACTGTGACCCCATAAACTCATTCCCTCCTCACATCCACCAACATCAATCCAATGCGACCTTGGAGCTAATTGAAAATCACCAATGGAGAGATACCTTCTCCAGGTCTCTTCTGTCTCTACCGGCCACCTTAACCCACTCTGAATTTTTTTTTCACAAAATACTGAGATTCCACGTATATCTGCTCTGTTTAATAATTGCCATTCAAGATGAGGAATACTAAATCTCGGACACAAATATAGTTGAGGGTCCAAACTTTCAAGCACTTGATTCAGCGGCTTATCTAGAGGATATAATACTAAATCGCAATTTGTTGACAGTATCCACTTATTATTCGGATTGCTTCTCCTGATTCCTACGTTTCGTGATAATTCATCTGAGAAAGGCATTGGAGTATCACCGATTGTCGATCTCATTTGTTCTTCAGAAACTCTATAAATTTTAATTCTATTCAGGGCTTCCTGAGTCAGAGTGTCAGCTATCGCTTCAACAAGGGTTATGTCTTCTTGATGCGTTGCACAATCTACATAAATAATTTCGTCGTCTTCCTCACCGCAAAGACTTGCGTAATAATTTAAACTAATCGCAGTTCGCTTAGCAAGATTGACACCGAATCCATCATTTCTGCCTACAACTATTATACTGATCATATTTTTAAAAGTTCATACTCAGTTCTAATGCGCTTTTTACAGCAATATCAGAATTCATATGTTCCCAAGTTCCCCATCTTCCAAAACCAATAATTTTCTTTGATTTCGCCCAGTCTAGAATTTTTGAAATACTATCCCTTTTGTTGATAGTGTTAACTGGATATGCAAATTCATTTCTATGGCGCCATTCACTTGTGTTATTTGAGCGGGCGGAATTTGTTTCTGTCCAGTATCCACGCGAATTTGAAACAAAGTTTGAACGAATTAGTTTTCTATGATGCGGAATACTCTCATCGGGTTCATATATCCAGTGCGCTTTAGTTTCTAGGTTTTCAGATTTATAGTCAACGTCGATACTCACCTTATAAAGCTTTCGGATTTCGTCCTCTATGTCACTGGGAATTTGAAGAGTCCACTTAAGCCAAGATTCCCATGGCGCAGAGTTAAAAATATAATCAGCTTCCCATGTTTTGTTGATAATTCTTTTTTCAATATCTACAGATTCTATAGTAGTTTTTGTTTTTAGGGAGCTCCCTAGCGCTTCACCCATTCGTCTCCATACCTCACCATATCCATATTTTTTGGGATAAAGGAAAACTCCGTGTGCGGGTAAAGATCCATAGGGTTTTCCCTGTAAGCAGCTTTGTAATGTTTCTCGAAAGGATACATTAGGAAGTTTATAAAGCCAATAAGTTCCCAATAGATTTGGGTCCATTGACCATATCTTCCGATTATATGGTAGCATATAATCGTCAGCTACTCTTGATCCGAACTTCCACCGGCACCAGTCAGCAAAGGCTTCTGGCTTATCAGCGCCTTGAACACAACCAGCTTGAGCAATTGATTCTAAATAATCAACTTGAGTATCTATACTGAATTGCCATAAATTTGACTCCAAGGGGTGATCAATCATTTGATCGTGAAGGTTAATTTTGGATACTCGATCATATCTTATCCACTCATTCTGAGGTAGAAATCTAAATAGGAATTCAAGGACATCTTTGTGCTTAACATCAAGAAAATGTCCGCCGCCTATATCAATTGGTCCGCCATCAACAATTTCCGAGCGACATAGCCCACCTGCAACATTTTCTTTCTCCAACACGAGTATTTGAGAAAGAGATATCCCGCGATTTAGAAGTGAATGGGCAAGAGTCAAACCGCTAGGTCCAGCTCCAATAATTAAATATTTTATTTTTTTCATTTAATATGTGTAAATACTTATTTTTGCTTGAAGTTATTAAATACTTGTGCGCACCTTCTCATTAGTTTTTTGCGCATCTGAATTCTAGGAATCTGTATTAATGAAGGATATTCTATTGTAATTCCGTTATTTTCGATATCAGAAAGACCTTTGATGAATTCTTCTATTTGCTTTGCGGGAACATCTCCGATAAATTTTTCCCGACTTTTTAAATATGCATTTTGGCGCTGTATTCTAAGCGCCGGTAAATCAGAAATAACTTTTTCGATGCATTCAGCGCTTTTTTTGGGAGAGTTTGCTTCGTATGTCCAACCACCTCCTGAATCTAAAGCATATCGTGCTCCGGCGCATGTATTAGGGACCAAACAGGGTACTCCAGAAAGCATAGCTTCAACCATTGCAATCGGCAATCCTTCAAACTTTGAACATAGAAAAAAGAGATCATGTCTAGCAATTTTTTTTAAGAGTTCACTTTGTCTCAACCAACCATGAAATGTTACAGAGGTATTATTTTTAAAACTCTTTCTTAGCTCTTCACTCAATGGTCCTTCTCCATAAATATTCCATTTCAAACAAGAGTCTTCATTGAAATAATTCACTATTTCGGGCAGCCAATCAGAACGTTTCTGATTAGCTTCAAGTCTCGCTATGTAACAGATTTCTATTTGATTTCCATCATTAATATCTCTGATACAATCTATTGCTGGAATATGACTATTGATAAAAGTGTAAGGGACTGTGTAATATTTTACATGCTTTAGATAAGATACTTTTTTTAATATCTCACACACATCTGGTGTATTCGTTGTTATCGCATCAAGATACTGTAGTGATTTCTTATAAAAAAATTTAATGTCCAGAAATTCATGACTTTCTAAAGAAAAAAAATGCCTGATCCTAGGAATTTTCAAATATCGAAGAACTTCCATTTCTTCAGTGCCTGAAATCGAGTATACAACATCAGGATCTATTGAGATAATCTTTTTTAAGATACGATCAACTTTATTATTTTTTGAATACTTTCCATCATACAAAACAAAATCTGCATTTTCAGTAATTCGATCTTCAGTGTATTGTGTTGCAAGTATTGAGCAATCGAATCCTTTTGAAATAAGCAAATCTTGCACTTGAATTGCAAAACTACTACTCCCCCCCTTTCCAAGGGTATGTGTTAAAACAAGAATTTTCAAAATCTTAATTCAAATTACTGTTTTTAAATTTAAGATTTAATGGATAGAGGTCTGTTGGATGAACTGATCCAGTCTTTCGTTGCCACGGATGGGGACTCTGTCCATCATTCCGGGCACCCAAATCAATGTCTAGCATTTGAAGTGCAGATTCGGCAACAACTCTCACGCGCTGACACTCTTCAATGCAACATCTTTTCATGCTCCATCCCTATTCGAACCCAAGAGTCGCAGTAAACAGTTCTTCCGGTGTCATAGCCTCTCTTTGCTGCCTCGTTATCAATCCATCCCCTTCAAGTCCTTCCACCTACTCAAATCAGAGAGACTGCAAAAATAACTTGATATGGTTACAAAGGAACACCATATTCATCTTTAGTTTTAAAGAACCAAGATCGTTTATTGATCATATATTTTTTATATTCTTTAAACTTGCGCCAATATTTCTGAATCTTTTGCAAAGTCGCTACTTTTTCTACAATGCGTTCTTTTATTTTACTAGAGTTTATTGCGCTATTACTTAAAGTTGCAGCCCATGCTTTCGAATAGTCAGATTGCTGAGGCCATTTAGAAAATATCGACTTAATTTCGATGCGCCTTGCAGATATATATAAAAGTGTTTGGCCTCCATTTTGAATTTCAACCCTTGAATTAACAAGATTTGGATCATGAATTGAATACCAAACACCTTTTTTATTAATCAACATTTTTTCAATACGGTAACCATTTTCTAGTGAAAGAGTTCTGTAAAAAAGCTCTGGTGAAAACTGATAAAATCCATGCCCTGCATAATTATTCCATGGAGTCAACAATATTAGATGCCCGTTTACATTCACAAGGTCCATGCATGTTTTAATGGCCTGCGGAAAGTTAAATACATGCTCTAGCGTACCTCCATCAATGACACAGTCATAGCGCTCAATTATAGGATCTGAAAATGTATTATTAAGATCTTTAATTATTGTGGCACCTTCATAATTTGATGTGTCCATCACATCCAATTGACTTGCCCCCAGGGCCTTGAAAAAATCATCGGCATAGATGATTTCTGACTTTTCCATATCAAGTGATGATAGAATTTTTTCATATTCAAATTGACTCATATAGACACCTTGGTGTCCTAGTGTAAGAGTCTTTTTAAATTTTACACCTCTCTTAAGTTCTCCCATCAAAAATTTAGCAGACTGTAATGTTAATCCCATAATTTAAATTTGCGAATACGCCAATGCAGTTCCATTAATAAGTGTGATTTTGGTGTGCATTTTTTTAAGATACTTTACTACATCTGGATGATTGTGAATACAATCATGCCATGCGATAATACCTCCTTTTTTTAGCATTTCCAAACCTTTTTCCGAATCATTTTTTACATATTCATAGCTATGGGCACCATCAACAAATACTAGATCCATAGTCTCGCGGTAGGGCGTTGTGTCGAATGTAGCAGAGTCTGCACGAAGAAATTCTACCCTTGAGAGTAAATCGTATGGCAATAAGATTCCCTTCCCGCTTTCAGCTGCAATGTGACGCTCTAACTCGTTTGAAATTTCCAATGCGTATTGAGGATGATCTTCAGGTAGATCAAGTGTAAATACCTTTCCTTCTTCATTGATGTTCAATGCTAACTGCGTAGTTGAAACACCTTTATAGGTTCCAAATTCAAATACTCTCATTGCATTTGTTTTTTTGATAAGTGCCGCAAGCGCTGCGCATTCTAACATTGAAATCGAAGCTCCAACATTTGGAAATGACTGAATCTTAAACCTACTAGAAGTCCCAGTAATGTCGCTGTAGTCAATGCAAGGAAAAAATCTTACATCATTATCGGGGCATGCAATTGCCTCTGCAACTGAATTTGCCGTTCCGAATACGACACGCAGATCCGAAGGATTATTAATTGCTATTTTTGCGATTTTAGAGATAAACGATAGGGTTTTATTCATATGATTTTTTTAGATTATTCTTGAGTCATTTTTCTGTGTCAGTAACACTCGCCAACTTGATATGCTGGCTAGAATAATTATGCACACAGAAAATAGTATACACGTCCCGCTTTTAGAAATTAGTTTTGATATTACTAATGTAGCTAAAGTAGTAAATGCAATAATTATTAGTGAATTAGCAATTTGTTTTCTTACTTTCATAGAATTTATTATTTTAGAGGATATTTTTATTGAAAATAATAATGTTGTTGTTATGTGAACTAAAACAGATGTTAACAATAATCCAATGACTCCATAATATCGCGCAGCAGGGATGGCGAGTAAAATAAATAGTATCCCTTCTATAAAATAAATGTATCGTATCGGACTTATATTGCCAATAATACCAAAAATCCCTGTAAAACATCGTGATATAGAAGTTATAACGAGAAGTGTTGCAAGCAACGCATCTAACATTAGGCTCCACTTGATAACTCCTGATGTCCAAAGCGAAACCAGCAACTGATTTTGAGTAACAATTGCCGCGCCCCCTATCGTTGCTATAAATGAAGTTATAGCTACAATATTCCAGAATCTTTCAGTAAATCTAGACAAATCACCCTGCACGAAAATCTCAGTAAGCACAGGAGCTGCGCTTTCAAGGATTTTCCCAACAAACTGCTGTCCCATGTTATAAAATTTAGTACATATCGAAAAACTTGCAGCTGCATCTAAACCTACAAATTTGCTGAGAATAATTACCTGCGTTGCATTCACCATTTGCGATCCGACTGATAGTAGTAGAACATCCTTTCCGAATCCCAAAATTTTAATAAATAGGGTCCACTGCGGTTTATTCCAATTACCTTTTCGAGGATAATAACCACTTCTATAGCATATAATTGAAACAAGTAACGGGGAAATAATAGTCCCTGGTATCCCAGCATACGCAAGGCTATAGATTCCCCATCCTGCTTTGAATCCAACCCAAAGCATTAAAAAGCTTGTGATTAGAACTAATGCTGATATTACATTATTAATATCTAACCTCTGGAAAGCCCATATTGGAGCTCCCACCCCTCTTAGTGCTACTGAAATTCCAGTCACAAGCATTAGAATAGTTAGAACATTTCGGAAGTCTGTTTCAAAGATTTTTGGTATACTAAATATTTGTGTCGAATAAAAAGCAAAAATACACCCTAAAATGGCAATAATAATTCCTTGGCAAATGAATGAAAGTCCCCCAGTTAAGAGCATTGCACCGTACTGTCCTCCATTTACATCATCCTTGTGATCTGCAATAAAACGACTTAACGCAGAGGTCATTCCTAAATCCATAATTGACATGTAACCAGAAACTTGTAGCGCAAGAGCCCATAGCCCAAATTGCTCTTTACCTAAGAAGATCAGTGCTATCCGAACACTGAAAATAGTATACAAAACATTGATTATTATAGTACAATATCCAGTTATAACTCCTAAAGTAAACCTGCGTGCTCTCACATTCTTAATTTCTCAAACTCCGCTAGAGCCATCCCAACCACCTGGTCCATGTTGTAATAACGATAGGTGGCTAAGCGCCCCACAAATGAAACATTACTCAGACCTTCTGATCTCTCGGCGTATTTCCTATAAAGAATAGCCGTCTCAGGTGTAGGAATGGGGTAATAGGCCTCCTTGCCTGGGGCATAGTCATCAGGGTACTCACGTACAATCGTGGTATTATCACACTGCTGGCCAGTAGCATGCTTAATTTCAACAATGCGTGTGAATTCCTCGTCATTCGGATAATTCACCTGCATGGCGGGCTGCCAGAAGCCGGGCTTGCCAGAAATGGCTTCACGGGTCTTGAGCTGTTCCGCAGTGAAGGATTCGTTCTCAAACCGTAGCGATCTGTAAGGAAGCGGTCCGAAGCAGTAATCGAAATACTCATCGATCGGACCGGTGTAGATCAGGTGGTCATGGGTTATCTTGTCCACAATATCGCGGTAATCTGTATTCAAAAGGACTTCGACTCCGGGTGAGGCCTCAAGCATCCGCTCGAACATCCTATGGTATCCCTCCCTTGGGAGTGCTTGGAATTCCTCTCTAAGATATCGATCGTCCCGGTTAGTACGGATCGGGATACGTCCGCAGACGGATGCATCGAGATCCTTGGGATCCTTCTTCCACTGCTTGAGGGTATAGTTCTTGAAGAACTTCTCATAGAGCTCCCATCCCACTTGGGAGACAATGACCTCCTCGGAGTTAGCGGGATTCTCGATCGGGACACGTTTCGACTTAAGCCACGCCTCGAACTCCTCGCTGGTGCTCTCACGACCGAGATACTGTTCAAAGGTATTGAGGTTGATGGGAAAGTTCCAGTAGCGACCGTCCGTGTAACTCAGGATCTTGTACTCGACCGGATGCCACTCGGTGAACTGAGAGAGATACTCCAAAATCCTCGGCGAATTCGTCCGGAAGTAGTGAGGGCCGTACTTGTGGATGAGCACGCCGGCCTCGTCGTATTCGTCCTGAGCATTCCCACCAATGTGATTGCGCTTCTCAACAATCGTGCACTTCGCTCCAAGCTGACTAGAAACCCGCTCAGCCATGACAAGGCCAGAAAAACCGGCGCCAATGATGAGAAAACGTTTAGGCATGGATGACTGAGACGAAGGTCAAGCGCTCAAAGCGCATGATGTAGGATATAAGATATAGTAATTTGGAGATGGGGCAGAGACGGAGGCGAAGGTCTAAAGACTAAAGTCGAGGACAGATAGGGGGCGCTTAGCTAGTAGATGGAAGATTGGATATAGGGCTGAGACCGAATCGAAGGGAGGCGCTGAAAGCGCCGAAGATAGGATATGGAAGTTTGGATATAGGAGATAGGATATGGGATATAGGAGATAGGATATGGGATGCGTCCCAGGGGTGCGAAGATGGAAGTTAGAAGATTGGGAGGGACAAACGGGAAGAACGACTGAAGAATTATTTCCCTAGAAATTTCCGAACGAGCGGGAGGAAGTTTTTAGCTTGCCGGTGCCATTTGTCGGCTCGTTCGAGTCGTATCTTGAGGGTCTGACCTGTTTCTTTGGGTAAGGTGGCAAGTTTCCCCTCGAGGGCCGCCAACCGCTCAGCTGAGCGAGTGAGGCGGGGAATCAACTGCTGATCCAGAAACATCGCAACAAAGGGTCGTAGCTCAAGACGGGCAGTGTAGCGGGTGATGCGTTCCCCATCAGCCTTCTCCGGCTTAACTGCCTCCAGCTCAACAAGGCGGCGAAGTCCCTGGCTGGCAGTGCCAGTGCTGATCCCGAGATTCTCGACAATCTCCTCCATAGAGAGTGGCTCGGATGAGGCAAAGAGCAGTCCGTAGATAGAGCCAAGGGAGGCAGGGTTACCGAAAAGCTCCGCAAGATCGGCAAAGATCTCCGAGAACTCGGTTTGGATGGAAGAAAGATTGGAGATAGAAGTTAGGATCGCCATAGGCGAGAAGCTAGGAGCTAGGATATTGGAGAGAGTGCAAAGCGCTGAAGTTAGAAGATTGGATAGGGAGCTGAGACCGAGACGAAGGACGAAAGGCTGATAGCTGAATCGACGGTCGACGGTCGATAGTCGAATGGCTCGTGCTTGCTACTGATGGCTTCACTGGATTTGAAGAAGGGGTGATGGCTGGTGGTAGGCTGAGGCGAGAAGCGCCGAAGTTAGGATATGGGATGAGCCTCAGGGGCGCGAAGATAGAAGATTGGATATGGGGCTGAGACGGAGGCGGAGGGCGACGGGTTTATGCGCCTCAGGGGCGTCCTTCTATCTCCCAACTTCTATATCCTATATCCTATATCCCATTCCCTATTTCCCATTTCCCATTTCCGAGCAATTATTTTGTATCTGATCGGCGGCGCGTGCTGGAAATCAAGCCGCTTAACAGTCGCCCGGTGTTCGCGGTGCTATCCATCAATTGAGTGATTTTTGGTTCAAGATGAGAATAACTATCCAATACTACATAAAGGAGTGATCTAACCTCCCCGTTCGACGCCCTGGCAATATTATAAAAATGCATTTTTTCAGCGGAACCCGTCCGTTCAAATCCCTCTGCAATATTTAACATGACGGAGACACCCGCTCGTTGGATCTGGTCGCGCAACCCGAAGTCCCGTGATAACTCGGCATCCCGGGTCAGTTGGTAAATCAATCTAATCATCTCACGCGCACATTGCCACGAGTCTAGGTCTTCAAAAGTCATCCCTATCTTCAATATCCTATCTTCGATTTTCTAACTACTGCCTTCGCCCCTCGTCCTTCGACTTTCATTCTTCAACCATCATCCCTCGATTCAGCAATCGGCATGCTGCCGCCCTTGGTCGGCAGTACCTCTGGAGGTCTTGGCCAGCTGGATCGTCCTTTTGTGGTCGCCTAGGATTTGTCCAACAAAGCATGAACTTGAAAAAAGTTCAATTCAAAATGAAATGAAAGTGAGGCACTGAAAGCGCAGGATATAGGATATACCGAGTCGAACGACGAAGGTCGAAAGTCGAACGTCGAGGGCAGATAGGGATGCGCTTTGCGCAGAATATAGAAGATAGAAGATTGGATATAGGGCTGAGACTGAGACGAGGGTCGAAGGACGAGAGTCGAAGGCAAACGCTGAGACGGAGACAGAGGGCGAATGTCTAAAGACTAAAGTCGAGAGACGGAGGCGATCCCATTTGACGGCACTTTGCGCAAGCAAAGCGGTGCCGCCCCTCGGTTCAACTCGGGGCTACCTTCGGTAGTCTACCGCGCCGGTCACGGCTTGGTTCCTATCTCCTATCTCCTATCTCCTATCTCCTATCTCCTATCTCCTAAATACTGCCCTCGTCCCTCGTCTGTCGACCGCCGTCCGCCGTCTATCGACTCAGCCTCGCGCTTTCAGGGCTCTGCAATTATTTAATCCATCACACTCTTCATAAATTCAGCGGCCGAGTAGACACGCATCCCATGAAGAAGGTTTTCGGGGAAGTGCTTGAGGTTTCCCGTTATGAGAGGGGCATTTGCTGCCATGGCGACCTCGAGAAAACAGGCATCGTCTTGATCTGGAAGTTCCCGAGCGCTTTGAGTGCATAGCACACGAATCGAATCATTGGCGATGAAGTCGAGTATCAAATCCTTCTCCGACACTGTGAAATATTTCCTGAAATAGTCCCGAGCAAGCACTTCAGAATATTCATCCAAGATTCGGTCATCGATTGCTAACTTGAGTTCACCTGCCCTCAGCAGATCAATCAGTCTGCCTGGGGGATGCTCTGGCTGAATCAGACCGGAGACAAGAATGTTGGTATCAAGAACGACGATCACCTTCTATTTTGGCGCACTGTGTTGATTTCACGATTAATCTCTTCCTCCGCCGAATTTCCTCCTCTAGCTCTGATCGAGGAAACAGTCTCCGAGAATAACGCTCGCCTCACAGCCTTAAGGGTCGATTCAAGCCCCTCTGGTGTCACCGGAAGGATCAAAGCGCCCGGTTTGCCCTCTTTTGTGAGGACCAACTCCTTTTCTCGATCAAGCATCTCCCACATGGCCTTGGACTTTTTAAGCTCACTGACTCCTATATAGTTCATTTAAATCTCCTTTTATAGGATTATAGACTCCTTTATAAGAAAATCAATGAGGAAAGGGGGCGCCTCAAGGGCGCGAAGATGGAAGATAGAAGATTGGATATGGGGCTGAGACGGAGGCGGAGGCCGACAGTCGAAGGACGAAGGTCTAAAGTCGAGAGGCGCCGTAACGGCTGCGAAGCAACGGCCGGTTAAGCAAAGTCGAAAGATCTAAGCGCCTTTGGCGCCGCCCCTATATCCCAACTTCTATATCCTATCTCCTAAATACTGCCCTCGACCCTTAGACCTTCGTCTCTCGTCCTTCGCCCTCCCCTCGGTTCAACTCGGGGCTACCTTCGGTAGTCTACCGCGCCGGTCACGGCTTGGTTCCTATCTCCTATCTCCTATCTCCTATCTCCTATCTCCTATCTCCTATCTCCTATCTCCTATCTCCTATCTTCGCCCTCCCTCGTCCTTCGACTCAGCCTCACGCTTTCAGCGCGCTCCCTCTTACGAAAGGCCGTATTTCAGAATACATCTGATGGCGCTCATGCCATCCCTCCACCCAATTTTCTTCCCCTCCTCATAGGTGCGTCCAGAGTAGGAAACAGCCACCTCGTAGATTCTGACTTTCAACTTTGCCACCTTGGCCGTGATTTCGGGCTCGAAGCCGAAGCGATTCTCCTCGATCCGGATCCCCTGGATAATCTCCCGCCTGAAGACCTTGTAGCAGGTCTCCATGTCGGTCAGGTTGAGGTTGGTGAACATGTTGGAGAGGAGGGTGAGGAAGTTATTCCCCACGGAGTGCCAGAAGTAGAGGACTCGGTGAGCCTCTCCACCGATGAAGCGAGAACCGAAGACGACATCCGCCTTGCCAGAAAGGATCGGCTTGAGGAGCACAGGGTACTCCTCCGGGTCATACTCGAGATCGGCATCCTGAATGATCACGTAGGGGGCTGTCGCATGGGAGACGCCGGTGCGGAGAGCCGCGCCCTTGCCCTGGTTAAACTTATGATCACAGACTCTCATCTTGGGCAACTCTGAAGCTAGTCGGTGCAGCACCTCGCTCGTCCCGTCTGAGGAGGCATCATTGACCGTGATGAGTTCCGCAACTTCAGGCTGCTGGAGAACCTTCCGAATGACTTCCTCGACCGTCGAGGCCTCGTTGTAGACCGGCATGATGACGGATAGGCAAGGAGGATTCATGATCAGAAAAACGAAGGGGTGGCTTTGTAATTAGAGGGATGATCGCACTGAGAATCGAAGGGCTTATGATCCATGAAGCTTATTCGGCTGTAAGCTCTGCACCTCTCTCAAGCTCTCGACTCTCGGCCTTCGTCCCTCGACTTCTCTCTTCGGCCATCAGCTTCTCAAACTCTGTCAACGCCATGCCGACGACCTGATCCATGTTGTAATAGCGGTAGGTGGCCAGGCGGCCGATAAAGCTTACATTTTCCAATTCCTCTGCCTTCTCGGCATAGCGGCGGTAGAGCGCTGCGGTCTCTGGAGTGGGAATTGGGTAATAGGCTTCCTTACCGGGCTCATAGTTATCGGGATATTCGCGGACGATGGTCGTGTTCGCGCACTCCTGGCCAGTGGCATGCTTGATCTCGACGATGCGTGTAAATGCCTCGTCGTTGGGGTAGTTCACCTGCATGGCAGGTTGCCAGTAGCCGGGCTTTCCAGAAATTGCCTCGCGATCCTTCAACTCCTCTGAACCGAAGGATTCATTCTCGAAGCGGAGGGATCGGTAGGGTAGAGGGCCGAAGCAAAAGTCGAAGTACTCGTCGATCGGACCTGTATAGATCAGGTGGTCGTGAGGGATCTTCTCAATGACATCATGATAGTCCGTCCCGAGTAGCAGTTCCACCCCGGGGGATGACTCGAGCATACGCTGGAACAGTCGGTGGTATCCCTCTTTTGGCAATGCCTGGAAATCCTCGCGCAGGTAGCGGTCATCACGATTCGTACGTATAGGAATACGTCCACAGACCGATGCATCAAGATCCTTCGGGTCTTTCTTCCACTGCTTGAGGGTATAGTTCTTGAAGAACTTCTCGTACAACTCCCATCCAACTTGGGAAACAATAACCTCCTCGGAGTTAGCGGGATTCTCGATCGGGATACGTTTCGACTCAAGCCACGCCTCAAACTCCTCGGTCGAACTCTCTCGACCTAGAAACTGCTCAAAGGTGTTAAGATTGATCGGGAAGTTCCAATAGCGCCCGTCAGAGTAACTGAGGATCTTGTAATCAACGGAATGCCACTCGGTGAACTGGGACAGATACTCAAGAATCCTAGGAGAGTTTGTCCTGAAATAATGGGGGCCGTATTTATGAACAAGCACACCTGCCTCGTCATATTCGTCTTGGGCATTACCCCCGATATGATCACGCTTCTCGACAATCGTACACTTGGCACCGCACTCCTTGGAGAGTCTCTCCGCCATCACGAGGCCAGATAAACCCGCTCCGATGATGAGGAAGTTGGTCTTCATGAGGGGTCGGGTGGCAACGGTCTAGGACTCCATGAATCTAGTGAACAGAGGTAGGATGTCGAGGGCTTACAGCTAGTCGGCAGTCACTAGCCAGACTGATTCCTACACCGGAATGTATTCGATGAGACTGCCGGTTTTTTCCCCAATGAGGGAGGCGCGGATACGCCGATCAAAGGTGGCCAGTGTTCCCTGATTCCGATGGCAAAGATTGAGGAGGTAGGCATCCGTCGACTGTGAGGAAGTAAACAGCAACTGCCTCGATGAAACCCACTCGGCAGGTGAGTAATCGTTACTCCAAAAGACATAATCGGGACTTGCCTGTTTGAACTCCTCAAGACGACCCGCCAGATCAGGAATGGGTGTCGACAGATTGGGATAGGCTGGGTGCGAGAGAACCCTCATGAAGCCGTTCTCGGTGATCGGACAGGATCTCCACCCTTTGACGCCATGCCCTGAAAACCAAGCATGCGCCGGCACGTGGTGGATATGAGCATCGTCAAACAAGGCAACTAGGACATTCACGTCCAAGAGGTAGGCACGAGCCATGATCAGAACCCCCCTATTCGTCCCGGAGTTGATTCACCGTATCAAGGGATACGGGCTTTGTTTTTCCTTGGTGGGAGATGACTCGAATCCCATTGCGAACAGTCGACGTGGCGGAGGTGGGGCTGATGGCTTTGCGCATCAACAGGGAAACTGCCTTCCCTAAACTGACACACTGGTGCCTGGCCATGCCCTTGGCGACCTCAAGGACGTCATCCTCAATTTCAAGAGTAGTTCGCATGCCAACATCATCGCATCACCACATCAATCAGTCAACTGGACTCTCTGATTACCGTTTGATCCTCAGAATGTGAGCCACTCGACGGGAGGGATCCAGGGAAACAAAGTTCCTCGATCCACGCCATGAGAAGATCTCGCCGGTGAGCAGGTCTTCGATCTGGTAACCGGAGTCGCCTGAGATTCCAAGCTCTCCCGTGGGAACTTCGATCCAACCGCTCTGCACATTCCTGAAGTCGGTGGTAACGACGATCAGCACGGTACTGGATCCATCGGAGGATTTCTTTAAGTAGAAGAGGATATTGGGATTATCGCTTCCACAGAAGGTGAGGTTGTTGGTCTGCTGGAGGGCCCGGTTCTCGGAGCGGATGGCGTTAAGGCGCGTGATGAGGGGCTTGATGTTGCCAGGGGCATTCCAGTCGCGTGCCT
>CAINEX010000023.1 GCA_903847935.1 uncultured Spartobacteria bacterium | reverse complement strand
CAAACACATCGGGGCCGAAGGCTCCCTCAATCTTGGTTGCGTCTTCCAAAGCACTCATCGGATGGCATCCAGCAGGGCCCGCTTCTGATCGAGCACGGAGTGTTCGGTCATCAGTTTGTTTTGAAGTTTCATCAGGCCATCCAGGAGGGCCTCCGGGCGAGGAGGGCATCCGGAGACATAGACATCGACGGGAATAATCTGATCAACACCCTGGAGTGTCGCATAACTCCGGAACATGCCGCCGGAAGAGGCGCAGGCCCCCATCGCGATCACCCACTTTGGTTCCGGCATCTGCTCGTAGATGCGCTTTACGGAGAGGGCCATCTTGTAGGTCACCGTGCCGGCCACGATCATCACGTCCGACTGACGTGGGGAAAATCGCATCACCTCCGCACCGAAGCGGGAGATGTCGAATCGTGACGAGGAGGCCGCCATCAGTTCGATGGCACAACAGGCCAAGCCCATCGGCATCGGCCAGAGGGAATTTTTCCTCATCCAGTTGATGGCCGCATCGAGTTTCGTGATGATGATATTCCCCTCGATCTTCGAATCGAACGCCATCGGAGTCGGTACTGGAGTCGCGTGGCGGTGCATAGTGGGCAAAGTTCCCGTGGACATAATGGGGACAGCTTATAAGAGGCCCGACTCTGAACAAGATTAAATGGATTAGTTTGGGAGAGGTCGGAGATCGGAGATCAGAAACCCAGCAATGAATAGCAGGGGGACTCCTGCTTTTTCCCCATAATACCAGCACAAATCACTCACCTTGAGTGAGATATAAGAATACCCCCCATTTTGACCTGCTGTAACTCCAGCTCGTCTTTCAGAAGCTGAAGGTGTATCACTCATGAGAACTGGTATCTGTCTGCCGAAATCCGACCTTTTTGCCGCACTCTTTTCCCTTACCATTTTTCCACCATGCCCATCACGCACCTCTGGACCCGAATTTCCTCTGTAAAATGGGAGGACGCATGGGCAGAGCGCCTTCGCTTTGCTGGGGAGCAGAATCTGGTCATTAAGAAATTCCCCGCCTCGCGCTCCATCCGGCTCGATCTCTATACGGATGCAGTCACCGCCAAGAAGCTCAAGACCGCCTTCGGAGGAACGATACGCCCTTTTGATGCCGTAGGCTGGCAACCCCCCGCCTCTAAAATCACCGACCCGCTGCGCATTGCAGGGGAGTTGCGCATCTACCGGGATAGAAACCTTTTTGCCAAAGAACGAGAAACAGGTCGCGGAAAACCTCTCCTGATCCCAAGCGGCATGGCCTTCGGCACTGGCGACCATGCCACCACCGCCAGGTGCCTCCAGTTACTCGTCGAGGCTGCGGATCCGCTTCGCAAGGTTGATGAGCCCTGGTCTCTCCTTGATCTTGGTTGCGGCTCAGGAATCCTTGCTCTTGCCGCGGAACTCCTCGGTGCCAGCAAAGTCCTTGGGTGTGATTTCGACGAAGCCTGCGTTCGGATCTCGAAGGAGAATGCCCTGCTGAATAAGCTCCCTCACTCCCGTTTTCTCAAGGCGGATGTCCTTCGCTGGAAGCCTCCCACGCAGAAGGGAAAGAGCCTCACCTACGATATCGTCGCGGCGAATCTCTACTCCACCATCCTCACCGCCGCCTCGGTAATGATCACGGATGCTATAAAGCCCGGAGGCATCCTCATCCTCTCTGGCATCCTCGCTGTGGAGGAGAAAGCCATCCTGAAAACCTTCTCAGCCCTTGGCCTCATTCATTGCAAAACCCTCAAGCGTGGAAAATGGGCGGCAATCATGCTGAGAAAAGGCCAAAGCTCTGCAAAAGTAAAAAGGGCAAAAAAATAACGCAGCCTTAAGAATACCCCCCGATACCTTAAGGCTGCGTTATGTCTCCGAGGAGATGTTTACAAGGTTAAGCAGATTTTGGTGTAAGGCAAAGAATTAAATGTGACAGTTTCGTCACGTTGGTGGTGCTCAGGTTTAAACGTAGAGCCAAGCAACTACTTCAAACTACTTCACCTGTTCAACCTGACGGTCGATCACCTGACCGGTGAAGCGGTCGATCGCTGTACTGACCCAGATCCTATTCTCTCCGCCGACGATGAATTGACTTCCAGTGGGTGAGGAACCTGCACCCGATGAGAAATGCCCCGCTTGCGCCACGACATCGATAAGGAGGTTCCAGGTGCGAACCTGACCGACTTCTGCCAAAGCCCTTACAATAGATTCCTTATTTTGTTTTTCACTTCCTAGCGAAGTGTTGGTGAAGGCCAGATCGACTATTTGAGAGCGGTTGGTCCAAGGATTAGAGGAAGTCATAGAAACCATCTGTTGTGCAATCTCGGCAGCCTGTTGGGCGGTAACACTCCCGGAAATGGCTTCATCAAGAGAAACTCCCGATAGCATGGAGGCCAGCACACAACTCTGACTCGTGTTCAGATTGATGACACCTGCCCGCACTCCACTGGGCCGGGTTGGGAATGCTGAGAAGACATCCAGCAGAGCATAATCTGAACTCGGTGAGCTTGGATTAACGGTGGGAGATCCGGAAACGAAGTCAATGGTTCTCCAAGGGATTTCTCGGAAGACATATCCCAACTCTCCCACGCTATTAATCCTATCAGAAGGCGTCGTATAGTTGGTGTCCGTAATGGAATTAGGATACGGGTAACTCATGCTTCTTGGGAGCGATGTTGTAAGTGCAGCAATACCCGCCACGTTGGTTGTTGATCCCGCCTCCCTCAATGTCCGAGGGTCCTGTGTGATCAGAGAAATTCCGGCCAGGTTGCCAGTTGTAATTGAAGGATCGATCACAATGTTCGTAACGATGGGAGAAATCGTTGCGACAACCAGTGGATTGGTTGAATTCACTGCACCCACTGCACTGTACGTGTTTGAGTCTGTACCTGAACTGCTAAGCGAAAATGACAAACCGGTAACTGTCACGCTGAGCGTGGGTGGTATCGGATTTGTTGATTGCAAGGAGGTACGGAAGAACCCACTGCTCACAGCATCACCACCCGAAGTAGTAGAAAAATTATTAAAGACGGGGGCCACTCCCGCGCCCATCCCTGAAACCCCTCCACTGGCTTGGCCCGAATTTAATGGTTGTGAAGCAAAATTAAGAGCACTGATGTTCCCCCCTGAAACCGAGGCGGTAAGGTTTGGCGTTGCGAGTGGATTTGTGGCACACCACAGTTGAGGGATAATGGAAAAATTAATTGTATTGGTTGGCGCCTTTGATGTGTCGATATTGTACACAAGAAATATCTGCATGATATAAGGAAGGGTCTTCTTACCTGACACTGTGTTTCCATTATAAGTAAAAAGACGCGGGAGATTATTCGTATCAAACTGATCAATGATGTTTGCCCCGATCGCTACGGCCTTCAAGTCCATGAGGGAGGGCCAAGCTGCTGGTGTAGCAGTCAGGGCGCCAGTAGGACCGTTGCTTTCGACCGAATTAGTCAGGTTAATAGCCGAGTAGAGAACTTGGAAAAACGAGGGATTCGTGGATGAGTTCGAGAGAACTAGCGTTGAATCATAGGCATAACTATGAGTATCAATCTGTGTAAGACCAAAATTCGTATTGCCTGTCGGATGCGTCACCTGAGAAATATCAAATCGACTCATCATCAGATTAAGGCCGTTTGTGTATAGCGAAGGTCTCGCCAATTCTCTTGTGAAATGAGTCAGGTAGGGAAGGGCATTGGTCAGTGAATTGGACTGAAAAAGGACATATCGGATAAGATCCTGTCGCGAGGTGAAGCGTTGGTCACCGGGTGCTGGTAAGAGGAATCCATTCGTTGCTGCATTCGTGACATCCATAACATAGCTGGCGGGAGACCCCGCGCTATTGGAGTTTCTCCATCCCACAAAGGTCTGAACATCAATTGCTTGCACTCCAGGCAGTTGAGTCAGGTCTGCTCCGGCAAGAGTCCCCTTGAGAATCGCAATATTAGTATCTCCCGCAGTGACTGATGACGGATACCCTGCCACATTGGCATCTAATAATCCCCCGATGTCGTAGGCATTATAGGCAAATCGGCCGATAACATTGGTCGAGGGCGCCGAAGTCATGCTCCCATCCCTATTCACATAAATCCAGTTGGGGAGTTGGTTGGTGGTTGCAAAGCCGTTGGTTAAGAGGAGTGGGGCATTCCAGCGATCTGACGAAATCATCCGACCATTTAGCGATGCCCCCACCGTACTATCCCCAGTCGAGGCATTTGTATCCGCGGTGGGAACACTCTGTCGGATCAGATTGGCAAACGCATTCGTGTAGTCACTAGAGTTGATGCTGGCGGCAAGAATCTGCTGCGGAATCATCCACTTGGGACTGCTAGGAAGATAATTTGTCACGCCACTAGAGACGATGATTGGAACCGAGTTGGAGGCGATCTCCTGTAGAAAAACCCCCTCGACATAATCCCCGCCGGTTTCGGCCAATTGTGCCGCTAGGACTTGACTCGACCGAGAGGCTTCAATCGTACGATTCCCAGTGGCCCTTGTGAGGAAGGCCACGGCCGCCACGGTCACCAAAACGATTAGCGCCAGGGTGAGGACCAAAGCCATTCCATCTTGGCGCCGTAAAGTCATTGGACGTGAATCGTTTGGGCGGCTCTTCATGGAAGGGTGATTGTTTTATCAAGAATCCTGATCCCGGATTTTGAAGGAGTCGGAATGGAGGCAGCATCGACTGCATCTCGCCATCCGGAGGGATCGCTAGCATTGGCGAGGGCGGCTTTCACAACATCCAATTTTCCTGTGTTGGTAAGAAGAGCGTAATTCTGCTCATCCACGGCGGCGATCCAGACCTGCAGGGCGTAGGTGCGGTTCGTTAGCCCAGATGCAAAGTTCGGTTTCGTTGTGATGAGCGCATTGAAGCCATCCGGTGTGTTTGGATTTGTATTATTATAGGCATTCGTCGCCCAGTTAGCCTCTGGAGCATTCGTCAACGGGTAATTCGTTGACTCCGTCACGGCCAGAACCTCCACTCCCAAGATATGAGAGGCAAGGGGGTAGGGCGGGGTGTTCGTGGCATAGGACGCCGTGAGAAAATTAGTCTGTGAATAGTCGACACTCCCGTAGGATCGAAAGAGTTGATCACTTCCATTCGTTGAATAAGAGACTGCGAGGAATCGGTTTGTGGCATCTCCCCCATTCGGCCCCTTCCGATAGGCCAACAGAGAAAAGAGATTGGTGCCGGGGCCCGATGGCACAAGGATTGAGATATCCTCGCCCACCACGGCATTCTGAAGGTCGCAGGCCATCACATCCAGAGCCCGTCTGGCGGCGGCAACCGACTCCATCTGCTGATTCTGCACCTTTGTAGACTGGAGGATCTCACTCACGATCTGAAACATCAGCACGAGAAGGAGAGAAAGGATGGCCGTGGCCGTCAGGAGCTCAACCAGGGTAAAGGCATCCTTTCGCTCCATGGGGTGAACGCCCGCAGGACTGAATTGATCAGGCTTCATTGGTTCGTGAAGTATCGGGGGAGAAACTGGATGCCCGTCGTAATTGATCCATCGGCATGCGACCAGTTGTTGGACGAGGAATTCCAACTTAGATTCGGATTCGCAGACCAGGCGACACTGATCGTCGCCTGCCCGGGGGCAAGCAAAGTGGCTGGTGATGTGCCGATCAACTGCGCCTCAATTCTGGAGAATTGGGAATTGGTGACCCCCTCCAGCGTGAGATTGGTCCAAAAGCAGTTCATGCTCCCTCCTCCAATCGTGTAGCTCACGCTCTGCCCCGCAAAGCTATTGCTGAAATTTACACCATCGCTACTGGAAGCCTGCCGAAGAGTCTCCGCAATAGCATTCAACACATTGGCTGCACCGGCTTGCTCATTGGCATTCTTGACCGTCTTGAGTCCCGTCGGGAGAAGCCCAACAACTGCAAGAATCGAAAAGGAGACGATCCCTATGGCGATCACCACCTCGATCAGTGAGAAACCGGAGCAACGAGTTCGGATTGGATACTTCATGGCCTGATGATGGTGGGGATCCCGACACTGCCATCGATCAAGAGTTCGGTCAGATTATTGGTAAGAAGAGTTGTGCCACGTGTCGGCTGCAGGCCAAATCCCAGGATTGGATCAAATCCATCCGTATTGGTTGGAGAAGGTTTGGCGGCAACCTCCCCAAGGGGCATGAAGGTCATGCTCGCTCCGTTGAATGTATTCGTTCCTATGGTAAACGTTAGTCCTGCAAGATTCGTGCTCAGATCAACACCCGAAAAGTTTGTCGCGATTGACGTATTCACCGGAGCCAAAGCGACGCTTTGGATCAATAACGATTTCCCCAAAGGCATGAGATTCGTGGAGCTAATGTTTGTGGAGGACCCATCCAACGAATAGACCATTCCAAGTCGAAGATCGGCACTTCCAGAGTTGGTCTGCGGTTGGAAGGAAAGCCAGACATAGCTCTGCCGCGACACGGCTTCGCTCCTGCATAACTCGACGGCCGAGGCAATCTGATAGGCCGCCTCCGTGACCCCTCGGGCACGACCGATCGCATTGAACCCGGTGACAGCGGCGGCGGCCAGCAGACTGATGACTCCCATCACCACCAGTAACTCAACCAGGGTGAATGCCTTCATTTCCCTAGAATAAGAAAGATTCCAAGGCTGTCGCGTGGTCATGGGGAGGCATTCTTTCAGCACAGATTAACAAACCACATCATGGTGGTGGTGACAATCCCACACAATCAGGACAAGCCAGCAAATATGGCTCTTATCGTATTCGGTGAAATCTCAATTCTTTCGAAAAATGAAGGGGCTCCCGCTGAGGTGGGCCTCTGCGACTCTGCGCGAGAATTTCTTGAGGCTTAGTTCAGGTTAGGATGTCTTGACCAAGTGCTCCAACAGGAGTGAGCGTGTGATCGGAAGCTTGTGAGCGACCGAGGAGAGGGAATGAACGGCCGGAATACTCGGATCATGGATCCCCAAGAGGCGTGCCATCTCGGTCTCAAAATGCTCCATTCCCCGCTTGCTGGGTGCCTGCTTTCGCAAAAATCCCCAGGCCCGTTCAAGGAGTGCATAGATTTCTGGAACAGGATGCATCGTCTCCGTGAAGAGGTCGCAGAGTTCAGCAAAATAGGAGGCGCAGAGAATCGTGGCGTAGGTAGAAGGGAGTGCTGGATCTCCCTCGACCTCGACCTCGCACAGGAGGTGGAGATCTCCGCTCTTCGGCTCCTTGAACGCAATTTCCGCCTTGGTGAAAAGCTCCAACCTCCCGGCAAAAGGACTTCCCTGCTTGGTGGCACTCCTGACCGCTGTCTTCACCTTGCCATGCCCTTCGGTTAGCCAGACGACCACCAGACTGTTTTCCGAAAAACGGTACCGCCGCAGGAGAATGGCGCGGGTAACCTCCATGAAGTTCTAGTCGGAGTCCTGATTGCAGCTCTCCGACTCCCGTGACTCCAACCCCTGAATCAGGCACTCCTGCAGGAAAGCATAGAAATTCACCTTTAGGAGCGCGATCCCATGGAACGTGGAGAGGTCGGGAGAGGTCTTGTGAGCCAACTCCTGCTCTCCGAAGCCGTGCTCGGTGACAATGGCCAGACGCAGTGCATTGAGCGTGGTGAGCCAGGCATCGACGTGGGCAATCGGTATCTCAAGCAACCAGACTGGTGACTTACCCCTACCCGACCTCATCGTTCCGATGTCCTGCGCAACCTGCGAACGATCTTCGTCGAAGCGGCGATGCAGATCTGGCTGCACGTGATCAGCCCAATCAGTCAGGAGTTCCTCATCCGTTCCCGGCGGGGGAAGGAGCCGCGAGCTTCCCTCCGGATACTCCTCCCAGGGATCCTCCGCCACGCCCTTGATCATTTCCGCAAGAAAGGGGTGGATCCTGCTGAAGAGAGGATTCCCCCGTTTGGAAATTTCAAAGTTCATGGTGATCTTGGAATAAGCCAGATGTGGAGATCAGTGGGGGGGCTTCTCAAGCGTGGCCAACAGCAGAAAGGCATGAAGCTGCTGGACATACAGTTCGGCCTTCTCCCGACCACCACTCCAAACGACAGATCTTCCCTTGGTGTGCACCTCCATCATGTGCTGCTCGGAGCGCTCACGCGACCACCCGAAGACCCTCCTGAAGACCATGCTGACATAGCTCATCAGGTTCACGGGGTCGTTATGCACGACCACCATCCACGGCAGATCGAATGATTCGGAGAGCTTCGTCCCGGGCGATTCGAGCAGATCCGGTTTTGCCATCATCTTCAGACCACGGAGACCGCGCCGAGCGAAGGTGCCTCGACATGTCCGAGGACCCCTCCGATCAGAAACCGGGAGATATCCCTGCCATCAAGTCCAGCCCCAGTCCCCTCCTGCAGGAGATAGGATCCTTCCATCACCCGTGGAGGAAGACTGAAAAGCCCGGCTCGCAGGGCATGGATCACGGCAAGATGTCCGGGGGACTCCCCCGAAAGGACCATCGCACGGTAGCGCTCGAGCAGACGATCGCCTCGAGGAGGAAGGAGGCCACAGGTAAGGCGCTTCCCTTCGGTACGACTCTGGAGGGCAAGATGCTTTGGCAGGAGCGACTCAAGACGGCAGTCGATCACGGCTATTTCCAGATTTCCCCCCAATGAATATTCCCGCCGCACATCGAGCATCGCAGGGCGAATCACCCTCGAATAGAGGGAGGCATTCCAGTTCAGGATCGAGGAGGCCACCGCTCCGCGCAGAGAGAGCGTCACCTCTCCGAGAGCATCCAGGAAGGGGTTGCAAAGTTCCGCCGCACGCACAATCACCCCGAGATCACTCCCGGTGTCGACGTGCTCCTGCTGGATAACGGCATCGCTCATGCTGAAAATCCTAGCACGCCAAGCGAAGGGCTTCCTTCAAAATCTCTTCCTGACAGGCATGCATGATCGACCGCTCATTTTCAGTCAGATCGTCGTATCCCAGGAGGTGTAGGAGACCGTGGATTGCACAGAGAGCAACCTCGTGATCGGCGGGGTGGCGGAATTTTTTTGCATTCGTTGCTGCAATAGGCACTCCGATCAGGATCTCCCCATGCTCAAAGGTAATCACATCCGTCGGTGTCGGATCTTCGAGAAACTCCCCGTGCACCTTGGCAATGGCCGCCTCGCCCAGCAGCGTAATCTCCACCTCAGGAGGAAGTGTCGCCCCATTCTTCCTAGGCTTCCGGACACACAGGGGCAACGCCACCTCCACAATCCGGCGGATCTTGACAAGATCGACCTTCACCGCGCGTTGGCGGTTGGACCAAGTGAGTGACGGCAGCATCTTAACCCCCTTAGGAATTGAGGACGCCTGGCATGCAACCCCCCACTAACTCGCTGTCAGGATCATACTGGAGATATGGCCCTAGCCACTTCTCGACTTCGGCCACAGGCATCCCCTTGCGCTTCGCATAATCTTCGATCTGGTCACGTCCCAGTTTACCCACGGCGAAGTAGCGGGATTCGGGAGCGGCAAAGTAGAGGCCAGAAACAGAGCTGGCAGGATTCATCGCGAGACTCTCGGTCAAGGTAATCCCGGTGTGTTTGGTGGCATCGAGCAGGCGAAAAAGTTCCCACTTTTCGGTATGATCGGGACCGGCGGGATAGCCTGCCGCGGGACGGATTCCGCGGTATTTCTCACGAATGAATTCTTCCTTGGTCAGATTCTCCGTCTTGCCGAATCCCCAAAGATCACGAACCTGCTTGTGCAACCACTCGGCCGCAGCCTCGGCGAAGCGATCCCCGAGCGCCTTCACCAGTAAGGAGGTGTAGTCGTCGTGATTCTTTTCGAAGGACTCGGCATAGGTGCCGACTTCGGGTCCAGCCGTGACGGCAAATCCACCGATGTAATCGATGCGCCCCGAGTCGCGCGGGGCAATGAAGTCGGCAAGGGAGTAATTGGGCTGGCCCTGGGGCTTCTTATTCTGCTGGCGCAACATCCGGAAGTTCCCCACGAGGGAAGATCGGTCTGTATCGGCATAGAGTTCGACATCATCACCGACCCTATTTGCGGGCCAGAAACCACAGACTCCACGGACCCGGAACTTCTTCTCCTTCACGATTGTTTCAAGCACCTTGAGGGCATCCTGATGGAGTTCCGTGGCCTGAGCTCCGATCTCTGGATCCGAGAGGAGTCCGGGATACCGCCCCCTCATTTCCCAAGCGGCAAAGAAAGGAGACCAATCGAAGTACTCCACAAGCTCGGCAAGCGGAATGTCATCGTAAGTGATCACTCCGGTCTTCTCAGGCACAGCGATCTCTGCAGTGGCCCAGTCGATCGGAGTCACATTCTCCCGCGCGGCCTCGAGGGGGAGAAGCTCGCCCTTGGCCCGTTTGCCGGCATGCTCCTCACGAAGTCGCTTGTGATTTGCCTCCACCTGGAGGTGGTAAGACTCCTTGCGATCTTCCGAGAGCAACTCGGCCGCCACGCCCACCACGCGGGAGGCATCGAGCACATGGATCACCGGATGGTCATACTCTCCGGCGATCTTCACCGCGGTGTGGGCGGGACTCGTCGTGGCTCCACCGATCAGGAGAGGAATCTCGAATTTTCCGCGCTTCATCTCGCGTGCGACATGAACCATCTCGTCGAGGGAGGGGGTGATGAGGCCGCTGAGGCCGATAATGTCCACCTTATGCTCGCGGGCTGCAGCGAGGATCTTGTCGCATGGCACCATGACGCCAAGATCGACCACCTCGTAGCCATTGCAGGCAAGGACAACACCGACGATGTTCTTGCCGATGTCGTGGACATCACCCTTGACTGTCGCCATGAGGATCTTCGAAGCGGATGAAGTGTCGGCCGCGGCGGCTTTTTCGGCCTCCATGAAGGGAGTGAGGTAAGCGACAGCCTTCTTCATCACGCGGGCGCTTTTGACCACTTGGGGCAGGAACATCTTGCCGGCACCGAAGAGATCACCGACAACGCGCATGCCATCCATAAGAGGGCCTTCAATGACAAGTAGTGGGCGTCCGAGCTTCTCCCGCGCCTCTTCCGTGTCGGCATCGATAAAATCGACGATGCCTTTGATCAACGCGTGCTGAAGACGCTCCTCCACTGTTCCCGAGCGCCAAGCCTGCTCCGTCTTCTGTTCCTTGGCGCTCCCATCCCCCGCAGATTTCAACCCTTCTGCAAAATCCACCAGTCGCTCGGTGGCATCGGGGCGGCGATTCAGCAGCACATCCTCCACCATCGTGAGGAGCTCCGGTTCGATCTCCTCGTAGACCTCGAGCATCCCCGCATTCACGATCGCCATATCGAGGCCAGCCTTGATCGCATGGTAGAGGAAGGCCGAGTGCATCGCCTCACGGACGGGATTATTCCCACGGAAGGAGAAGGATATGTTACTTAGTCCCCCGCTCGTCTTGGCACCGGGGAGCGTTGCCTTGATCTCACGGACCGCCTCAATGAAATCGACGGCGTAGTTATTGTGCTCCTCGATTCCAGTGGCAACCGTGAGGATATTTGGATCGAAGATGATGTCCTCGGGATCGAATCCGATCTTGTCCACGAGGAGTCGGTAGGCGCGGGTGCAGATCCGGACTTTATCCTCCTTGGTGGCCGCCTGCCCCTCCTCGTCGAACGCCATGACTATGACCGCCGCCCCATAGCGCTGGGCCAAGCGAGCCCGATTGAGAAAGGTCTCCTCGCCATCCTTGAGGCTGATGGAATTCAGCACACACTTGCCCTGGAGGCACTTCACCCCCTTCTCCAGCACCGACCACTTGGAACTGTCGATCATGATGGGCACACGACTGATCTCGGGGTCGGCCGCAAGGAGATTCAGGAAGGTCACCATGACCTCCTCGCTGTCGAGCATTCCTTCATCGACATTCACATCGAGGATATTGGCCCCGCTCTCGACCTGCTGTCGTGCCACCGAAAGGGCCGTCTCATAATCCCCCGCAATGATCAGCTTCGAGAACCTCGGCGATCCGGTGACATTCGTCCTCTCACCAACCATCATGAAGGAGCTCCCCTTCTCAATAGTGAGCGCTTCGAGACCGCTCAATCGAGTCGCCGCCGGAGGGTTTGAAGGCTTCCGAGGGGGATGAAGACGCACCTCCTCGACAATGGCCGCGATATGGGTGGGCGTAGATCCGCAGCAACCGCCAACCACATTCAGCCACCCCTGGGAGGCAAACTCCCCTACAAGAGCCGCCATCTCCGAGGCGGACTGGTCGTAGCCGCCAAAGGCATTCGGCAGGCCCGCGTTCGGGTAGCAGCTGATAAAGCAGTCGGAGATCTTCGAAAGCTCCTCGATGTAGGGCCTCATCTCGGAGGCACCCAACGCACAATTGATGCCCACGGCGAGTGGCTTGCAATGGCGCACGGAATTCCAGAAGGCCTCGACGGTTTGTCCTGAGAGGGTACGACCCGAGGCATCGGTGATCGTGACCGAGAGGATGATCGGCCAGCGCATTCCCATTTTCTCAAAGACCTCCTCGCAGGCAAAAATCGCCGCCTTGAGGTTCAATGTGTCAAAGACCGTCTCGAGCAGGAGCAGATCAACGCCGCCATCGAGGAGCGCCTCGATCTGCTCGCCGTAGGAGACCACAAGACTGTCGAAGGTCACGGCGCGATATCCAGGATTGTTCACGTCCGGCGACATTGACGCCGTGCGGTTGGTCGGGCCCACCGACCCGGCCACAAAGACGCGACGACCGGGATGGGCGGTCATGTATTCCTCGGCGGCTTCCCGAGCCACTTTGGCACCGGCTAGGTTGATCTCGCGCACCGCGGCTTCAAGACCATAGTCCGCCTGGGAAATCGTGGTGGTGCTGAAGGTGTTGGTCTCCACGATATCGCTTCCCGCCTCGAAGTAGGCGCGATGGATCCCCCTGATCACATCGGGGCGCGTGATCGAGAGGAGATCGTTGTTCCCCTTCAGGTCGTGGCCGTGATCCTTGAATCGCTCACCCCGGAAGTCGGCCTCGGTGAGCGGATGCTGCTGGATCATCGTCCCCATCGCACCGTCTAGAAGGGCAATGCGTCGGGTAAAAAGCTCGCGAAGGAGGGCTTCGGATTCATGAAATGGGAGCATGGTGGGCATGATGATCAGGGATTGGAGAGCAGTTCGGGTCGTGTTAGCTTCTAATGATGGAACAAGGGGTAACTGTGGCGGGATTCTCTGATGTCAGCGTGAGGCTTCCGGAAAGTTATGCCCCGGAAAGTTCCCGACGCTACCCCTTGCTTCTTGAACTTGGCGATTTGGACGCAAAGAAATGGACGGATTCCCTGCATGGCGAGGGTGTTCTCCCCGAGATGATCGTGGCGACCGTCCCGATCCGGACGGAGAGGTCTGCTGAGATCTCCCCAGCGGCCCTGCTTGCACATCTTGCCACGGCATACCGTTTCCTGGAGGCGCCGGAGACAAGATGGATCTGCGGAGCGGGCCATGACGGCATCACCGCCTTGAGGGCGGTGCTCGACCATCCCTATCTTTTCGGACGGGGAGCCTGTCTTTCGGGCTCCTTCGAGGGAGTGGAGGGGGCTCTCCCCCTGCATTCCATCATTCTTAGGGATCTGGAGGATCGAAGCTCCCTTGCGAAGGGATGCCGTCTTTACTGTGATTATGGAACGCTGGGACTCGACGAGTGCTACGAACCGTATCATCGGGATCTCGGCGCCATCTTCCGTGGCAAGGGATGGAGAGATGGAGGCGAATTCACCATCCAACGAGTTCAGGGCGGATCCCATGATGTCGCTTCCTGGCAGACACGCTTGGGCGTGGCGCTTCGTTGGCTCGCCGTTCGGTGACATTTTTAGGCGGCAACGTTTTCTCGGGAGCCCTTCGCAGCCAAGGCTCGCTCCACCAGTACAAAGAGCGCCGCGAAGAGGAGATCGCTCATAAGACTATTGAGAAAGAAGGTCCAGGTGGGAGGGAATCCCGGAAGGCCGATCGTCAGCGCCTGTATCCATCCCACAGGAGTCTGCTCATAGGCCGGCAAGCCGAGCCAACTGCCGGTATTGGTCACCACATAAAAGATCACGGAGGAAGCAAAGGTTCCGCCAAGAATCGGCCAGAGTCCGATCTTTGGGGAACGCAATGACCAACCGATCGCCACGGCAACCAGATAGCAGGGAAGGGTCCAGAGAAGTTGGGGGAAGTTCGTCGCCAGGCCATCATGAAGATTCAGCAAGGCATCGGAAATAAGCAGCGCGCTCACTGGCAGGGCGAGACCCAGCCATCCCGGAATGAAGACTGCACCGCAGAGCGCTGCCGCCATGAGCGGGGAAAAATTCGGCAGGGTCTCCGGTGACAGATCCGCGCGTATCACGCGGAAGAAGATGCCTAAAACCATCATGAGAATGGCCACGGTAAGGGCTGGAGAGGAGTTCTTCGGAGGATTGAGAAATGTTAGGGATTGGATAGGACGCATAATGGGACGGGAGTTAATTCGGGACGAGAAGTGAGGGATCGATCCGTCCGATGTTGGCATTAGGCATGCGCTGGTCAAGCGTTCCGGGCATCATCTTGAGATATCCTGCAGATCCATCCGCAAAGCCGACCATGGCGTTCCCTCCGATCCGAAAATGTACGGTCTTTTCATAGGTATCGAAGTAGTAAAACTCCTCCACCATAGGGTGAGATCCGGAGGCCGGGGATTGAAAGGTATTCACCTGAGCACAGGTCGCGAAGACAGGAACCCTCCCTGGGTTCTTAAGAGCAAGGCTCCCCTTCCCCTGCATGAGCAGGTTGTATCCATAGGCAAAGTGGGTGTTGCCATACTTGGGTTTGAAGACATCCCCTTGGCGACAGAAGGAGGGGTCCCTGATCATTCCACCGGAAGCCGCGATGTAGGGTCCGAGCGGCCCCCTGTTGAGATCAAGCCAACGTCCACCTTCCGCGGCGTCCAGGCTATCGCTGGACTCGAATCCAAACCACCACTGCACCCCTCCATCCGTCACACTCCGATAAGGCCAATAAGTCATGTTGTTTTCCATGAGATAGGATTGTGCGGCGGCATTGAGCTGGGCGATGACATGAGCGCTTGTGGCATCCGTGGCCGAGGCCATCACACTGCGAGCTGCAGGTACGGCAATCATGAGGAGAAGAGTGACCATGAAGAGTGACACCAAAACCTCGATCATGGTGAAGGCCTGCATCCGTGCGCCCTGCCGCGACCCTTCTCTGGAAAGACAAACACTCATGGCCTCATCATTCGATGATCATCTGCCAACTCCTCTGATCGGGGCGATCAGAAAGCGAGTGCTAACTTGTGAGGCTGGATAAAAATTCGGAGTGCCACCTTGGGAGGCAGTCAAGGTGACAAGTCCCGTGCCGAGCAGCGTGATCGTATTGCCAGCAATGCTCACGCGGTTCGCTGGACTTGCAGTGATGGTCACCGGAAGACCCGAAGTGGAGACTGGTAGGGAAATGGTAAAGGGGCTGTTGCTCATGACCCTACTGGCTATGGGGGCAAACGGACTGATCGTCTGGAAGCCTCTCCTGATCACAAAACTCGTGGTGACAGGTGAGACGGGAGAGAAGTTTGCGTTGCCAGCTTGAGATGCGGTCAAGGTTACAGTACCGATGCCCAGCATTGTGATCATGCTGTTGCTAATGCTGACGATCCCGGGAGGAGACGCCACGATGGTTACAGGAAGGCCGGAGCTGGATACTGGTGCCGCGATGCTGAAAGGTGCTGAGCTGAAGGAATGATTAGCAATCGTGGCAAACGGGGTGATTGTTTGGGCCAGAGGGACGACCGGCGGGGGTACTGCGGAGAGAGGGGCCGCTCCGGAATATGTTCCAAAAGTCACGGGCTGATTACTTCCCGTCGTATCGAGATAATAATGGGTGTCACTGAATGCTCCAGTGAATGAAAAAGGGCTGATGGTCCAGGCGTCGTAGGATCCATTGGTGAGCCAACGCGTGTCCGAGGTGTTTGGTGAAACAATCCAATTGAACGTCGGGACATTGAAGGTGAAGGCAACGTTATCTCCATACGGTTCGTACTCGCTCCCCCCCTTGATCCAATAGGTCCAGACGGGCGAGGCAAGTGGGTTCACGACGGCAGAAGTGGCGCTCCCTATCGAAAAACTGGTCGTGAGACCATCTGCACCAGTTGTGTAGGTGAGGGCCATGGCCGATCCTTTGGTGGCAGACATCACGGCATTGAGCAGATCAGTCCCGCACCAGTTGGTCCCAGTCGCCGGATTGGTCGCCCCACTGTAGTGCCAAGCGTAAATAATAGGATTCGCACTCAGGCTCGATTCATCAAAAACCAGATAGGAAACATTGGCTCCCCTCCCACCTACATCATAGACAACAGGAGAATTGGTGATCACCGAAGCTGTGGACCGACACAAGAAACCCACCATTCCTATCAGAATAAGCAGAGTGAGAGACTTGGAATTTGCGATCATCGTATTCAAATATGATGATATGTTTTAGGTCGGTCAATGCCCTTTGATGCCAATCCCTCTAAAACAGGTTACTGAACCTCTGGCAGTTGTCTGTTTGGCTTGCTAATGATCTCGATCGGTTTGAGTACCTCAGCCTTCACTTTCACGATCCCATCCCCGATCATATCAATCTTGCGGGCCGCCACCATGCTCAGGTCAAGAATTCTCCCCTTGGCGTAGGGTCCCCTGTTGTTAATCCGGACGACCACGCTTTTCCCATTCTTCATGTTGGTCACTCGCACCACGGTATTGAATGGAAGTCTCTTATGAGCCGCCGTGCAGTCGGAGGCGCGGTAACGCTCCCCGTTGGCCGTTAATCGTCCGATCCAGCGCCCTCCATAATAGGAGGCCTTCCCGAATTCCGTGGAAACCGGCTTGGAATCATAGAGTTCAATGCCGGGAGAATGATCCCCGATCGAAGCACAGCCGCTCAAGAGAACCATGCCGCAGAGAGACGCTACGAACAACGCACGGCACAAGACGAGACGGGAAACGGGCGCGGGGGAAGTGCGCATTTCTAGTATCAAGCCAAAGGAAAAGCTTTCGGGCAAGCCCCCATCAGTGGTTTATTCAATGTAGCTCTTGGAAGTGAGACGCCAGATTGCCTCACTCCACCCCAATCCCCTACCCTCGCTCTTCACCGAACTCTTACCATCCGCCGGATGCCCCCGACAGCATGGATCTTCATTCTCCCACCACTCCTCTCGAACAGCTTCAGGATGCACTCCATTTCCTGGGGCGCTTCGTAACACGGCCCGGCAGCATAGGATCGATCTGGCCCAGCTCCCGACAACTCGGTGAGGCCATGATCGAAAATGTCCCGATGAATCCCGGGGATGTCGTGGTCGAGTATGGACCGGGCACGGGCTCTTTCACCCGGGTACTCAGGGAGCGTATGCCCTCTGGCGTCGAATATCTCGGCATCGAGCATGATCAGGAGCTCCACAGGAATCTGGTAAAACGCTTTCCAGGGATGCGTTTTCATCACGGATCGGCCGAGGAAACCCCCGCAATACTCTCTCACCACCGCCTTCGACCCGCGAGATTGGTGGTGTCGGGGCTCCCCTTTGCCAACATGCCGGCCGACCTGCAGGGAAGAATTCTCCACTCCACGCGCGAGGCGCTGCACCACGACGGGATCTTCCGTACCTTCACCTACCTTCTCTCGACCCTGAGCCCGCGGTCAAAACATTTCCGTCGCCTGGTCAGCGAACACTTCCATCACCACCACGGTGGAAAAACAGTCATCAATAATTTCCCCCCAGCGAAGGTACTGAGCTATTCCAAGACGGGCGGGAAGAAACAGGAACCGGAATTGGCCCTTTGAAAAACCAACTCCAACTTGGAGCTGTTCCCCATTTTTCTGTAAGAAATGGCTGCCTCGCATGGATTCGAACCATGACAAGCAGATCCAGAATCTGCTGTGCTACCGTTACACCACAAGGCAGTGGTAAGAACCGCGGTTGAGCAAACTGCCGGAGATCGGCGCGTTGTTCAAGACTTTGCTACTAGCCGACCGCTCAGGCTGCGGGCCCTGACTTTGTGATCGAGATTTGCACAGGCTCCGACTTACCTCCGAATTTCGGATAAACGTAGCGGGCGGCCGCAGTGTTGGCACGCGTGATACCTGTGACCGAAGCAAGACCGCGTTCCTTGAGCATCAAGAGGGAAGAAAACAGCAGATGCTTCCCGATTCCCCGGTTGCGATACTCCATGATAACGGAAGGTCCGCAGACCAACTGGTTCTGGGCTGAGGGATCCGCTTCAAGGATGGAGGCGGCAATGAGCCTGTTTCCCTTGGGAACAACAAGGCAGAGGGGCTCCTCTGCGTTGAAAAGCCGTTGAATCGCCTGCTTCAGATACTCCTCGGCTAGGGCCAGCGAATCGTTCCAACCCGAATCCATCGAGAGCGACAGCATGATCACCTTGAGGACTTCTTCCCCCTCCTCACGGGTTGCAGGCCGAATCAGTGGGTCCGTGAGGGCGGTTAGGGATGAGGGGAGTTGCGCGGTATCCCACGTGAAACTTACCCAAGGCGGAGTGAATAATCCGCGGGTGAGTCCGGACGGACGGTTTCCGGGAGGGTTTGCAGTGGAAGCAGGCGCTTGGTTGAAAGGCATTGGAAAGTTGTCTTCGGGTTGCCGGAGCATTCCGAGGGGTGTGAAATGAGCCGAAATAATTCGGAAGGTCAACGGATTTTATGAAAAGTCCGAAGATCAAATATGTTCTTTTCCCAAATCGTGTTTGAACGCGCGGGAGGAAAGTGGGAAGTTCCATTCTTACAACGCTCTTAATTCAACACAATTCACCCTTTGTCCGAATCACATCGTCCCAAACACGAATGCGGCGTTTTTGCCGTCCATGGCCACAAGGACGCGGCCCTACTGACCTACTACGGACTCTTTGCACTGCAACACCGCGGACAGGAAAGTGCGGGCATCGCCAGCAGCAGCGGGGAGGGCGGATCTTTCAATCTGCACAAGGGGATGGGACTGGTCTCGCAGATCTTTGCGCCCGAGAATCTGGAATCCCTCACCGGCACCCGCGCCATCGGACATGTGCGCTACTCGACCACCGGTTCAAGCACCCTTCTCAATTCACAACCCCTCGTGGTCGACACAGCACGAGGCCAGATCGGGGTGGCCCACAACGGCAACCTGGTGAATGCCGCCGCGCTCCGTGCCGAGCTTGAAATGAAGGGGTCCATCTTTCAGACAACGGTCGACAGCGAGATCATCCTGCATCTCCTCGCCCAGCCGGATGACTCCTTGGGAGGACCGATCGGATCGTTCCGAAAACTTGAGGGTGCTTTCTCCCTGGTGGTGATGGGTGAAAAGGAAATCATCGGTGTGCGCGATCCATGCGGCCTACGCCCGCTCTCCCTCGGCAAACTCGATGGCGGATGGGTCCTCTCCTCGGAAACTTGCGCCTTTGATCTCATCGGGGCCACTTTTGTCCGGGACATCGAGCCCGGCGAGGTCGTCGTGATCAATGATCAGGGCATCAGGTCGGAGTTTCCCTTCACGCAATCGCGTGAGGCATTCTGTATTTTCGAGTATGTCTACTTCTCACGGCCCGACAGTCGCCTGCGCGGAGTAACTGTCAGCAAGGCCCGAGTCAACATGGGACGCGAGCTTGCGCGACTCCACCCGGTCGAGGCGGATGTGGTTATCCCCGTCCCCGATTCCGGAATCTATGCGGCGCTTGGTCTTGCCGAGGAGTTGGGCATCCCTTATGACCCGGCCTTCGTGAGGAACCATTACATCGGCCGAACATTCATCCAACCGACTCAGCTCATCCGGGATTTTAATGTCCGAGTGAAGCTGAACCTGATCGGGGAGGCAGTGAAGGGGAAGCGTGTCGTTGTCGTGGATGATTCCGTCGTGCGGGGCACAACGGCAAAGGCTCGCGTGGTCAATCTGCGTGAAGCAGGGGCCAAAGAGGTACACCTGCGTATCAGTTGCCCTCCGCACAAGCATGCCTGCTACTACGGCATCGACTTTCCAGATCCCGAAAAACTCATCGCCAACCAGTACACTCATCAGGAGATCTGCGATTACCTCGGTGCGGACAGCATCGGATATCTTGATATCGACGGGATGGTTCGTGCAACCGGGTTGGAGAAAAACTCCTTCTGCATGGCCTGCTTCACCGGCGAGTATCCCGTTCCCTTCGATACCGCCTTTGACAAACTGATCATGGAGCGACGCAAGGAGAGTGCCCAACTGCTTCCGGATCAGAGCACCCAACCTCCCCTGTTCTCTCCACGCTCCTGAGGCCCACTTTCACCAACATATCACTATTAAGAACGCCAAAGCGATCATCCTGCAATGAGTACCCGTAAAACAACTTCTTCCAAGAAAACTGCACCGAAAGTAATCAAGGATGCTAAAATTCCGATGAAACCGTCAAAAGGATCCAGCATTCCAGCACTTGGTACAAAGCAAAGCTCTTATGCAAAAGCCGGCGTTGATGTCGCTCTCGGCAACCGGGTGAAATCAGGTATCGGTGCACTCGTTCGACCGACTCACGGAGCCGAAGTACTGGGGGGCATCGGTGGTTTCGGGGGACTCTTCCGTCCGGATTTCAAAAAACGCGGGGTCAAGGATCCCGTCCTGGTTGCAAGCGTGGATGGTGTCGGAACGAAGCTGAAGATCGCCTTTGCCACGGATCGCCATGACACGATCGGGGCCGATCTGGTGAACCACTGCGTCAATGACATCGCCGTGACGGGGGCCCGCCCCTTGTTCTTCCTCGATTACATCGCGGCGGCAAAATTGGATCCGGACGTTCTCAAGCAGATCATCTCGGGTCTGGCGCGTGCCTGCAAGGAGGCCGGATGCGCCTTAATTGGAGGCGAAACGGCTCAGATGCCGGGACTTTACGGCAAGGGAGAGTACGACCTGGCCGGCTCCATCACTGGACTGGTGGAGCGAAAGGACCTCCTGGATGGAAGCCGCGTCAAGGTGGGCGATGCATTGATCGGCCTACCTTCCAACGGGCTTCACACCAATGGATACTCCCTCGCCCGCAAGGTGCTCTTCGAACTCCTCGGACTGAAGCTTACGGATCGCCCGGCCGGATTGGGCACCACGATTGCCGCCGAACTCCTCAAGGTTCACCGCAGTTACCTGCCGGCCTTTGACAAGCTGCGCGCCATGAAGGGGAATCCCCTGCATGCTGCCGCTCACATCACAGGCGGAGGGCTCATCGACAACCTTCCCAGGATCCTTCCTAAAGGTTGCGACGCGGTGATCGATCCACGCTCCTGGAAAGTGCCGGCCATCTTCGGGATCATCGGGCGTGGTGGGAATGTCGATCCGCTCGAGATGTATCAGGTCTTCAATATGGGAATCGGCATGGTTCTGGTTGTGCCCGGAAAGGATGGACAGCGGATCGCCAGGAGTCTTGGAGGCAAGATCATCGGCGGCATCTCCAAAGGAAGCGGCGTGGTGCGCTTCGTTCCGGAACCCGGAAAATAAAGTTTCGCTCACAAGGAAGCCCTCCCACGTTGGAATGATCGATCCCTCCCAGAATCCTCCACCCGGAAGGAAAGCGCTCGGCGTGGGATTGGGAGCAGGACTTCTTGGTGCGGTTGCACTGGCCCTGCGATATGGATGGCGCACCACCTTAAGGGGGATCATCCCGGATGCCATTTCACCGGCGGTCTTCGCCACCCGGGTGGCAGACACCTCGGTCGGCGAGATCGTTTATCACACGGCGGACAGCCACACGCCGGGAGCTCCGCTTTTGTTCCTTCACGGAGTCTTTCCGGGAGCCTCCTCCTTCGAGTGGTCAAAGATCTACCCGAGGTTTGCCGAATCCTGGCGTGTCTTGGTCCCCGATATGATCGGGTTCGGAGAGTCACAGCGCCCGAATCCCGCCGCAACGGCCGAGGAGCAGGTGCGCTCGCTGGCTGAATTTCTGGATCATACCGCGCCGCGGGAAGCAGCCGTGATCATCGCCTCCGGACTCACGGCGAACATAGCCCTCCTCTTTGCTTCACGCTATCCGGAGAAAACCATCAAACTGATCCTCTGGATGCCCGACGTGGCTCTCGGCAAGGCGAACCCATCAAGGGGCTGGCACCGGCTCGCTTGGTTTCCACGGATGGCACGCCTGGTCTACCGCTATCAACTCTCTACGGAGTCTTTCCTGCGCGCCTGGTTGCTCCGTTCAGGATTCACGGTCGAGGGCAACGGGCTTGAGGAATCCTTGGCTGTCATCAGTTCGACGGCACAGCAATACGGCTCCGAATACGCCTTCCTCTCCCAGTCCTCAAAGGCGTACTGGAGAAGCCTCCGCACCGGGTTGCGTAATCTCTCCTCGTCCGTTTCCATCCTGCTGGCGATCGGATCTGACAAGGACTCCTCCGCGGCGATCAATGATCTGCGACCACTCCTCAACCGCTTCGGCATTGTCGACGTGGCTGCCCAGGGACCGCTGGCTCCCCTTGCGGAACCGGAGATCATCGCCTCAGCCATCGAGCGGGAGCTTTTGCCTCCCTCGGAGGAGATGACATAAAAGGATTGCGCCCCTTGGAGCCTCCGTCACACATTGAAACAAATCCGTGAACGTCTCAGACCTTAGAGAAATCCTCCAGTATGTCCCGCGCTTCCGCGAGCGCATCTTTGTCATTGCGGTGGATGGAACGGTGGCGGCTTCGGCAAACTTTCCAAACATTCTCCTGGATCTTGCTGTCCTGCGTTCACTCAGCATCCGCGTGGTGCTTGTCCATGGGGCAAGCCACCAGATCGAGGAGTTGGCAGCCAAACGCGGCATCAAGGTTACCAACAGTGACGGAACGGGCATCACCAGCGAAACGACCCTTGAACTCGCGATCGACGCCGCCATCAGACTTACCAACAGCATCATGGAGGGACTCTCCGCCGTCGACCTGAGGGCCGCCTACGCGAATGCCATCATCGCACACCCTGCCGGGATCCTCGGCGGGACCGATCAACTCTTCACCGGACGGGTTGAGCGCGTCGACAACCACGCCTTGGAACTCCTGCTGAAAGAGGGGATCATTCCGGTCATCCCTCCACTGGGATTCGATGGAGAGGGCAGGACCTACCGGGTCAATTCAGATGGGATCGCCCTTGAGGTGGCGGAATCCCTGCACGCCGCCAAAATCATCTTTCTCGGTGCCGACGAGGTCGTCGGAGGCACTCACCCCCTGCCCCGCCAACTCTCGATCGACGAATCCGATGAAATGGTCAGGAAGCTGAGGGTCTCCGGCGCCAATGCCGGCCTCATCTCGAAACTGGAGTGCTCCTCGCGTGCCTGTCGGGGAGGGGTGCCGCGAGCTCATCTGCTGGACGGCCGCATCAACGAGGCCCTGCTCACTGAAATCTTCAGCCACGAAGGCTCCGGCACCATGATCTACTCAAACGAGTACCAGCAGATCAGGCGCATCTTCAAAAAGGATGTCAGGTCGGTCATGGCCCTGATCAGGCAGTCCGTGGAGGATGAGGAAATCACCCGGAGGACGAGAGCCGACATCCTTGATCGGATCGAGGATTACTGGATCCTTGAAATCGACCGCACCCCCATCGCTTGCGTGGCGCTACACACCCACCCGGACCAATCACTGGCCGAGATGGCCTGTCTCTACGTGAGCAAGGCGCACGAGAACAAGGGATTTGGTCGAAAGCTCATGGCCTTTGCCGAAAATCTTGCAAAGGAGAAGGGGATGGAGAGGATCTACGCCCTGTCCACCCGGGCCGTAAATTACCTCCAGCAAAAAGGGGGCTTCGTGGAGACGGATGCCGAACTGCTTCCCGATGAGAGACGCTCCCGATACGAGGGAAGCCGAAGGAACTCGAAAATCCTCATGAAAGAACTCCGCTCGCGGAATTCCTGATTCAGGATTGCAAGGCTTGACGCCTCTCGCCATGCCCCTTGCCAATGGATTTCTGAACGGATTCGGGATCGATGCCCTGGTGATCGCGGTCTATTTTACCCTCATCTGCGCCATCGGCATCCGGGCAGGAAGGGGGAGCACGACGCTGCAGGAATTCGCCCTTGGAGGAAGATCAATCCCGTGGTGGGCCGTTCTTGCCTCCATTATTGCCGCGGAAACAAGCGCGGCCACTTTCTTGGGAACCCCGGCCGAGGGTTTCAAGACGCGTGCCTTTTTTTACGGGCAACTGGCCATCGGAACGGTCATCGCCCGTGTGGTGATCGCCTTCACCTTCATCGGCCCCTATTACCGTTACGGCGTCAACAGTATCTATGAGTTCCTGCTGGTCCGATTCGGGCCGCGCACAAAAAACACTGCCAGCGGGATTTTCCTTTTTACCCGCGTTCTTGGCATCGGGGTGAGACTCTACCTTGGCGGCCTTATCCTCGTGGTTTTGTGGAGGCACCTTTTCCCCGGTGCATCGGTGACACTGGGCAATTATTTCTGGGGCATTCTGCTCGTGACCCTGATCACGACGGCCTACACGATGGTGGGAGGCATCAAGGCCGTCGTCTGGACGGACCTGATCCAGGCGGCGCTCATGCTCGGATCGGTCTGCTTTGTCCTCTGGTTCCTGATCCATCACCTCGGAGGCATCCGCTCCACGGGCAGGGCCCTGGGGGGATGGAGCCACCTTCACTGGATCCAGTTAGGGTGGGATCGTTCCCTGCCATTCGGTTCAGCCCTCGGGGCAATGCTCTCCGAGCCATACACAATCTTTGCGGCGGTGATCGGATCGACGTTCTTCACCATGGCGACACACGGTACCGATCAGGACATGGTCCAGAGGTTACTGACAGCACCGGATCCTCAAAAATCCCGACTATCGCTAATCCTCAGCGGGTTTGCCGACATTCCGATCGCGGTTGCCTTCCTGGGCGTGGGCGTCCTTCTCTATTTATATTATACGGGCCCCGGGGGCGGCGTTCCTGACATCCCCGATAACGAGATCTTCGCCCATTTCATTGTCCACGATCTTCCAACCGGCCTGAGGGGGCTGATCATCGCGGGGGTTTTTGCCACGATGATGGGCTCCACCTCGGCGGCGCTCAACGCCCTGGCCACCAGCTTCACCTCCGACTTTTATCTTCACTACATGAACCGGGGCGCAGACGCGCAGGCCTCGGTGCGTGCGGCAAGAATTGCCACATTGATTTTCGGATTGCTGATGGTGCTTGTAGGGACGGCGGCCGCCTACTCGGTCCTCAAAGATCCAAGACTCACGATCATCCCACTCGCCATCGGGGTCCTCGGATATACCTACGGGGCATTGCTCGGCATTTTTCTGCTCGGGATGCTGACGACCACGAGGGGATCGGATCGAACAAATGTGCCGGCGATGTGCGGAGGCATCGTTGCCGTCCTCTTCCTGGGCAAGGTCCATCTTCCCGGATTGGTCGACTTCGGGCGCTTGATGCCCTCCTGGTGGCCCGTGATCGCCTGGCCCTGGTATGTGTTGATCGGTTGCCTCGTGACCATCCTCCTGGCTGTTCCTTTTCAAACCATGAAGGGCGTCAAGGGTTTTCGGGAGAGATCAAAAAATTAAAATGATCTTTTCGGGGTTTTTTCTTGAGGGTGCATGGGTGCGGTTTTTATTGTGTACCTCCCCCAGCCAATTTTTTACGCCTTGAACTTCCCTCACAGACATCACTCCGGGCTTTCATCAGTACCGACTCCCGAAACGAGGGCCCAACTGTGGGATCAACTGGCCGAAGTGATCAGAGGACGTGTCAGCCCCGATAGCTTCGACCGCTGGTTCAGTGGAGTCTCCCTTCTTTCCTTTACGTCGGAAGAAGTCACCCTGGGGGTTCCAAACCCGATCCATCAGTTTTTCATCGAAAGCAACTACTCGACACTTCTCTCTTCGGCACTTGTGGAGGCCTTCGGATCTCCTCGAAAACTGATTCTCGATTCCGTTCAGGAGACACAATCCTCACCGGAAGGAGTGGAAAGCCACGGCGAAGAGATGCCGGTAGAGGCCCAATCTGAATTCAAGCCGCAGGCCGCAACCAATAAGGCTGTGGGAGGTGCCGGAAATCCCACCGGGATGAATCCTTCCTACACTTTTGAAAGTTTTATCGTGGGGGCCAACAATCAGTTTGCCCATGCTGCGTCCCAGGCCGTTGCAAATTCACCTGCGCGTACCTACAATCCTCTCTTCATCTACGGAGGAAGCGGTTTAGGCAAAACCCACCTTCTCCAGTCGATCGGCCATCAGATCCTTGCCGAGAGGAAGGGCTCACGCGTGGTTTATCTGCGAAGCGAACAGTTTACCAACGAGTTTATCGATGCCATCCAGAAGAATGCCTTGGTTGCCTTCCGTAAACGCTATCGTCAGGCCGACATCCTGATGATCGATGACATTCAGTTCTTTGCGGGTAAAGAGCGCTCCCAAGAGGAGTTTTTCCATACTTTTGGGGCGCTTCACGATGGCAACAAGCAGATCATCCTCTCAAGCGACCGCCCGGCCAGTGAAATTTCCAATCTCGAGCAGCGCCTTGTCTCCCGCTTTGAGTGGGGCATGACCGCCGAAATCCAGCCGCCAGATATGGAAACCCGTATCGCGATCCTTCAAGGGAAGGCGTCGCGCATGCACATTGAGATCGAGCATTGGGTGCTGGAATTCCTTGCTGACAAGATCCGCAGCGATATCAGGCGACTGGAGGGGGCTCTCATGCGTGTGGCCGCCTACAAATCCCTCAGCGGCCACGCCCTCACCAACGACGCCCTGGAGCACCTCCTTCGTGATGTCCTTCAGGAGCAGGCCCGCAAAGCCGTGACCATCGAGCAGATCCAGAAGAAGGTGGCCGAACATTTTGACATCCGCCTTGCGGACATGACCAGCAAACGGCGGCCGACCAGCATCGCCTACCCCAGGCAGATCGCCATGTACCTTTCCCGGGAAATGACCCCTTCGACCTTGGTTGAAATCGGGGATGCCTTCGGTGGCAAGGATCACGGAACAGTGATTCATGCCTGCAAGCTGATCAAATCGCGTATCGAGGAGGACCCAAAGGCCCGACATCTGGTGCGTCTGCTCGACCAGCAACTCCAGCGGTAGTGGTCCAAGGCGTGATTTCGGCACCTGTGCCGTCAGAATCGCTTTGACACGGGAGGCCCCTGAATCTATCCACATAGGTCATCTTCTGCATTCAGCAGCACACTCCTTATCCATGAAATTCACGGTCACCAAACAGGCGCTCCTAGACGGCCTCCAGCGCATTCAAAACATCGTCTCCAGCAGGGTAACCCTGCCCGTTCTTTCGAATGTCCTGCTGGAAACCACGGAATCGGGCCTCCAACTTACGGCTACCGACCTTGAAGTAAGCGTACGGACGGAAACAGCCGCTACCGTTGAAAAGACCGGATCCACGACTCTGCCGGCCAAGCGTCTCCTCTCGATCATCCGCGAACTTCCCGCCGAGGAGATCCAGTTTGACACGGATTCCAAGAACATCACCTCCATCCGCAGCGGCCCCAGCTTCTTCAAGGTGTTCGGGCTTTCCAAGGATGAATACCCCGCCTTCCCCTCGCTTGAAGAAAAACGGGGCTTCTCCATGAAGCAAAGCGAACTGAGGGAAGGGCTGAAAAAAACTTCTTATGCCATCTCCCTCGACGAGACTAGGTATGTCCTTAATGGCATCCTTTTCTCCTTCCGTGACGGTCATCTGACATTGGTGGCCACCGATGGACGCCGCCTTGCCCTCTGCGATGCAGAGCTCGGGGAGATCAAGTACCCGGCCGGTCACGAGCGTGATTTCATTGTTCCCACGAAAGCCATCAGCGAACTCCAGAGACTCCTCGTCGACGACCGGGAAGTTCGCCTTCATGTGGGGGATAATCTCGTGGCTTTTGATCTTGGAAGCACCGTCTTGGCAACGAAGCTTGTCGATGGCACCTACCCGAACTACCGCCAGGTCATTCCCGGCGAGGCGAAGGAAAGGGTCTCCCTGGAACGGGAAATGCTTCTTCAGTCCGTTCGCCGTGTCTCCCTCCTCAGCAGCGACAAGAGCGGCTCCGTACGTCTCAACTTCACGAAAAACAATCTAGATATCACCTCGAACACCCCCGAAGTCGGTGAAGCGAAGGAATCCATTGCCGTGCAGTACAAGGGACGTGATCTTTCCATCGCCTTCAATCCGGAATTCGTGATTGATCCACTTCGCAACTTGAGCGACGACACGATCGCCCTTGAACTGATTGATGAAATGAGCCCGGGCGTGATCAAGATCAATTCGGCACAGCGCTTCCTCTACGTTCTCATGCCGATGCGCGTCTCGGTCTGATCACTCGTAGTCCCGGGGATTACACCGCCAGAATTCCCGTATCCGGGAAACATTCACGCATGAAGAGATCACTCCTGCTCCCGTTCCTTCTTATTCTTCTCCTCCCGGGTTGCGAGGCCCCTCTCATTCTTCAGACCACTCAGGATCGGGAAGCCATCACAGCCACCATCAAGGGAGAGGCCCCCGGAGATTACTTTATCGGCCGCAGATTTTATAAGGTCGATTACAAGATGTGGGGGTGGGTCAAGGGTCCAGGCGAGACGTGGAAGCAATCGCGGCTCGTCATGTTCAACGAGCAGAAAAAGCTGGCCCCCGACAGGGAGCGCAACGCTGTTGGAACAGATAACAATTACGAATACCGCCTTACCGGCCGGTTCTCAGGTGAAAAGGTCTACGAGCCGGCAAGCGATACGTTCTACCCCGAGTTTATCCTGACATCAGCCAGCGTCATCTCCACCAATCCCCCCCTGATTTTTCCAGACAAACGCTGGATAGATCCCGCCATTCGCTTGCTTAATCCACCTCAATACTGAAAATATCAACCTTATGAATTCCACTGAAAAAAACCTTTTTGATCTTTCCGGACAAATTGCCGTCGTGATCGGCGCAACAGGCGTTCTTGGCGGAGCCCTTGCCGAGGGATTAGCTGCCGCTGGAGCCACTGTTGCCGTAACTGGTAGGAATGCGGAGCGCGGGGAAGCCTGCGTTAATAGAATCACCAAAGCCGGTGGGAAAGCCGCATTTATCAATGCGGACGCCACCTCCATGGAGAGCGTTACCAAGGCGGCCTCGGTGATCGAAGCGACCCTTGGCGCCCCGACCATCCTCGTAAATGCCGCTGGCGGTAATGACCCCAGCGTGACAGTCACCCCGGACCACCCCTTCGAGCAAATCAAGACCTCGGACTGGCAGGCCAGCTTTGATCTCAATCTTGTCGGCGGAGCCCTGATTCCCTGCCAAGTCTTCGGCCCTAAGATGGCGCAGCACGGAGGCGCCAGCATCATCAATATTGCAAGCGTCTCCGCCCACCTTCCCCTCTCCCGCGTCGTGGCCTACTCCGCCGCTAAAGCCGCCGTCCTGAATCTGACCCAATTCCTTTCTCGTGAATGGGCCACCAAAGGAATTCGCGTGAACTCCGTCACCCCGGGATTCTTCCCTGCCGAACAGAACCGCAAGTTACTCTTCAATGAGGATGGCACACCGACACCCAGGGCGGCATCCATCCTCTCCCACACTCCGATGGCGCGCTTCGGCACTTCCGAGGAACTCATTGGCGCCGTTGTTTTCCTGGCAAGCCACAAGGCCAGTGCTTTCGTGACCGGGATTGACCTGCGGGTTGACGGCGGCTTCCTCAGCCAGACCATTTAATTAGCATCATGCACCAGCAGGTCAGCACAGAGGAACTGAGGGAGACTATTGCACGGGGATGTCCCGTTTCAGAACTCAAGGGCAAGAGGGTTCTCCTCATTGTCCCCGACTCCACGCGAAGCTGTCCGCTTGGGATGGTATTCAAGGAGGTCTACCGCCAGATCGGTCACGAGACAGCCGCCCTGGATGTGATGATCGCTCTCGGCACGCATGCCCCCATGAGCGAAGAGGCGATTTGCGAACGGTTGGAAATTTCATCCGAGGAGAGAAAATCCCTCTATGCAGGAGTCTCCCTCATTAATCACGAATGGGACAACCCCGAGGCCCTGAGGCAGGTAGGCAGCCTGACGGCTGATGAGATTTCCGCACTTTCAGGCGGGCTCTTCTCCATGGAAGTCAAAGTGGACATCAACAAGCGTCTTTTTGACTACGATGAGCTCCTCATCATCGGCCCTGTTTTCCCACACGAGGTCGTTGGTTTCTCCGGCGGAAACAAGTACCTCTTTCCCGGCGTGGCCGGACCCGAGATCCTGAACTTCTTCCACTGGCTCGGAGCCGTGGTCACCAACCCAATGATCATCGGCCACAAGTGGACCCCTGTCCGCAGAGTCGTTGACCGGGCCGCAGCGCTGATCCCCATTCCCAAGCGCTGTCTCTGCATGGTGGTTGAGAAAGGGGGCTTGGCTGGACTTTTTGCAGGCACCCCGGAGCAGGCATGGGACGAAGCTTCCGAGCTCTCCCGGCAACTCCACATCACCTACAAGAAACATCCTTTCCACACCGTGCTCTCCTGCGCTCCGCAGATGTATGACGAGCTCTGGGTGGGAGGAAAGTGCATGTACAAGCTGGAGCCGGTCGTGGCTGACGGGGGGGAACTGATCATCTATGCCCCTCACATCCATGAGGTCTCCGTTGTTCATGGCAAACTGATCGAGGAACTCGGTTACCACTGCCGTGATTATTTCCTGGGGCAATGGGATCGCTTCAAGGACTACCCGTGGGGTGTCATCGCCCACAGCACGCACGTGCGTGGAATCGGAAGTTACGAAAACGGCGTCGAGAAGTGCCGCGTGAAGGTGACGCTGGCTACGGGAATTCCACGTGACGTCTGTGAACGCATCAACATGGGCTACCGTGACCCCGCCACCATCAGGATGGAGGATTACGCCAATCGTGAAGAGGAGGGGATTCTTCTGGTTCCCAAGGCGGGAGAAATGCTCTTCCAACTCGAGACTCCCGCGGCTTGGGCCGCGGGATCCTGACGCCGCCACAAAAGATTCCCTTTTGCTCTTCTAAACGCTCTTGGCAGAGGCTAGGAGAAAGGTTGATGCGTAACAGATCACACAGATTCTCTCGATTCGGATGGGTTGTGCTGATCGGCTTCACGTGCATCCTGGGCATCGGTAAGCTTGAGGCCGAGAGTTCCTCGGACAGGGAATCCTTTGCTCCTCTCACCGTGACCTTGCAACCCCAAGTCTCGACGAGCCCCCTTCCCTCATGGGTCACGGATGATGGGTCTACGGACTCAGGAGCCACCAATGGCATCTCCATTCAACCCGAGTCGGATGCCGTGAGCATTCCTGTGCCGGCGCTGGCTACCCTGAATGAGATCGGAGCCTTTGCTTTGACAGTGATCTTTCAAGACAACGGCGATGGAGGCCCGGTGGTGGAGTGGCAATCAAAGGAGGGAGGGAGAGTCTTGCTAAGTCCCGGACTCGGAACCATGGGGCTGCCCCTTGGACTCAATGCCCGGACCCTCTTGCTGACTCAGGCTCTGGATCTGGATGGAGGCATCATCAGGGTCTCCTTTGCAGGACGCTTCAATCGCCTCCTCTCTCTTTCACTTCGTCCCGCGAAAGAGCTGGGTATTGCCACCTTGGATGACGAGGTTCAGCCTGCACTCTTCATGGGTAACGATCACGTGATCGGGGCATCGGCAGTTTCCGGAATCGATGAGACAATCAAGCATGGTGACACCCAGCGGGGGAACATGATTCGGGCCGAACTCTCAGCCTCACCCCAACGCCTTGATACAACGCAGGGTAACGGCCCCCTTGAATTCGTCGTTCCTCTTGCCTCCACTCCCCAAGGGAGCTATCTCCACGCTGAAGTAGCTGGTCTCGACCCCTCTTCCTGGATCAAGGTGGAGATCAATGGTGTCCCGTGCGGTGCCCTCGGAATGGCCTCTTTCCCCCTGGATGACCCCCACGTGGTGATTGCCGATTCCGGACAGCTTCTTTTTGCAGGATGGCGTAACGGCTCCCTTTTCATTCCAAGAGGGCTCTGGAAAGAGGGGGAAAATTCCGTAATGCTCACTTTAGAGCGTGGAACAGGCGATCAAGGGCAGGCGGTCTATCTCCAAAATACTGTCATGGACCTTCTCTTGCCCGCCTCCGGGAGCATGCCCTCGACATCCACCGAGAAAGCGCCACCAGTCCTCCCGCTCCCATCATCACCTTCCGCTGCAGCGCCCTCATCATTATCTCCGGCGGACGCGGAGCCTTCGAGCACCCCTACCCCCACCACCAGTGAAGCCCTTTCCACAGGATCACTCTACGGCAACCCCTCGCCTGCCCTCTTCCACGCGACTCCGGGCACAATCACTCCTTAAGAAGCCCAAATCCCTACATTCCTTTTCATTTCCTCATGATGCACCGGTGACACTTGACCCGGAAGCTACTCTGGAGGAGATCTATCAATATCGGTTTTTAAGCCTTAGCATAAAATCACCTACGTCCCATGCCACTCCTTACCAACTCCCTTAATCGCCGCTCTCTCCTGCGCCAAGAGTCGGGCTATACCCTCTTCGAAATCATGCTGGTGCTTGGCATTATTGCGGTGCTTGTTGGTTCCGCGATCTACATGCTGGCAGGCAACATCGACGTGGCCAAGGAACAGCGGGTCACGAGCGACATCCAGGCCATCTCGATGCAGTTGCGCACCTATGAGATGCTTAATTACCGCAAACCATCGACAGAACAGGGATTGAAAGCCCTTGTGCAAATGCCATCCAGTGACCCAAAACCCCAGCATTGGAAAAAACTGATGGAATCAGTTCCGTTGGATCCGTGGGGTAATGAGTACATCTACCACAATCCTGGAAAGTTCAAGGCGGACGGATATGACCTCTACTCACTGGGACCAAAAGGGGTCGAGGGGGACGGTAATATCGGCAAATAAGTCGAGGCACCGCCTATCGTGGACTCCCATGATGTCTTCTATTCGGTAACGCGGAAGGGAACTCCTGGAAATCCTGATGCCCAGCCAAGGGGAATGGAGGCCTTCACCTTGCTGGAAATCCTGATCGCTCTGGCCTTGGTGGCGATCCTGATCGCTGCCTCACTCCCCTATCTCTATGATGCTCAGGGAAGTTCAGAAGCGGATCGAACATCAGACGCCATGGTTACCCGGGTGCAGGAGATCAGGAAAGAGTCGATGGAGTCAGGAGTCGCGAAGGAGTTGCAACTCTCGTCCAACGGGATCGCAGGACTTCCCCTGCCCGGCGGTTGGAGCCTGCAACTCAAGGGAATCAACGACTCCGCTTTCCATCCTCCGCAGCGTGGAGAGACTTGGACATTCAGCCCGGAGGGAATTTGCCAACCCTTGGAGCTGCGTCTCAGCAACGGCGAAAAGACGATCACGCTCTCCTTCGATGCGCTGACGGGACAGGTGCTCCATGATCACTAGGGTAAAGATGATGAAGCCGCATGAGCCCTCCTCTTTCGGATCGCGCCTCGATCACACCTCGGGCAAGCAGGGCAGTCGGATCGGTGCCTTCACTCTCTTTGAAGTGCTGATTGCCCTCGGCGTCTTCATGATCGCCGTAACAGGTCTTGTGATCGCCATCGATACTGGACTTCAGGTCATCATTCAGGCACGCCAACGAGCCGCATCCCGTGAACTCCTGGAATCGCGCCTTGCCTACTGTCAGGCAGATCCCCCCCCCGAAGGCACACCCCGCGTGATTGAGGCGCGGGAGAATCATGGCGTAAGGGTCGAGGAGTCACTCACTCCTTTCCTTGCCAAAGACGCCAAGGGGGCCGAGATCCCCGGGCTTAAAAAGCTCACCATTATCACCAAAGCCGCCGACCAGACCGATCGGGCCGAAATCTTGATGTATCAAAAGCCATGATCTTCAACTCTGCCAGATCAAGAAGGGAGACTCAGGCATTCACCCTGATTGAAGTGGTTGTCTCGATGGGGATCCTGGCACTTCTGGCAGCCTCGGTTTATGCAATCGTCGGATCTTCGATCACCGCCTCCAGAATAGCCATGGATCAGCAGCTTGTTCTCCGACGCGTGGATGCCTTCCTCACGGTAACCCGTGATGCCTTTCTCAATCTCCCCGCCGAGGGATCTGTGAGCTACGAAATAGGAAAGGGAGCAGGAGGACAGGCCGAGCAACGGATCATCCTTGAAAAAGCGAGAAATCTCTTTGGCCTTCCCAGCCTGGGGGGAGGGAAATTGGTCCTCGCAGCACGCCCGCAGTCTGATGGGACCCGCACCATCACCCTGCTACGTATTCCTCCGAATGCACAACCTCTCGACATCACGCATGCACTCGAGGCTCCGGGCATCCCACTGCTTCCCGGAGTGATCAAACCTCGATGGAGTTTCTATTTCTATGCCAATGGAAACTGGACTGAGGAATGTCCCGAGGGAAGCAGGCCTTCTCTAGTAAAACTTCAATTTGAACTCAACGACCTTCCCGATCCGATTGAGTCGATCTTCCAAGTGCCGCCTGTCACGGCCCCGTAAACACCAACACCCTCAACCCAGCCAGCAAACCCTAACCCACCCCCAGGATGATGAAGGAAAAGGAATCAGGCATGGCGCTCCCGATGGTGCTCTGGACGATCGCACTCCTTGCCGGGATCGTTGTTCTCTTGGTCGGAGTCTTGGATGGATGGATCTCTGAAGAGACCCGCGCGGGAAAAATTTTTCAGGCTCGCCAACAGGCCCTTTCGGGCATTGCTGTGGGGCAAGCCGTGCAACCAGGAGATCCCATTCTTCAGCACTCTACGGAGGGTGGGGCCGAAGGCTATAGCGTCGTCATCAAGGATGAGTCGGGACTGATCAATCCCAACACATGGCTCCGGATGACTCCGGATCGCCGAGACCTCTTCCAGAAACTTTTCACCGCTTGGGGCCTCGACATGAACCAGTGTGCCGCCGCTGCCGACGGACTCTATGATTGGCAGAGTCCCAACCCTTTTCGCTCCCCCCATGGAGCCAAGCAACCAGAGTATGAGGCCGCTGGCAAATCCGGGCTTCCTCCAGGAGCCCCCTTCGTCTCCCCGGAGGAGATGTCGCTTGCTATCGGCTTTGGGCCGGTTATGCAGGCCAAACCTACTTGGAAGAGCTATTTCAGCACTCTCAATAATCTTCCAAAAATTAATATCCTGCATGCTCCTAAAGATATTCTTACTGATCTCTTAGGACTGACGCCCGCACAAGCAGATGCTTGGATCACGCAGCGCAATGGCAAAGATGGTATCGAAGGCACGGAAGATGATCTTAAACCAAGTAACATAGAACAAGTTGAGAGGATATATTTGGCAGCAAACAATGCCCAAAAAGCAATCATCTCTGATACCTGCGATATAACCGGAAGTATCCGCCGGATCGAAAGCACGGGCTACTGTAACGGCGTCAAACACCGCATCACTATCGTGACGAGCGAAGGAACTCTGCTAGGGTGGAGTGAGCAATGAGCCTCCTTAAGGAACAAGCGAACCATGCCTCCGGGGAAGAAGAACCGGACATCTTATCTGGGGGTAATCAGCCCCCTGACATCGGCGGCAGTTCCCGTGATATCCCCAAGAAGGGCAAAGGCTGCCTTGTTGTGGAACGACCTGGCTCAGAGCCTCTGACTTGGGAGCGATGGTTGAGATCACCAGACGGTACATTCTCTCCCCTTCTCACTCAGGATCGGGTCCCTCCCCTCTCGGAACGGGTCATTGCCATTCCCTCGACGTTCCTCTTTGCCTGGCCGCTTTGGATCGCAACCGGGGGGAATGTCAGGGAGTTGGTCCTCCTGGAACTCTCCGGAAGGCACCTACTCCGCAAAGGGATGGAGGATTCCCTCCTCGTCATACCGGTCTGTGAACGGGAGGATCGCCGGTTGGTGCTTGCCGTGGCGGTTGAGGAACCATTCAACGGAGTAGGATTGCCCGAGGACTGGAGAAAGGCCGATCGTTTTGAACTACCGATCCGCACCCTGGGTGCCGATCCCTCAGCTGATCTGGTGCTCTGGAGAGAGTGGGGAACCCTTCATCTCGCCTTTTTCCGGAATGGGAAACCGGTCTGGTTCTGCGGAGTCAGGGAGGGAAGTTTGGGAGCGCTTGCCAAGCGGGTGGCCTTGAGGTTGACCGCCGAACAAATAATCGAGCACCCGCCGGCCGTCATCACCATGAAAAGCGTTCCGAGTACGCTGCTGGAGAGGTGCTCCAAGGAACTGCACCAGGCATTTCCAAATGCTAATGTTCAGAAAAGCCAACTTCCGGGGACGGGCTCAGATCCAACGCCTGATCTTCCCCAGGAGGCGATGGACTTACCGCCGCTTGAAGCTGTTGCCCTCCGCCTGCAGTTCCAAAAAAATGCGAGGCTCCTCTCCTTGGTGAAGGGGGTTGTTCTTCTTTACCTTATTCTCCTGATCTGGGGGAGTGGGGACCTGATGATTCGGCATCATGCCTTGAAAAAGATCCGCTCGGAAACGGCTCTTCTGGATCCTTTGGCTAAAAAAGCCAAATTGGAATCGGAGCAGTGGCAGACTCTCAGGCGATCAGTCGATCCCGCTACTTATGCACTTGATCTTCTCTCTGCGGTCGCCACACCCACGGAGGAGGGGAAGGTCAGGTTGACGCTTTTCTCTCTCGAACAGGGACGCCTCCAAATCTCCGGAGAGGCTACCGACGTGAGTCAGGCCTACCGCTTTATCGAACAACTGAAGGCCAACCCCCTTCTTCAGGAATACGAATGGAACGCGGGCCAACCTCAGTTGGCCGGGAAGAACAGCGTTCGATTCGACATGGAAGGAACCCGACACAATGCGCCAACTGGCCCCGAGTGAGAAAAAACTTTTGCTAATCCTGTCCGGGTTGGTTTTTTTCGCCCTGAACATGCTCGGACTGCATGCCTTTTTTCAAGCGAGAGCTGACCTTCAGCGTTCCATTCAGAGCGCAAAAAATCAACTTGCTTCCCAACAAGCCTGGCTAGTTACGGAACAGGCCCTCCAACCTGCGGAGAAATGGATCAACTCTCATCCCATGCAGGAGATGTCCACAGATGATGCCAGCGCCGAATTGCTAAAAACGGAGCGCAACGAGGCCGAAAAAGCCGGACTCAAGGTGACGGAAGAGAACCTTACCCCGCCCGAGGAGACTCCTCAGGGCAAGACCGTCTCTCTGCAGGCCAAATTTGCAGGTCCCTTTGAAGGGGTTGTCAGGATGCTTTTTGCCCTCCAGACCCCGACCGCATGGCGCTCCATCGAGAAGCTAGTCATAAAGAGCGATGCCCAACCCCCGAATGTGATCGTTGAGCTGGAGCTGAAACAGTTTTTTAGATCAGAGGGAGGATCGTCCGGTTCCGCTCATTCCACCGCGCCATGACGAGCTCCCTGAAAATTCCAGATCTCCTCTCTCGTACGAGACCATCCTTCCCGATGGGGATGCTCGGCATTGCCCTGCTCCTACTCACCCATCAACCCGAGGCCTCTGCTGCGGATAATCCTGCCGCTTGGGAGAGGCCCCGAGAGATCTCCCGATTCCAGTCCCTGATTTCGAAATCCCCGTTTGCGCTTCCAACGGCTGAGGAAAGTTCCCCCCTCAGCGAGCGCTATGCCATCACGGGGATGATCACGATCGGGGGAAAGGAGCAGATTTTTGTCTTTGACCGCACAGATCAGAGTCGAGAGCTTCTGACCAGCACCCCGAATGCAAAGAACATGATGTTGGTCTCCATTCAACGCGAAGGAACAACGCAACCCACCAAGGCCACGATCAGGGTCGGCACCGAAACAGGAACGATTTCCTACCTTGAGGCTGCACCACAACCCGCACCCGGATCCCCTGTCGCCGGCGCTCCCCAGACGCCGGGCAGAGGCCCTGTTCAACTTCCCCCTCTTCCATCCTTGCCGAAACAACCCATTACGGCACAGGGTCAACCAGGCCAGCAGCCCACCATACCACCGACACGCCGCATCATCCGCCGTCCCGTGATTGCTCCCCAACAGAACGCAGCACCCAAATAGGCTAAATCCTACCACCTCATGAATGATTCAACCATCAGAATGCTTCGACCTCGATCTTTAGGGTCGGCCACAATCTCCCTAGCCCTCCTGATGACATCTGTCTCCCTGCTAGCTCAGCTTCCCCCCCCCCCATCCCAGGCTCCGGCAAGTCGTAACCAGCCACTAATGCCGTCCACTGCGGCTCCCGCTTCCGCTACCCCCGCCGCCACCCTCACCACGCCGACAGCTACTTCCGGCGATCCCATCTCGATCCAGTTTCCTCATACCTCGGTAGCTGAAGTCCTCACTGTTTATGAGAAGCTTACCGGCAAACGGATTATCAGGGATTCCAATCTTGCCGGCCCTGAGCTCTCCATCATGGTCAACGATCCCATCCCTCAGCCGGAGGCCATTTCCCTCATTGAAAGCTCCCTGCTCCTCAACGGCTACACACTCGTCCCCGTCGACGGCAAGACGGTCAAGATCCTTGGTCCAAGCCGACCACCGCGATCTGAAGGACTGCCGCTCTATCTGGAGGAATCACAGCTCCCTCAGGATGGAGATAAGCTGGTGAGCTTTTACAAGCCACTGCGCTTTCTGGCTCCAGACGAGGCGGTGCAGATCCTTCAGGGAGTCGTTCAGTTCAATGCCTATGGCTCACTCGTGGGCGTTCCCAATACAGGGGCCATTGTCATCACCGACAAGACTCCGGTCATCCGCAAGGCGCTCAGCCTGCTTGAGGTCGTGGATCACGAACCGAGCCAGATCATCACGGAATTCATTCAACTCCAAAGAGCGAGTGCCGACAAAGTCGTTGAAACCCTCAATCAGATGTTCGGCAAGGAGGGAGGAACGTCGTCAGCACCTCGTCCTGCCGGCCAGCCGCAAGCAAATCAGGGGGCTGTCGTCTCAAGCGGAGGCGGAGATGCTCACCTGCTTTCTGGCAAGGCCCAGTTCATCGCTGATAAGCGCACCAACAGGATCCTGGTGATCGTGAAGGCCGAGAATTACAAGTATCTCCGGGAACTCATCGCGAAGCTTGATCAGCCCATGGATGTTGACCAACCGCTTGTCCGCCCTCTTAATTATCTCTCGGTTACCGATCTCTTTCCCGTGCTGGAGGACATGCTCAAGGGCAAGGATGAGGAGGCTGGCTCCAATTCGGGCAGCTCGGCAAAATCTCAGTCTCAGCCAACACCTCAGAGTCAGAGCCAAACTCAAAACTCCTCGACCTCAACTACCTCCGGAGGTGTTGCCAACACACCCGATAGACTCACCGAGGAGGCAAAGCAGAGTGCTCCTCAGTCGGTGACGATCGGCTCCACCAGCATCATTGCGGACGCCAGCGCCAATAGCATCATTGTCTATGGCCCACCCGAGAGTAAGGCGAAGGCCAAGCAAATCATTGATCTCCTCGACCAACGGCCCAAACAGGTCTATCTGGCCGCCATCATCGGCAACCTCGAACTCGATAACGGGGTCGACTACGGGGCTAACTGGTTTGCAAAAATAGGGACTACGGGAACAAACAATCTCAATGTCGCCGCAACTACCCCTAACTTGAATAGCCTTATTACGGCCGGGATTGGCGGGGCCACGAATGCCGCAGGGCTCATTCAGGGAATCAATGGACTCAATGTCTTCGGGTACGTTGCCAAAAATGTTCTGACCTACGCCCACTTTCTTGAAACGACCGGAAAATTCCGGATCCTCTCCAGACCCTGCATTTACACAAGTAACAACAAGAAGGCGACGATCTTCTCGGGACAAAACGTGCCTGTTCCCGGCAACAGCTCCTCCCAACAGGTTGGCGGCACGGGAACCAATCCCCTGACCTCCATCAACACGACGGTCGTCTATCAACCGGTCGTTCTGAAGTTGGAAGTCATCCCCCTGATTAACTCCGACAAGGAGGTCAACTTGGTAATCGCCCAGAAGAACGATACCCTTGGCCAGACCAACAACGTTGGGGGGAATGAGGTTCCTGTCATCAATACTCAGGAACTGACAACGACGGTCCGGGTTCCCAGTGGATCCACCATTGTTCTGGGGGGGTTGATCACGGATAACAAAACAACTTCCGATGAGGGCATACCATACCTCAGCAAAATACCCTTGGTCGGAGGACTGCTTGGCGGTCATAACGCAAACAATAGAACCAGAAGCGAGTTGGTTGTCATGATCCAGCCCATAGTTGTCGATTCCAATGAGTCGATTATGAAGGCGAGTTCCGTGGAAGGAGGATCATCCGATCTCGGTGACAAAGCCTCCTCCCTGGTGGAAAATCTCAAACCCTCACCAACTCCTTCGCCCAGGAAGAAGCGCTTCCAGCTCTTTGGAGCTCCAAAAATCGATAATTTCTGATCCGTTTTAAATCGGGACGTTTCCCAAGAAATTTCAATGCACTTTCTGATGGACGCTTGGAACAAGAGATTGCATCCTTTCATCCCCCATTGCTCTTAGAGCAAAGGAAAACGGGTAGGTACCGAAGTGGCCAAACGGGGCGGACTGTAAATCCGCTGGCATCGCCTTCAGTGGTTCGAATCCACTCCTGCCCAGTTCCTCTTACAGCCAGTAAAATAAAGGCTCTAGAGGTAATCTTGTGATTTTAGCTTCACGCACGACTATGCTAGCTTTTGCAAAGAAATGCAGTCTATCTGGCAAGTAAACAGCAAGTCGCTTTACAGAGAAAAGCCTGATTGTCTCTCACTTCTGACGGGACTCGGTCTGGGACGTATCGGGAGTGCCATCGCCCGAAGGCTTGAGGGCTTCGGAGTCTCCCTCTCCTACCACAATAGAACCAAACGTGATGTTCCCTACATCTATCACGCCAGCCTCCTATCCTTGGCCCGTGAGGTCGATATCCTAATCGTCGTCACCCCGGGAGGGCCTGAAACTACTTCGCTGGTCAACTTCGAGATCTTGGAAGCTTTGGGGCCATGCGGCATCCTGATCAACATCGGGCGGGGAACCTCTGTTGATGAAGCGGCTCTCATCAGAGCTCTGAAATCCAAGACAATCCTGGCAGCCGGTCTGGATGTCTTCACCGATGAGCCGCAAGTGCCCAAGGAGTTGCTCGAGATGGAGAATGTCGTCCTCCTGCCCCATGTGGGTTCAGCTTCCGTGGAGACCCGCAACGCCATGGCGAGGCTATTGGTCAATAACCTGCTCTCTTGGAAAAATGGAAAGGGAGCTCTGACTCCGGTGAAGGAGACACTCTCTTCCTAGCCGTTTTGAGTTTCATCCGAAACCGCCTCCAACTTCAAAAGCACATCCCCTAGCAAGCCTGCTGGGGGGTGTGTTACTCCAAGCGGATCGACTGAATCACCACTTTCTCGGAGGGATAGTCATTGCTGTTGGCGGGAAGCCCGCTGATGACATCAAGCACGTTGAGTCCTTCGATGACATGGCCAAAGACGGTATACTGACCATTGAGTTGTGGCAGGGCGTCGATGCAGACAAAGAACTGGCTACCATTTGAGGCGCGTGTCGGATTGATCGTGTCAGGCAGCCGTGCTGTGGCAACAGCTCCTTTCTCCAGCTTCAGGCGAATCTCCGCTGGGATTGTGTACCCCGGACCTCCGGTTCCCTCACGGTCAAGGTCCCCGAAGTCGATTCCAATCTTCTGGAGAAGATTGGCCGGAAGCGATTGGCGCGTCTTCGGATCTCCGGTCTGGACAAGGTGATGCGGAAGCAGACGGTGGAAGCTCATGCCGTCGTAATAGTGACGGCTGACAAGGTCCCGGAAGTTTGAGACCGTCTGGGGAGCAGCCCCATCATTCAACTCGATCACGATCCGCTGGGGCTTCTTTTCCTTGCCTACCTTCACAAGCATCACGGCTACCTGAGGACCGCTACCCACCACTCGTGGCGAGGTCGCACAACCGCTCAGAAGAGCGATCCCTGAAAAGGCGGTCAAGGCGAGGCTGGAGAAAAATGGGCGGATGTTCATGTGCCGGAATTCCTAGAGATGGTGAGGTCTCTCTTCAATCCGGTCAAGGGATCGAAGGCAAAAAGAGGCTCTTCAACCCCTCTTTTCAAAAAACAAAGGGCCAGCACAGAGCCCGTATCAAACTGGGTGGTCACACTGGTCAGGGCGCCAGACTCAGTCCCGTCACGACTCAGCACGGCCTGACCGGGATGGAGTCCCCCTCCCGGTGCTGCAACAAGGAGGTGAAGGTTGCGGTTGACCTTGCCGACACTTTTGATGCGCGAGATAACCTCCTGCCCCGGGTAGCATCCCCGATCGTAGTCAATGTGCGTCAGGTCAAGACCCGCCTCGGGAGGAAGCAACTCTCCGTTCAACTCCGACCCCCAAGCAGGCAGGGACCTCTCGATTCTGAGTGCCTCCACGACGGCAGGATCCAGCAGGCTCACCTGGCATAATGAGTCTCCCTCCCCCACTTCACGATCGATACCGGGCATCCCAAGGCGGCTGACATGGAGACCGGCCTGATTTGATATTGAGCCCTCAAAGGCCACCTTGCCGAAGCAATGCACCACCTGCCTCGGTTTCTCCAAGGTGATGGAGACATCATCCGCTACGATGTAGCGTTCCAAGCGCGCGAGCAATGCCTCCTCGATCTCGGAAGCAGATTCCAGCAGGAAATCCTCCCCTTCACGCCAGATCAGGAGGGGAGCAGCGAGCTTCCCCTTGGGGGTAAGAATGCAGGCGGCGAGGGCCTCTCCGGGCACAAGGCGGGTGAGATCCCTGGTGACCTGCCCATGGAGATAGCGGAAAGCATCCGTTCCGCTGAGACGGATTAGCAACCGCCGTGGTAGAAGGAAGCATCCTCCCTCGGATCGGGCTAACCGGAGTTGCTCCCCGAGTTTTTCCTCATCCATGGGAGCGCTTTTCAAGATACGGAGGATTTGGATCGTTGAAAGAAAGCGAACCAGGGTTTGGAAGTGGCCTGCGTGCCCTTCCTCTTTTCCTTTGAGTGGAGCGCAGGGACGGTCGGCACACTTGCAGGAGAAGCATCGGGATCAAGAGTTTGGATCTCCTGCTGGCTTCCGGAATAAGAATAGTGGCGCGAGAGGGAGGCAAAGTCATCCTCGGCCCACCCCGACTGGACGGCTCCCATGAGTGCCCCGGCGGTCGCCGCTGTAGCCGGCATATCGATTCCTCTCCCCTTCATCGACAGGAGCGCCAAGCGCAGGTCCTTGAGCATGTTTTTTACAGAGAACCGGGGTGTGAAATCTCCCCCCAACATCAGGGGTAACTTAGCAGCGATCACGCCCGAGTTCGCCACATTGTGAGTCAGTGCCTCCTTGAGCGATGCGAGCGGAACACCACCACACTCCAACAGAGCAAGAGCCTCCGCAAGCGCCTCGACTTGGGCGGCACTGATCATGTTGGTCGCCAACTTGACATAGGTCGCCGATCCCACAGGTCCCGTGTGCAGGATGACCTTCGAGGAGGCCTCAAGGACTGCACGGGCGGCCTCAAGGGCAGATTCCTCTCCTCCCACGTAGTAGACCAACTCTCCCTCTGCCGCCGCATCACGGCTTCCCGTGAAAGGGGCGTCGAGAAAAGTGGCGCCTGCTTCAGAGACTAGGCGGGCAGCCTCCATCGTCTCATCTGGACCAACCGTCGCGTGGTTCATCACCAGATGATCGGCACCCAGTGTCGGCAGGATGGTGCGCACCACTTCCAGGAGGGCCTCGCCATCCCTTACAAAAAGCTGGATGACATCGGCTGACTCAGCGACTTCTCTGGCGGAGGACAGGAAGTTCGGCTCGGGACGAGGTGAACGGTTCCAGACAACCACGGGATAATCTGCGCGGCGCAATGAGGCCGCAACCCGACAGCCGATAATCCCGAGCCCGATGACCCCAACGGATTTCTT
>CAINEX010000022.1 GCA_903847935.1 uncultured Spartobacteria bacterium | reverse complement strand
GCTGAGTGTGCTCTCGGGACCTGCAACGCTGGTGGGCAGTAACACAATCAGCCTGACAGGAGCAGGAACGGTCGTCCTCGCGGCGGATCAGAGCGGCAATAACAACTACTCAGCGGCACAGGAAGTAACCACGAGCTTCAGCGTGATTCTCGATGGCGCTCCCTCTTGGACCAAGCCCTCTGGCCAAGGATATGTCACGACGGTGATCGCTCAGGTACTTGATACCAATGGTGTTCCCGTAACGGCTCCCGGCAGCATGCTGGCTGCATTCAACGGAACCAATGTAGCTGGTGTTGCCATGATCACCAACGGGTCCTCCACCTTCGGTATGGTTGTGGGTGCACAGCAATCTTCCGTAAGCGGTATGAATTATAAAGTCTTCAATGCACAGACCGGGCAGGTGATTCCGATCGCAGAGACCTTGAACTTCCAATCGCTTGTTCAGCAGGGAAGTGTTTCAAGCCCTCTGACTCTCCACGAGGTCTCAACGCAAAATATTCCCATCAATCAGGGATGGAACTGGATTTCCTTCAACACTCTTCCCGTCAGCAACTCCATCAACACGGTGATGGCCAATTATCAGGCGCAAGACAATGATGTCATCAAGGGGGTTGGAGGATCAGCGACCTACTTCGGAGGAACATGGTATCCTTCACCAAGCACTTTTACGGTTAAGCCGGGACAGATGTACATGTTGAGCAGCCAAGCTACGGCAACACTCATGGTTTCAGGCGTGCCCGTGGCATCACCCACGACAATCCCACTCTCAGCAGGATGGAACTGGATCGGATGCCCTCTCCAATCTGCGGAACCCATCACCACCTTCCTCAATGCAGTCACGGCTGTGAATAACGATACGATCCTGACTCAGGAAAGCTTTGAAACATACTCGGCAGGAAACTGGTATAACTTCGGCGGTGACTTCCAGTTCCAGCCCGGAGCCGGATTTCTACTCTATGTGGTAACGCCCCAACAAATCAGCTTCTAATCAAACAATCCTCCAGAATGAAACTTCCAAAACTCTCTTCGGTTTTTCTTTTCGCAATCGCGGTTGCTTGGTCCGGTAATGAGCGGATTTCTGCTGTTGCCCCTACTGCATGGAATGCAAGTAATGTGGTCGTGGGTACTGGCAGCATGAATGTTTACGCCAAGGTTTTGGGAACCAACGGAGTGCCCATTCAGGATACGAATAGTTTGCTAGCGGCTTTCTCAAGCAATGCCTTGGTTGGAGTGGTCAACTCCTCCGCCGGACCAAGCAACAGTGTCCTCTATGCCTTGCAGGTCTTCGGAGCAACAAACACCGATCTGATCAATTACAAATTCTACAACTCGAGTAACGGAGTCACATACCTCATCACCACCAATTCGACGTATACAGAGAATGGCCAGATCGGGACCATTTTTAGTCCCGTGATCCTTCGTTGCATAAGCTCCCAGCTGTCGCAACAAATTGGAGCATTCACCCCAATCGCTGGGAAAAACTACTTATCGGCTCCTTTTGCCATCACGCCTCCCATTGCTTCTTCTACCTTACCGGTGACTGTTACGGTAAAATCAGGACTGGCATCAATTTCAAGCAATATGGTGACGATTTTAGGGGCAGGAACTGTTGTGCTAGCCGCCAATCAACCGGGAAACAATATCTATTTGGCGGCGCCTCAGGTAACGACGAATTTTATCGTGGCCAAGGGATCTCAAAGCATCACATTCCCCGGGATCAGTAGTCAGTCGTTCACCACGAATCCAATTAGCATTACTTTGCCAACGGCCAGCTCTCCTCTACCGGTTAATTTAAGTGTCTCAGGGCCTGCTAAATTATCGGGTAGTTTACTAACCCTGACGGGAGCCGGTTCGGTTGTCCTCACTGCTAGTCAGTCGGGTAATAGCAATTACCTAGCAGCAACTCCTGTAACCAACCGTGTCACGGTCTCTAAGGCTTCACAAACGATTTCGCCATTCAACCAAATCGCCGATCAAATCGCCACGAACGCCCCGTTTATCGTCACCCCTCCAGTCGCTAGTTCAGGATTGAATGTCACAGTCTCAGTCAGTTCCGGTCCGGCTACTATTTTGACGAATATGGTTACGCTCACGGGAAGTGGTACGGTGACGTTGTCGGCGAATCAGGGGGGGGATACCAACTATCTTGCTGCTTCTACCGTAACCACATCCTTTGCAGTTTCGGCTGCACCTCAGACGATTGCTGAGTTCACTACGATATCAACCAAGACCTACGCCACCACAAAGTCCTTTGCTATTGTCCCACCAGCCTCCAGTTCCAAACTAGCAGTTGTGGTCAAAGTGCTGTCCGGGCCAGCCACCATTGCGGGCAATACAGTGACCCTGACAGGTAAAGGAACAGTAGTCCTCGCTGCCAATCAGGCTGGGAATGCCAAGTTCCAGCCGGCAGCGCAGGTCACCACGAGCTTCACGGTCCAGTAGCCGTGATCAGTTTGTGAAGTTCACTCCGCCGCTTTGAAGGGGATTGGATCGGGAATAAACTCCCGCAGAGGCGCAGAGACGCGGTGGCAAAACAATCAAGGCACAAACATTCGCGGGAAAATCTTTTGATTGCTCAGTCTACAATCTCGAGATCAGAAGTTCGCGT
>CAINEX010000021.1 GCA_903847935.1 uncultured Spartobacteria bacterium | reverse complement strand
TGCCCCGCGGTAGCTCCCGATGACGGAGATGCCCATCTTGGACATGATCTTCAGAAGCCCGCTCTCAAGAGCCTTCTTGTAGTTCAGTTGAGCTGCGGCGAAGCCGATCTCCACGGACCCTTTCTCCAGCATTTCCCGGATCGTCTCGATCGCGAGGTAGGGATTGATTGCACTGGCTCCGTAACCGATCAGGCAGGCCATCTGATGGACATCCCTTGCCTCTCCCGTTTCGCAGATGAAGCTGACGCGCATCCGCTTGCCGACCCGTCGAAGATGGTGATGGACGGCCCCCACGGCCAGAAGAGCAGGAATCGGCAGGCTGTCGTGATCGACTCCCTTGTCACTCAGAATCAGGATCCGCGTCCCCTCGTCAACCGACTTCTCGGCTGCTTGACAGAGTTGACGGATTGCAGGGGCCAGCCCTGAGGCTCCCGTGGAAGCCCTCCAGAGGATCGAGAGGGTGGCACTTTTGTGCTCCCCTCCGACCTTGCGGACAGCCTCAATCTCTTCATTAAAGAGAATGGGAGAGTCCAAGGTAAGCTGGGCAGCATGCTCCGGCGTCTCGGAAAGTAGGTTGCGCCTCCATCCGAGGGTTGTAAAGAGGGACATCACCAACCTCTCGCGGATCGGGTCGATCGGTGGATTGGTGACCTGGGCAAAGAGTTGATTGAAGTACGTGTAGAGAAGACGAGGACGGATCGAGAGGACTGCAAGCGGCGTGTCATCTCCCATGGAGCCGACGGCTTCGGCCCCATCCTTGATCATCGGCTTGAAGATCATGTCGAGCTCCTCATTCGTGTAGCCGAATGAGATCTGTCGCTGGGTCAGGTCCAGGATGTCCAGATCGCCGACTGCGGGTGTGAGTTGATCCGCCTTGAAGGGGGTGATGGCCAGGCAGTGCTCGTCGAGCATCTTGCGGTAGTTGTTCCTTGCGGCTAGCTGGCTCTTGATGGTCTTGTCCCGGAGAAGAACACCAGTCGACGTGTCGATGGCGATCATTTCCCCCGGCGCGAGGCGCCCCTTTTCAAGGATGGTTTCCTGCTCCAACCCATCGACGCCCATTTCGGAACCGAGGCTGAAGATTCCATCCTGCGTGATCTGGTAGCGTGCTGGCCTCAGGCCGTTGCGATCAAGGCAGGCCCCGATGGTGATGCCATCCGTGAAGACAAGGGCAGCCGGACCATCCCATGGCTCGCAGAGACAGGTGTGATACTCGTAGAAGGCTGCGAGCTCCGGAGTGATCTCCTTGTCTCCCCTCCATGCGGGGGGGACAAGCATCGTCATCGAGTGAAGGATCGATCGTCCCGACATGGTCAGGATCTCAAGGACATTATCAAGGCTTGCGGAATCCGAACCTCCGGGCTGGATGATCGGCTTGAGAAGATCGATGTCTGAACCCCAGAAATCAGAATTCAGCTCCGATTCACGGGCTTGGGTCCAGTTGCGATTACCCCTGACGGTATTGATCTCGCCATTGTGAGCCAGCATCCTGAAGGGATGGGCGAGGGGCCAAGTCGGGAAGGTGTTCGTGCTGTAGCGCTGATGGTAGACGCAGAGAGCCGTTTCGTAATCGGGATTTGAGAGGTCGGGGTAGAATTTCTCAAGCGACGACGAGACCAGCAGTCCCTTGTAGACGATCATCCGGTGAGAGAAGGAAGGGATGTAGAATCCCTCGATCTTGTCGGCGGCAACGCGGTCCTCGATTTCATTGCGGGCCAGGAAGAGCCTGCGCTCATAGTCTTCATCGGACATCCCGTCGATACGGCCGACCAGCACCTGCTCCATGTGGGGAAGGGTCAGCAGTGCCTTGGTACCGAGGATCTGTTTGTTCGTGGGAACCTCCCTCCAACCAAAGAGATAGAGGCCACGCTTCTCGATGACTTCCTCGCTGATCGCTTTGGCTCTGGCCAAGGCATAGTCGTTGTCATTCGGGAGGTACATGACGCCGACTCCAAGGTCGGTGTCACTGTAAAGGGACTTTCCCCAGCCCTCGATCACGGGGCGAAACAGCTTGTAGGGGATCTGGGTGGAGATGCCGGCGCCATCCCCGGTTCTCGCATCGGCATCGAGAGCACCGCGGTGCATCAGGTTGCAGATCGAGCGAAGTCCGATGCGAAGGATCTCATTCGAGCGCTCACCACTGATCTTGGCCACCATTCCGACTCCGCAGGCATCTTTCTCGAAGGCCGGATCATAGAGGGAGGTTCTACTCTGATGGTGGGGCAGGGAATGGTTCATCATGGGAGTGGGCGCTTGGGATGGCAGGTTGAAGAAAGGGAGTTGATGGATGAAAATGGGAGGTCGAGCGGGTTGAGCCAGCGCGAACCTCATATTGTCATCGAGGTGACCCCTTCTCGCAAGCAAATGGCGTTCCATATAGGAATTTTTATTTTCAGGAAATCCCGACCGTTTTATGCAGAAACTCATCCCTTCACATCCTTTGACTTTCCCTCTTTCATGGAGGATTCATGAGTGAAGTTTCCCATTTCCATACCACGCGATCTGACGCCGACAGGAACTGGCGGCTTTTTCTCTGGTTTAGGGTCCTTTTTTCGGCGCGCTTTTACTACCCGGTGATGGCGGTTCTCTTTCTAGATCTCGGATTGACGGCCATCCAGTACACCCTGCTCAACGTGGCTTGGGCCGCGGCAAGCCTTCTTTCGGACATCCCCGCGGGGGTGATGGCTGACCGGATTGGGCGCAAACCGCTTCTGGTGGTAGCGGGTTGCTGCATGATCGGGGAGATGGTGATTCTCTGTGTAGCTCCCCACAATGGGGGGATGGTGCTTTTTTTCTTCTGTCTGGCAAACAGGATCCTGAGCGGATTGGCCGAGGGGGCGGCGAGCGGTGCGGATGAGGCGATCGTTTTTGATTCCCTGGCAGAAAGTGGCCGCGAGGGAGAATGGCATCACGTGATGGAAGAGTTGACCCGTTGGCAATCGGTGAGCTTTGTCATCGTGATGCTCATTGGCGGTGCCGTCTACGCGCCTGGATTTGTGAATGGAACGCTGGCCCTCATAGGGGTTCATGCCCATTTAAATCAAGAGATGACCCTTCGGTTTCCCCTCGTCTTGACGCTTGTCAGCGCTGTGGTTGTTCTGCTTTTGGCTATGAATTTTCGGGAGCCATTGAGACCGCAACCCCACTCCTTGGAAGATGCCGAGGGGCATCGTGCCTCCTCCGCCTTCGGCGCCTATAGCTTCACGCTCCAAGCGGGGCGCTGGTTATTGGGGAACCCAGTGGCGCTCTTTGTGGTCTGTGCCGGGTTTGTTCTGGATTGTGTGGTCAGACTCTTCCTTGTTTTCAGCACCTCCTATTTTCGATTGATCGAAATCCCAGAAATTGCTTTTGGTGTTCTCGGCGCCGCAATGGGAGGTATCGGGCTCATCGTCTCACCATGGATCCGCAGGATGGTCACGACCCGAAGCATCGGCACCAGTTTTGCCATCATGACCGGAGTGGTCTTTGTGGGACTCGTGGGGGTGGCGCTACACCCGCCCTACTGGGGCATTCTATTCGGTTACCTCCTCTGGGGCGCCATGACGATGATCGGTTTCAGCGTCTCGACCTATCTGAACCAGTTGGTTGATTCGCATCACCGGGCCACCGTTCTCTCCTTCAAGGGGGTGACCGTCAACCTTGCCTATGCCGGGATCAGCCTGCTCTTTGCCTTGGCACTTCGCATGGTTCCGGGGGCTGATGCTCAGGAACAACTCGGCCACGCCTTTGGATTCCTCCCCCTCTGGCTCCTGTTAACCTGCGGCATCCTCGT
>CAINEX010000020.1 GCA_903847935.1 uncultured Spartobacteria bacterium | reverse complement strand
TCTCACGCCTTGCCGCGTTCGCCCTTACGGCGGTTGCCGGCGCCTCCGCTCTTCATGCGGATACCAACTCCACCAACTCCACCAACTCCGTTGCCACTGGCAAGGATGTGAAGGCTCCCGTGGCCGCAGCTCCTGCAGCCAGCCCAACCTTCACCTTCAACGTGAGTGAGAATTATGACAGCCGCTACATGTTCCGTGGTGTTGACGTCCTCGCTGGAACAGGAATCCTTTCCACGACATTCGCCCCAACCTGGCACATCACTGCCAATGATGCAATTACCATGCCACTCTGGTATGCAACCGCAGTGAAGAGTAATGCAGCCAACTCAGCATATCGTGAGCTTGATGTGCCCATCAATTACACCCACGCCATTGGCCAGTGGACCCTCGGCGCAGGATATACCCTGTATAACTATTTCAATGCTCCCTCCTTCTGCAACAAGCCTGCTCATCAGGGTGAGCAGAATGAAGTGAACGAGAATGTATCCTATGCATATACCAATAGCATCGGAACCTTCACCCCTTCCCTCACCTATTACCAGGAGCTCGGTACTGCTAATGGTTACAGCTACGGTAGTGTAAACCCTGGTTCCAGCTTCTTGAGCCCAGCGTTTGCCGCTGCAATCCCGCTCAACTTCATCAAGAAGGATGGGTCGGTCACCTTCAATCCTAATACCCAGCTGAATTTCGGGTTCCGTTACAACAACAATGCCAATGGTCAGGCCCTCACAGGCGTGAACAACTGGCAATTCCAACTTCCTGTCACCTGGCAGGTTACCAAGATCTGGTCCGTCACAGGATACTGGGCTTACAGCTATCAGGATCAGAACCTTCCCTACACCGCAAAGTCCCTTGGATGGGCCGGTGCTAGCATTGGTGCTTCTTTCTAAAAACCTTTTTGGTTAACTGACAACGAAAGCCCCGGAGGAAACTCCGGGGCTTTTTTTTGAGATCGTGCCCCGGCCGATTTTCGATCGCTAAGAATAGGAGACGCGGGAAAGCAATAAATTAGTAAGCCAAGACCTTTGCCAGGAAGCGTTGCGCCTCAAGGGAGCGGGGATTACTGAAGAATTCTCCGGCCGGCTCTTGCTCAAGTACCCGCCCCTCTCCCAAGAAGGCTACCTGATCTGCGATCTTGCGGGCAAAACCCATCTCATGGGTGACCAGCAGCATGGGGGTGCCCTCCTTGCGGAGTTCCGCGATAAGAGTGAGGACTTCCGATGTCATTTCTGGATCAAGGGCCGAGGTTGGTTCGTCAAAAAGGAGAAATCTAGGTTTCACTGCCAGGGCTCTTGCGATCGCAACCCTCTGGCGTTGTCCTCCGGAGAGTTGGCCGGGTAGTTTTTCACGATGATCCGCAAGACCAAGTCGATCCATCACCCCGAGGGCGCGTTCTTTGGCAGCGTCTTCCGTAAGACCATGGACTGCTGTCAGCGGCAGGGATATATTCTGCAGGGCCGTGAGGTGGGGAAAGAGATTGAAGGCCTGAAAGACCACCCCAAGACTGCGGCGGTAGTCGCGTAGCGTCGCCTCGCTCTTATCGGTGAAAGGCACGGGGGTGCCATTCAGAAGGATCAAGCCATCATCGGGTCGCTCCAACCCGGCGATCACTCTGAGCAGAGTTGATTTGCCACCCCCACTGGGCCCGAGTAGTGCCAGCACATGGGGAAAATCGACATTCAGGGTGAGATCATCCAGTACGTTGCGACGTAAGTTGCCCTGCCCGAAGCTCTTCGTGATGCCGAGTGCTTCAAGTTTCATAGCAGAGATGTCTTTCGAGCATTTTGGAAATCAGCGAGATGGGGAGGGTAAGTGCCAGGTAGCCCACGGCGAGCGGCAGGTAGCTCTCAAGGGTCCGATAGGTGGCGGAGTTCACCTGCTGGGCGGCAAGCGTGAATTCCCCGATACCGATGATCGAGAGGAGTGAGGAGTCCTTGATCAGGGAGGCAAACTGGCCCGCAAGCGGAGGTAAAATCTGACGCAGGGCCTGGGGGGCGATCACGTATCGATAGGTCTGGAGCTCCGTGAATCCGATCGCCCTAGCTGATTCAAGTTGCGTTGAGGGGATGGCTTCAATCCCGGCTCGGATCATCTCTGCAAGATAGGCGCCGCTGAAGAGGGAAAGGATCAGTACGCCGGCCACGATCCTGTCCTGAAGGCCGACGCCATTCGCCACCACATAAAAAAGAAAAAGAATCTGGGCCAGCAGCGGGGTGCCGCGGACCACTTCCACGTAGAGGAGTGCCGTAGATCTCAAGGGAAGAATTCTGGAACGGCGAGCCAGCGCTGCGCCTAGTCCGATCAAGGAACTGGCTGCCAGCGACAAGAGCGAGATCAGGATGGTGAGCAGCCAACCCTGCCAGAAGACATCCCGGTATTTCCAGACAGAAGCCCATCCCCCTTGGGAGACGCCAGCAGACCCTCCCATCACTCCGGTCGTGAGGATTCCGGCAAGGAGAAGGATGAGCATCACCCATAGCCCCTTCAGCCACGCGGAGGTTTTTTCCACCCTGCTTTCCAGGAACAGTCTTGAAAGGTTCATGAGACCTTACCTCTGAAATCTAAAGAATCCTTCCGCCGTCTTGGTCGTTTCGGCAGCCACCTCATCAATGGAGATCCCCCGTACGCCGGCAATCGTCTCGGCTACCAGTCGTGTGTGGGCCGGTTCGGCCCTTTTGCCGCGATGGGGAATGGGAGCCAGATAGGGACAATCGGTCTCGACCATGTAGCCGTCTGGAGGGACTGCGGTCGCCGTTCTTCGGACTTGTTCCGCATTCTTGAAGGTGATGATCCCCGTGAACGAGACCAGGTGGCCCAATTCCAGAACATCCCGAGCCTCTTCTGGAGTTCCTCCGAAGCAGTGAAAGACACCACGCAACTTGCCCGTATAGTCTTTCAGGATCTCCAAGGTATCATTCCAAGAGGCACGTTGGTGGATCACGACATTGAGTCCAAGCTCTGAGGCCAGATCGAGTTGCATCCGGAAAGCATCCTGCTGAGCGGCTTTCCAGGCTCCCTCGGCAATGAGGCGTTCCTGATCGTTCGAGCTCTGTGCCAGAAGTGCTGAGTCAACCGCTGCCACCTTGGGGGGCTGAAGTTCCTCCGGCAGGTGATGATAATCGATACCCGTCTCGCCAATGGCTACCACCTTAGGGTGCATTGCCAAATCGCGGAGTGTGGGCAGAAAGTCCAGGCCCTCCTCGGTGAGATTGGTCGGATGGATTCCCACCACGGCAAAGACATGAGGAAATCGTTCGGCTAGCCTGACGGCCCTGCGACTACTCTCAAGGCCCGTTCCGATGGTGATGATACGCGTGACTCCGGACTCCGTCGCACGGGAGATGACCCCCTCGAGATCCACTTCAAAATCGGGGTAGTCGAGATGGGCATGGGTATCGATCAATTCCATGGGTAAAAGGGAGTTTTTAATCATGAAGGCAGGAAAGCATCAGGTCAGAGGCCGGATTGATGCCGTTTCGCGCTCTTCCTTCAGGCTTTCCTATTAGTCTCCATACCCGTTCGGGTGCTTCACGTGCCAAGCCCAGGCGCTCTCGATGATCGTACGGATGTCCTGGTACTTGGGCTGCCATCCCAGCTCCCGGCGCACTTTTTCTGAGCCGGCGATGAGGCGGGGAGGATCCCCGGCGCGGCGCGGCTTTTCGATGGCCGTGATCTCCTTGCCGGTAACGGTACGGCAGCAGTCGATCACTTCTTTCACAGATGTTCCGCCACCGGTTCCGAGGTTGTAGAAGGCGCTCTCCTTGGCCCGTAGAGCCAGCAGGTGAGCCTGGGCCAGGTCGACGATGTGAATGTAGTCACGGACACAACTGCCGTCTGGTGTCGGGTAGTCTGTTCCGTAGATCTCTACGGAGTCCTTCTGTCCGAGTGCCACTTTGAGAATGTTGGGAATAAGGTGGGTCTCGATGCGGTGATCTTCGCCGAACCTCTCCGAGGCTCCCGCGGCATTGAAATAGCGCAGGGCGACGAACGTGATCCCGTGAATCTCGCCGTACCAGCGCAGAACCTTCTCAAACATCAGCTTGGACTCGCCGTACGGATTGATCGGCTTCTGGAGGAGTGTTTCGTCGATCGGCATCGCCTCAGGCGTGCCGAAGGTCGCGCAGGTGGAGGAGAAGACGAAGCGCTTGACTCTCTCGGCCACCATGGCTTCGAGGAGGTTCACCCCATTGGCCACATTATTGCGGAAATACTTGCCCGGGTTACTCATTGATTCACCGACAAGTGCATTGGCTGCGAAATGCATGACCGCTTCGGCTTTCGATTCGCGGAGTGCCAACTTGATCGACTCTATGTCGCTGAGATCCCCCTGAAAGAAAGCAGCCCTGGGATCAATGGCCAGACGGTGCCCTTCGCTCAGATTATCAAAGACGGAGACCGTGTAGCCGGCATTCAGGAGTTCTTCCACGCAGATGCTTCCAATGTAGCCGGCCCCTCCTGTCACTAGGATATGTTTCATGGATTGAGGATAGTGCGGATGAGGATGAAAAAAAACAAAATTGGACTGAAGGGTTCTTGGTATGGCGTTTGCTTTATTGGAAGGGAGATGTCCATTCGTACCACACATTCCATCTGGAGCCTGACAGTTCATCGTTGCCAAGCGGAGCTTCTCGCCCTTCCGTCAAGGCCCCGACTGACCTTCCTGCTTCGATTGCTGTTACCTTGATCTTGGCCAGAGAAGCCTGGTTGGGCTTAAACCCCACCATACATCCTGAACATGCTCCTTCAAATCAACCATTCCACCTCCTACCGGTACAAGGCTCCAGTTGAGTTCACTCCCCACCTGCTGAGGTTAACGCCAAAGGCCTCACCCGGCCTCCACCTCGTGCGCTCCTCCCTCCAGATAAGCCCACAGGCTTTTGTCCGGTGGAATCTAGACGCCGAGGAGAATATTCTCGCAACAGCCACACTCGTGGCGAAGGGGGAGGAACTTCTGATTTCCAGCAGTGTGCTGATCGAGCAAAAAGTGACCAATCCCTTTGACTTCCTCCTCGAGGAACGCTCCCTTCAGCTCCCTATCTCTTACACGAATCGGGAGACCTCCCTGCTTGCACCCTACCTGGGAGTTCAAGGATTCAGGCATGCTCCGCTCCGCTCGTGGTTGGAGCCATTCATCAGGGATTCGGTCGGGGAGCTCCCCGGATCGCGACCCGACACGCTGGCGCTCCTGATCGCATTGAACTGCTCCGTCCCTACCCTGTTTCGCTATTCCCAGCGTCACGAGAGCGGGGTGCAGTCACCTGCGGAGACCCTCGACAGGGGGGAGGGAACGTGCCGCGACTTCGCTCTCCTGATGATGGAATCCGCGAGATCGCTCGGGATCGCCGCCCGTTATGTGAGCGGTTACCTGTGCGCCTCCCCGTCGGTTGGCGATGAAGGCATGGCTGAGGCCCACACCCATGGTTGGTTTGAGGTTTATCTTCCGGGAGGTGGGTGGCGTGGATTCGACCCGACCAATGGCATCCTCTCCTCGACGCATCATGTTCCTGTAGCCACGGCTATCACGGCTGGTGAAATACCGCCCGTGGAAGGTTCCTACCTGGGTGAAGCCGGAGAGTGTATGCGGCACGACGTGAGTATCTCGGCCATTGAGTTGCCTTCCTACGAAAATGATAGCGCCTGACACTGAGCGTCTGAAGGGGCTTCACTCGCAGGGGGTCCATGCGGACCTGCTTTTGGAGAGGGCTGCTGTGGTCCTCACCCAAGGAGGGGAGCCGACATTCGTCCCTGAAAATATCGATCCTAATTCCCCGGAATGGCACCTTGAGGCGTTGGGAGAGGAGAAGTTGAATTTTGCCTGGAAGCTTTGCCGCGAGTTGAGTAGCACCCTCCTGCCCGGTTCGGTGATCCTCCGTTCCAATGGGAAGCATTATCCAGGCGAGCCCATCCCGCGCTGGAAGCTCATGATCCTAAGGGCTCCGGGTGAGACTCCTCTTTGGCACGACCGGAATCTTCTCCAGTGCGGGCGGGAGACAACATCTCTCTCGGATGAGAAAAAGAACCCCGTCTCTCCTAGGAAGTTTCTTTCGGCCCTAGCCGTTGAGCTAGGCGTTATAGGAAGCCTACAGCCCGTTTACGAGGATGTGCACGCTGCCATGCTGAACGCTGCTGCCTGCGGCGAATCCCCCCCCCTTCCTAAGTATTCACGGCTCAAGAACGGTTTTATCCAAACCCGATGGACTGCTGCCGAGCGGCAAAAATGGCGTTCTCTGAACCGAGCGGCTGGATGGGTCCTGCCCCTGGAATGCGTGGAGGGGATCTGGAAAACCGACCACTGGTCAACCAGTGACGGAGGTGATCTGCTGCTCCTACCTGGAACGAGCAATATCGGTCTTCGTTTGCCACTGCATCGCCTTCCTGCAGGATCCCTGACCTGTGCACTCACGGCGGAAATCCGTGATGGGTTGCTCACCCTCTTCCTCCCGCCGCTGCCTGACGGGAAAACCTTTGCCATTCTTCTCTCCGCTATCGAGAGGACGGCGTCCTCACTAAACTCCCAACCTCTCTTCCTAGAGGGATATCCTCCCCCCCATGAGGATGAGTGGGATTGCATAGCGGTCATTCCAGATCCGGGCGTCATCGAGGTGAACCTTCCGCCTGCCGCAGATTGGGGAACTTTTGAAAAGACCGTGCTCGCTCTCTTTGAAGCTGCTGCAAAGGTGGGCCTCAAGGGAACCCGCCGGACTACTAATGGCGAAGAGGTGCCGACCGGCGGAGGTGCCCACCTTGTGCTGGGAGGTGCCTCGCTGGAGAGCAATCCTTTCCTGCTCAAGCCGTGCCTCCTCCCGAGTTTCCTCCGCTTTATCCAGAGACACCCCTCCCTATCGTATCTCTTCAGTGGACGTTTTATCGGCCCTTCCTCGCAGTCTCCGCGCATTGATGAGAGTTGTTTTGAGATCCCCTACGAACTCGAAATAGCCTTGAGAACCCTCGAGTCGCTGCCGGCGCCACTCGATCCTGCCGCCGTCGATGCTATCCTGAGAAATCTCCTGCTGGATCTCCATGGCAACACCCATCGTGCCGAGGTGAGTGTCGATAAATTCTTCAATCCCTACATGCCGAACGGCCGTCTTGGTCTTGTCGAGTTTCGTTCCATCGAGATGTCTCCTGATGCCCCTTCGTTCCTCGCGATTCATGTCCTGTGGCGTGCCTTGGCTGCCTGCTTTGTAACATCCCCCTTCAGCGATCCCCTGATCGGATGGAGGGATCAACTCCACACGCTTCACCTTCTTCCCTCGTATTTGATGCAGGATTTTGAGCAAGTCCTTGGTTTTCTCAATGATGCCGGCTTCAGTTTCCAGAAAGAATGGTTTGCTCCCCACTTTGACCTACGTTTTCCAATTCTTGCCACGGAGCGTGTAGGTGATATCGACTGGACGCTCAGGCGAGCCGCCGAGCCGTGGCCTCTGCTTGGAGAGCAACCTACGCCGACTGGTGGTCTGGTGAGGTGTGTTGACTCCTCAACCGAGCGTCTTGAGATCATGATCAACGAACCCTCTTCGTGTGAGATTATGGTCAACGGATACCCCCTTCCCATGATGTCATTGCCCGGTGGAGGTTCTGCAGGAGGGGTCCGATTCCGGACCATGCTTCTTCCGACATGTCTGCACCCGATGGTCTCACCACACACGCCGCTTGAGCTCGTCTTTTTTAATGCCTCTGGAGAGGAAGTGGGAGCGTGGGACTATCATCCTGTGCCCGTCGACTCGGCTGGGAGTAAGAAATTCCTACTGCCGGCACCGAAAATCGGCATAAGAAGACACCAGCGAAAAGTCAATGCGTCAGCTTCACAACACGGCACCCTCGACCTGAGGGCATTCCTCTGTGGTGAGTAAGGAATGAAGGGCTGAGGGCTATCAGGAGAATCGATTTTCACCTACTAAGCCCTAGGCGATCCCAAGATAAGGCGCAGGACTCAGACCGCCTGATCGCCCGTCTCGCCAGTCCGAATACGGATAGCGTTTTCGACGGGCAGGACAAAGACTTTGCCGTCGCCGATCTTGCCGGTCTTGGCCGCTTCCACGATGGCCTTGATCGCACCTTCCACCGCGTTGTCCGCAAGGACAACCTCCAGCTTGATTTTTGGAAGAAAATCCACGGTGTACTCGCTGCCACGGTAGATCTCGGTGTGTCCCTTCTGGCGACCGAAGCCCTTGACCTCGGTCACCGTCATACCCTCGATGCCCATTTCACTGAGAGCGGCTTTCACCTCTTCGATCTTGAACGGCTTGATGATGGCTTCGATTTTTTTCATGGCTTGGTTTGGTCAGATTGACGGATGAGCTCCTGTTGGAATGCAGGCATTAATCCTTTTTCCCGCAGGGATGTCGAGTCCGTAGCTCCGATCATGCAATTGAAAGCACAAAAAAGGCGGGAACCGAGGTTCCCGCCTTCCCTTGATGACGAAGTGAATCGTCGATGCTGACTAGGGTGACTTAGACCACCGCTTAGACAGCTTTGTCGCCGCTCTCATCGGTACGGATGCGGATCGCATTCTCCACCGGGAGAACGAAGACCTTTCCATCACCGATTTTGCCGGTCTTGGCCGTCTTGACGATTGCTGCCACAGCTCCCTCGATGGCTCCGTCCGCGAGGACGATCTCGAGCTTGATCTTGGGCAGGAAGTCCACGGTGTACTCGCTGCCACGGTAGATCTCGGTGTGTCCCTTCTGGCGACCAAAGCCTTTGACTTCGGTCACCGTCATGCCCTCGATCCCCAGTTCATGGAGCGCGTCTTTGACCTCTTCAAGCTTGAAGGGTTTGATGATTGCTTCGATTTTTTTCATAGGTGTGTTGTTGATGTTGGTTAAACCGACCCCGCCTTAGTGGTTGTACCCCTCCTCACCGTGGTCAACGATATCGAGACCCTGGTGTTCACCTTCGATGGAAGGACGCAGGCCGATGACCAACTTGATCACGAAGGCGATGATAGTAGTGGCTACCACCGCAAGTGCGATCGTGATCCCGGCGGCTTTGGCCTGTGCCAGGACCAAGGAGTGATCGGTAATAGCTGCGATGAGGCCGTTATCCATGGCGGCATTGTGAGGCGCTCCAGCAGAGACGGCCTGAAGGTTCCCGTTGACGGTGGGATCGACCAGAAGGCCTGTAAGCAGAGCTCCGCAAGTTCCGCCGATACCGTGAACGCCGAAGGTGTCCAGGGCGTCATCGTACTTGAAGATATTCTTCACGACGGTGCACATGATGTAGGGAACCACACCGGCGACAACACCGATGATGACAGCGCCCGTCGAGTTCACGAACCCGCAGGCAGGAGTGATGACCACGAGGCCGGCAACAGCTCCCGAGCAGAACCCGAGAACGCTGGGCTTGCCCTTGAAGATCCACTCCATCAGCGGCCAGGTGAGGGCACCGACGGCGGTGGCCAACGTGGTGGTGGTGAAGGCGTTGGCCGCGATCACGTCGGCAGCGACTGCGCTACCGGCATTGAACCCATACCATCCGACCCACAGGAGGGCGGTTCCGATGAATGTCAGAACCAGGCTGTGTGGGGGCATCGGCTCCTTTCCATGTCCGACACGCTTGCCGAGGATGAGGCAGAGGATGAGGGCGGTCCAACCCGAGGACATGTGAACGACCGTTCCACCGGCGAAGTCGATCGCAGGGATCTTTGCGGCCGCGTTCCAGACCCCGTTCATGAGACCGGTTGAACCCCAGACCATGTGGGCGAGAGGGAAGTAAACGATGAACATCCAGGCGAAGACAAACGCCATGATGGCCGAGAACTTCATGCGCTCAGCCGTGGCGCCGAAGATCAGGGCCGGGGTAATGATTGCGAAGGTCAGCTGGAAGATCGAATAGACATTCTGGGAGACCCAGAAAGCATAGTTGGTGTTCGGAAGCGAATTGACCCCCTTGAAGAAGAAATACTCCGTTCCGCCGAAGATGTAGCCCAAGGTGGTCGGGCCGGTGGCGGGAGTGAAATTGGAACCGAAGACCAAGCTGTAACCGAAGGCCCACCAGAGAACGGAGACCAGCGCGGTGATACCGAAGCACATCGCGATGATGGAGAGGATGTTCTTGGAGCGTACCAGACCTCCGTAGAAGAGGGCCAGACCCGGGAGTGTCATCATCAGCACGAAGGCCGAGGCGACCATCATCCAGGCGTTGTGACCCGGGTCGGACTCATACGCAATGCCCGATGGATCTGGATCGCTGTTGCTGTGAGCCGCCTCGAGGAAAGCAACCTGATTGCTCAGGGTTGCCGCCGAGAAAGCGCTGACCGCAGGGTTCGTGCTAGGCGTCGGGAATGGTGTCGGGGCCGCTACAGCTGCCGGTGACGCTGCTGGTGCAGCCGCCGGAGCATTAGTGTCCGCATGGAGGGTGGAGGTGACGGCGCCGAGGATCGCCAGTGAGGCGACCGCCGCGAGCAACCGGACCATAGATGTTGTTTTTTGTATCATGGGTTTGGTGTTGTTGTGTCGCCCCGATGTGGGGGCGGTATAGAGTGGTAAGCAACCTCCGTGCCAAC
>CAINEX010000019.1 GCA_903847935.1 uncultured Spartobacteria bacterium | reverse complement strand
TTGGTGGCGGCGAAGGAAAAGAGCCCAAAGGTATTGGCCTTTATGAAGGGACTCACAGGTCATCATTGGATCACCCATTGCACGTTCATCATCTTGCTCTTCCTAGTGTTGGGCTGGATTCTTTCCCGTGCCAACGGGGGTGAGGGGATCCGTATGTCTTCGGGATCCCTGAACACTACCGTAGTGGCTGGAGTGACACTCTCAGCACTGATCATCGTTGGGTTTTACCTGATCGTGGGATAAAATCGAGGGAGTCGGATCGCTCGCATTGAATTTTGGGAGCGAGTCGTGTGATGATGCAGCGATGCACGAATTCCTCCAGCAACTGATCAACGGTCTCTCCCTTGGGGCGATCTATGCCTTGATCGCGCTGGGGTACAGCATGGTCTACGGATTACTCAAATTCATCAACTTTGCCCACGGTGACGTGCTGATGATCGGCGCTTTTGCCGGGTTTTATGCAGCACCGACAGCGAGGAGTCTTTTCCCCAATGCGTGGATGACAACCTTTGCCGTGTTGATTTGGGCGATGCTCGTCTGTGCTGTGCTAGGAGTAGTCATCGAGCGGTTTGCCTACCACCCCTTGCGTAATCAACCCAAGCTTGCTGTCTTGATCACCTCGATCGGAGTCTCCCTGCTGCTTTCTTACGGAGGGCAACTTCTCTTCGGCGTGAATCAGAAGGGCTTTCCCGATCTTTTGCCCCCCATCACCATTGCTTTGGGCGCCGGTGTATCAGTTTCAGGAAACCATCTCCTTGTGATTGTGGTGACGCTGGGGCTGTTGTTCTCCCTGCGTCAGATTGTGATGAGGACCCGCTTCGGTCTGGCTCTGCGAGCGCTTGCCCAGAATCGAGATGCGGCGTCCCTCATGGGGGTGAACAGTGATGCGGTGATATCCCTCACGTTTTCTCTTGGCTCGGCTCTTGCGGGGGCCGCCGGTGTCCTTTACGCAATGAATATCCACTCCATTGAACCCCTGATGGGAACACTACCCGGGATCAAGGCCTTCGTGGCCGCCGTGCTTGGTGGGATCGGAAGCCTACCGGGAGCTGCCGTGGGGGGGGTATTGCTTGGGCTGAGCGAATGTATCTTGGGAGGGTCCTTCCTTTCCTCCTACCGGGATGCCATTGCATTCGGTTTGCTTATTCTGATCTTGCTACTAAGGCCATCAGGACTTTTTGGAACATCGTCCTCCGAAAAGGTCTAACCAATGAGACCAATGTCGAGGAGGTGCGGTTTTTTTTGGCAAATTTTGAGTTGCAGTCTGTGACATTCATGCAAGAAGTCTTAAAGGAAGAAGATGAAAAAAACCTCCCTCATTCTTGCCTCTTTAATCATTGCATTGGGATTCGTGGGCTCCTCACTTGCCTCCGATGGGGTTCGTTCCCCCATCAAGTGGAAGTACGGCTATGGTGACGGCCCCAAGGCCAACACTATTGGCTCCCCAAGGCATCAGGATATCCCGCCATCATTGACTGCGTCTCCCGGATCGGGCTACACCCCAGCCCAGATTGCAGGTGCCTACGGTTTTAATCTGACAAACTCGGCGGGTAATGGATCCGGGAGTGTGCTAGCCGTGGTTGTGGCCTATGGAAGCGCTACCATCCAGTCGGATCTGAATGCATTCTGTTCCCAATACGGTCTCCCAACGACTACGCTCTCGATTGTCTATCCATCAGGCCAACCACGGGCTAAAGACTCCGGATGGGCTGCGGAAACCATGCTTGACGTGGAATGGTCCCACGCCATGGCACCCGGAGCGAAAATTGTGGTCGTGGTCTCTCCGGACGACTCATTGAACAATCTCCTGGCGGCCGTGAATTACGCTGTTACAACATCAAAAGCGGATGTGGTTTCGATGAGTTGGGGGACGCAGGAGTTTTTCGGGGAGCTGGCAAGTGACTCCTATTTTAACCAACCAGGCACGAGTTTTGTGGCTGCTGCGGGAGACTCTGCCAGCGTTGTGGATTGGCCTGCCGCCTCCCCGTACGTGCTTGCCGTGGGCGGCACATCCTTGCAGATCAACTCTCTGACGGGATCAATCTCATCCGAGACGGCTTGGGGGTCGGGTGGTGGTGGGGTCAGTCGTTACGAGCAACTTCCCGCTTTTCAGGCGGGGTTCAACGTCAACTCCGGCAGGGGGATTCCGGATGTCAGTTATGTTGCCGATCCTTACACGGGTGTGAATGTCTATCTTACGGATCCTATCACACAAACGGGTGGTTGGGCTGTTTACGGAGGGACGAGTGTCGGTACTCCGCAGTGGGCCGCTCTGCTGGCTCGTCGCAAGAGTTTGGGTAATGCGGGTGGTACGACGTTCCAATCTAACCTGTATGCCGAGTGTAAGAGTGGATTGTCTCCATGGCTTCGAGACATCACCTCCGGTAGCAATGGGCATCCAGCAACAACCGGTTACGATCTCAGTACGGGGCTCGGTAGTCCGAATGCGGCCCAACTCGCTACGATTCCATCCGCGGTTGTAATCCCAAGCCCGATGCCAAATCCCACTCCTTCTCCCTCGGCGACACCATCACCAACTCCCGTATCCCGCAATCCGGGTGTCCCAACGCCGTCCCCTACTCCAATTTCTAGCCCCACTCCACCTCCTCAAAGCAGTCAATCATGGGGATCTTGGTGGCCGTTCGGACATTTTCACTGGGGCTTTTAGATCTATAGCTAGATCTTTTTCTCTGTGTCAGTGATGGACCCCTGAGTAATCGGGGCACCTTCCATTTCTCTCCTGCAATCAGTTTTTCCCAAGCACCTCCAGATAGTGCCTTGAAATCGGTGAAGGATTGCCGGCGACAAAACTTTCAATGCGCATCTGACGGAGCATCCAGCAGTCGTCAATCTTTTGCGCCGAGATGATCTCAAAGCGTCTCAGGAGCAGGCCGTGCTTGTCATATCCCTCGATGCGCAGGATCCCACCACTCTCCTTATCAATCCAAACGCGGGCGACTCCATAGAGAGGTTCCCCGGAGGGGGCTTGCAGATCGATTTTCCAAGCCGCCCTGGTTCTTATCGTCTCCATTCCCTGCAGTAGGGGATCAGGCCAATAGAGGAAGCCCAGGGAGAGGTCCTCGTAGGTTAAGCCGGTATTGCGAACCTCATCATGGAGATGAGTCGATGAAATCGGTCGGGTTGTGCCTGAAATCTGTTCGCTGAGTTTGGATTCCCTGGGGGCCAGTCTGAGGAGGATTGTCTGTTCCGGATCTTTGAATCCAAAGCTGATCACATGGTTCCTCAGGGACATGGTGACCGGAGTGATCGAGGCGTCGCCACGGATCTGTGCCTTCAGTTCGGCAGGACGGCTTGTTGGATTGAGGCGGGCAGTTTGCAGAATTTGTTCTGCACTTTGTGCCCGTACCTCCAAGGGGAGTAACGTGAAGACACAAAAGAGGAACCGTAAAACAAAGGCACTTTCGGATCTCATGGAACCAAAACGTAACGGACTTTTGTAGCGTAGTGCAACGGAGGAGTCGCTGTTGGGCTAAACATTGCCGTGATGCAACAACGACGGATAGACTTTCACACATGGAGAGAGAACCGATAATCCGTCCCGTTGTTCTCTATGATGGAGCGTGCGGACTATGCGCTTCATCAATGAGGCGATGGCGCCTCCGCAGTCGTGATGCTGTGAGTTTTTTTCCGTATGATAAGGACGTTGAGGCGTGGGGGATTGAAATACCGAAGGTGCCTCAATCTCTCATTCTGATTGAGAAAAATGGTGTCGTGAGAACGGGGGCTGCAGCGATAATCAGACTCATGGTTCTCTGTGAGAATCCATTAGGAAAAGTTGTTTGGAGAGTGCATGAAAGGATTGGGATCTTTCGATGTCTGAGCGATTTGATTTACAGATGCATTGCAAAAAGAAGGCATCTTTTATCACGCCTTTTAGGATTTTAAAAATCACCCTCATAATGATGTCGTTTGTCTTTCATTGAGGGCTTAATCGGCTCGTTGAAGTCCTGTGCATCAATGTTGAGAAGGTGTTCGGTTGCGAATTGGCGCAATGATGGTGTGGCGACGATGGAGGGCATGGACTCTCCATTTCCTGGGGCTGTAAAAAGTTCCCTGACTTGATGAAAGAGTGCCCGGGGGAGTCGTCGCTTTAAAATATCTGCTACAAAAGAGTAAAATCTTCTTGCGAATTCCCGTGGTTTCCCTACTTTCCCACCTCCCGGCTTCTTCGGGGTTTCTCAAGCAACACAGCAATGTGTTTTTTGTTTCGCTGATAACGCGTCACGGATTGCTGAATGGGATCCAACGAGGAGTGCCGACCGAAAAACCAAAATTTCACATGCCAACCATCAACCAACTCGTACGACAGGGCCGACAAAAAGTCAGGGTGAAGTCCAAATCACCAGCCCTGGTGAATTGCCCCCAGCGCCGAGGCGTCTGCGTGCAGGTGATGACACGTACTCCCAAAAAGCCGAACTCGGCTCTTCGTAAAGTAGCCAAAGTGCGGTTGACAAACGGTCAAGAGGTGATCGCCTACATTGGCGGTGAGGGACACAACCTCCAGGAGCACTCGATTGTGCTGGTGCGCGGCGGACGAGTTAAGGATCTTCCCGGTGTTCGTTACCACATCGTACGGGGAACCCTTGATGCCCTTGGAGTCGATGGTCGCCGGCGCGGACGTTCCAAGTATGGAACAAAACGTCCCAAGCCGGGTGAAGAAGCCAAGACTGGCAAGAAGAAGAAATAATTCACCTGTAACCCCAACTTTTCTTTTCCATGTCCCGCCGCAAACGCGTCATTCAAAAAGAGGTCAAACGCGACCTTCGCTACGCAAGCCCCCTGGTTGCACGACTCATCACCACCGTCATGCGCGGTGGAAAACGTTCCCTTGCGGAGCGCATCGTTTACACGGCGATCGAAAGCACCCGTGACGGTTCCGAGGCCGTTGACCCTCTCGATGTGCTCCAGAAAGCCATGGATAATGCCCGGCCCCGTCTTGAAGTGAAGAGTCGTCGAGTTGGAGGGGCAACCTACCAAGTTCCGATGGAAGTTCCAACGGAGCGCCAACTGGCCCTTGCGATGAGATGGATTGTTGGTTTTGCAAGCAAGCGCAAAAGCGTTCCCATGTCGAAGGCACTCGCAAGCGAATTGAAGGAAGCGGCAGCTAATCAGGGTGCTGCAATCAAGAAGCGCGATGATCTTCACAAGATGGCCCAGGCTAACAGGGCCTTTGCTCACTTCCGCTGGTAAACTTTTTTCTTTGTTCTTTATCCCATTACCTCAATGAGCACCGATATCAAGAACCCGAATTCTCCGGACCGTGCGTTTCCTCTCGAGCGCACCCGTAATATCGGGATTTGCGCACACATCGACGCTGGAAAGACCACGCTTACCGAGCGCGTTCTTTTCTATACGGGCATGATTCACAAGATCGGCGAGGTTCACGAGGGAACGACAGCAACGGATTGGATGGAGCAGGAGCGGGAGCGCGGTATAACGATCACATCCGCCGCAACCACCTGCAGTTGGAACCAGATCAAGCAGGATGACATCGTGAAACTTTTTGACGGCATCAAGATGCGCGTCAATATCATCGATACTCCCGGACATGTCGATTTCACGGCCGAGGTCGAACGTTCCCTGCGTGTTCTTGACGGAGCCATTGCCGTCTTCTGTGGTGTTGCCGGTGTGCAACCCCAGTCAGAGACTGTTTGGCGCCAGGCGAACAAGTACAATGTTCCGCGTATCGCTTTCGTGAACAAGATGGACCGGACCGGTGCTAATTTTGCGAATGCAGTCAATGACATGCGCACGAAGCTTGGTGCGAACGCTTGGCCAATTCTTATTCCGATCGGTGCTGAAGACAACCTTCAAGGCCAAATCGATGTTGTGAATCAGAAGGCTGTCATCTATGCCGATGATGCGAGCATGGGCTCAAACTACACGATTACTGAGATCCCTGCTGAGTTGAAGGATCTTGCTGAGTCCGCCTACGAGGATCTTGTCACGCAGATGACGGATCTGGACGAGGAGGTGGGGACACTTTTCCTTGAAGAAAAGCCAGTTACCCGCGAGATCCTTAAAAGAGCTATCCGTCGCCAGACGACGGCAAACAAGTTTGTGCCTGTAGCAGGTGGTTCTGCTTTCAAAAATAAAGGGGTTCAGTATCTGCTTGATGCCGTAGTCGATTATCTTCCAAGTCCGATCGATATTCCTCCTGCAAAAGGAATGGATCCTGACAACGGTAAAGACAAGTTTGCGGTCACCAGTGACAACGAGCCCTTTTGTTCCCTTGCTTTCAAGCTCTGGAGCGATCCGTTCGTTGGAAAATTGGTTTTCTTCCGTGTTTACTCTGGGAAATTGAGCAAGGGCGACACCGTCCTTAATCCTCGTACCGGAAAGCGTGAGCGAATCAGTCGCCTCATTCAGATTCAGGCTGATAAGCGCGAGGATATCGACACCTGCTACTCAGGAGATATCGCTGCGATCGTGGGAATCAAGAACATCACCACTGGTGATACTCTTTGCACCGAGGATGAACCCATTGCCCTGGAGCCACCCTCTTTCCCTGATCCGGTTATCTCGATGTCCATCGAGCCAAAGACCAAGGCAGATCAAGAGAAAATGGGAAATGCCCTTCAGCGTTTGTCTGAAGAGGATCCTACATTCCGGGTCTTCACCGACGAGGAAACCGGTCAGACGATTATTGCAGGAATGGGTGAACTCCACCTGGAGATCATCAGGGATCGCATGTTGCGTGAGTTTAAGGTTGAAGCAAACTCTGGCAAGCCTCAGATCGCCTACAAGGAGACGATTCTTACATCTGCTGACGGTGAAGGGAAACTTGTCAAACAGTCTGGTGGACGCGGTCAGTATGGTCACGTTGTCATCAAGATTGCCCCGAATGAGAAGGGCAAGGGTGTGACCATTGAAAACAAGACTGTCGGAGGTTCAATACCGAAGGACTTCATACCTGCCGTTATCAAGGGCCTTAATGAGGCAGCACTGAATGGTGTCGTTGGCGGCTATCCTGTGATTGATGTCCATGTTGATATCGTTGATGGCTCTTACCACGATGTGGATTCCAACGAAATGGCCTTCAAGATGGCAGCTATTTTCGCCCTCAAGGATGGTCTGAAGAATGCCAAGCCCATTCTGCTTGAACCAATCATGAAAGTCGAAGCGGTTACTCCAGAAGAGTATCAGGGCGATATCATGGGTGACTTGAACCGCCGCCGTGGAAAAATCATGTCTATCGAGACGAAGACCATTGTTACCAGCGTGAATGCCGAAGTACCGCTTTCAGAGATGTTCGGTTATGCCACCTCGATTCGCTCACTCTCCAAAGGACGTGCTTCTTACTCCATGGAGCCCTCACACTTTGAACAGGTCCCGGCCCAAGTATTGGCTGCGGTTCTTGACCAGAAAAAATAAACCCAACTAAGACCATGGCCGCTGGACAACGCATCCGTATTCGCCTCAAAGGCTTCGATTTCCGCCTTCTTGATATTTCCGCCCTGGAAATTGTCGAGACTGCAAAACGCACCGGCTCAAAAGTAACCGGACCGATTCCGCTCCCCACGCGAATCGAGAAGTTTACTGTCAATCGCTCCCCTCACGTTGACAAGAAGTCGATGGATCAGTTTGAGATCAGGACCCACAAGAGGCTTCTGGACATCTTGGAGCCAACAGCCAAGACGGTTGATGAACTTCGTAAGCTGAATCTTCCGGCTGGCGTCGATATCACCATCAAGATCTGACCCCTTTTCACACTCAGCTATCTCGAATTATGAGCATCGGAGTACTCGGCAAAAAAATTGGAATGACTCGTGTCTATGATACGAAAGGTCGCATTCGACCCGTCACCGTCATCGAGGCGGGAGGTAACCGCATCCTTCAAGTCAAAACTAAGGAAAAAGATGGTTATTCCGCCGTACAGGTTGGATTTGGCGATCAAAAAGAGCATCGTATTACCAAGGGACTGAAAGGTCACTTTGCGAAGACCGCTTCGACCCCCAAGCGCTTTATCCGTGAGTTTCGCCTGAGGGAGGGGGAAACAGCTCCCGAGGCTGGCGATTGGTCCGTAACGAATTTCAAGGATGGCCAGTACATCGACGTGATCAGCACCTCCAAAGGAAAAGGATTTCAGGGAGTTGTCAGGCGCTTTAAATTCGCTGGGCAGCCTGAGACGCATGGTTCCATGATGCACCGCAGAAATGGTGCTATCGGAAATCGCCTCACTCCAGGACGCGTTTGGAAAAACATGGGTATGCCAGGACATATGGGAGACGAGCGGATCACCACACAGAATCTGGAAATTGTTCAGGTTCGTGAGGCTGATGGGGTGATTCTTGTCAGCGGTGCGGTTCCTGGAGCAAAGGGGACGTATGTCATGCTGCGACCATCCAAAAAGAAGTCATCCAACAAAGCCTCCAACTAATCCATGAGCGCAACCATTCTCACAGCCGAGGCGGCTAAAAAAGCCAACATTGACATCATCACTGACGGAAAAGGGACACAGGCTGTCCATGACGTAGTTGTCGCCATGCGTGCCAACCGCCGTAGTGGCACTGCCTCCGTTAAGACGAAAGCCACGGTAAATCTCTCTGGGAAAAAGCCCTGGAAGCAGAAGGGAACAGGACGTGCCCGCGCTGGGTATGCAAGTTCGCCTGTCTGGGTTGGTGGCGGCGTCGTTCATGGACCTCATCCCCGCAGTTATGCCAAGAAGACCCCGAAGGCGGTAAAGAGGCTCGCCTTCCGGAAGGCCCTCAGTGCACGCATACTTTCCGGTGATGTATTGGTAGTTGATTCCTTTGGTGTTAAGGAAGGAAAAACAAAGTCTTTTCTTACCCTTGTGAATGGAATCGCAGGGGATGTCCGCAAAACACTCATTGTAGCTGTCTCCTTTGACAAGTTAACCAATCAGGCGGCAAACAATGTTCATCACACACGTCGTCTGATGACAGCTGCCGAGGTGAATACCGAGAATTTCCTCGCATTCGACAAGATCATCATCACCAAGGACGCTCTTGAAGCACTTGGACAACGCATCACTGCATGAAAGAAGCACACGACATCATCCGCAGCGTCCTTGTGACAGAGAAGGCAAGCCTTCTTTCCGAAAAACTGAATAAGTATGTTTTTCGCGTCGCAACCAACGCGAACAAGATCGAAATCAGGCGTGCCATTGAGACACTCTTCAAGAAGAAGGTTTCCGCAGTGAACACAGCGCAATATGCAGGCAAGAAAAAGCGCGAGCGTCGTGCTGATTTCGGCCGACAAGCACACTGGAAAAAGGCAATTGTGACTCTCGCTCCCGGTGAGAAGATCGATATTGCTTAATCAATCAAGGACCACACGACCATGGCACTTAAAACATTCCGGCCACTAACCCCATCCCAAAGGTTCAAGGCCCTCCCTTCATTCGAGGAGATCACCAAGAGCAAGCCCGAGAAGTCTCTTTTAGAAACAAAAAACCGCACGGGTGGACGCAACAATAATGGACGGAAGACATCGCGTCATCGTGGAGGGGGACATAAGCGGAAATATCGTATCATTGATTTCAAGCGGGTACGTCGGGATGTCGAGGCCGATGTCATTGCGATTGAGTACGATCCAAACCGTTCGGCCCGTCTTGCCCTCATCCAGTATGCCGACGGAGAGAAGGCCTACATCATTGCCGCAAGCGGACTTTCCGTAGGAAGCAAGGTTTCCGCGGGTGAAAAGTCAGAGCCTAACGTAGGTAATGCGCTCCCACTGAAATTTATTCCTCTCGGTCTCGCCATTCACAATGTAGAACTCATTCCTGGTCGCGGTGGACAGATTGTCCGTAGCGCCGGATCGCAGGCGATCCTGAACAACAGGGAGGGAGGATACGCACTCATCAAGATGGCCTCCGGGGAGTTGCGCCGCGTGAATGAGAACTGCTACGCCACGATCGGGCAGGTTGGAAATATCGAGCATATGAACGTAGTCAGCGGTAAGGCCGGAAGGTCTCGTTGGCTTGGCATCCGACCTCAGACCCGTGGAATGGCGATGAACCCTGTCGACCATCCGATGGGTGGCGGTCAAGGTAAGAGCAAAGGTGGAGGCGGTCGCCACCATCCTATGAGCCCTTGGGGACAACTCTCCAAGGGATTCAAAACCAGGCAGAAACACAAACAAAGCGATCGCTTCATTGTGGCGCGTCGCAAAAAGAAATAATTCACCATGGCCCGTTCGCTAAAAAAAGGACCTTTTGTGGAGTGGAAACTCCTGGAGAAGATCGACAAACTCAACGAGAGTAACACGAAGAAGCCAATCAAGACCTGGTCTCGTCGCTCGACAGTTACTCCCGATTTCGTCGGTCACACATTCAATGTGCACAATGGTCGTTCATTCATTCCGGTGTTTGTCACTGAGAACATGGTAGGTCATAAACTTGGTGAATTTTCACCGACGCGCATCTTTAAGAAGCACGGTTCTCATACGGCAAAAGTAACCAAGTAGTTCCTCACGTCTCACATACCCTTATGCCCTTGCCAACGAACGCTTCAAACGGTTGCCTGTCAACCGCTACGATCGTAGCCCTTCTCGGGCTTTCGATTGCGGAAGCGGTTGCCCAGGACTCTCAGGGGGAGGGGAGTGTTGCACCTTTGCGCGAGAAGTTAATCCTTTCCAGGGCAACGATCACTGCCCTTACCGAGAGCCTCGCAGTGGCAAACGGGGAGACCGAGCTCTTCAAGCGCAAGTCGGAGGAACTCAATGAAAGAATAGAAGCCCTCGGCCTTGGACTTCAGGAAGGCGATAATGGAATTCAGAAACTGCGGGATCGTCTGATCGCAGCGGTTCGTGACCTCCGCCTTCTCCAAAACGAAAAAGATGCCGCCAAGGATCAACTTGCAAGGCTCTCCGAGTCCGTGCTTGGGTTGTTGAAGAACTCCGAAGGGATTGATGCCAAGTCAAGACTCAGGGTGGAAGAGGATCTCCGGTCCACATCCCTCCTTCTTCAGAAGGAGTCCAAAGTTACTGCGTCTGGCCTGAACAATGGTTCCGTCGTTGATTACAAGCCCGATATGTCCCTTGTCGTTTCAAACCTTGGAGCAGATCAGGGAGTCAAGATCGGAATGCCCTTTCAGGTCTGGAGGGGTAACCGCCAAGTTGCGAGTGTCCGGATGGTGGATGTTCGCAAGTCAATTAGCGGGGCTATTGTTCAATCCTCAAACTCTTCGGAATCGGTGCAAGCCGGGGACACTCTCAGAATCGATACCACAAGATAGCATTTTTTCACGTTTAACCAACTTACCCATGCAAGTCATCGCCACCCACCGCTACGCGCGCATCTCAGCTTTCAAAGCCCGTGAGGTCAGTCGTGAGATCCAAGGACTCCCAGCCATCGACGCATTACAGCAACTGGCTTTCATTCCCAAAAAAGCGGCCCCCCTCATTGCAAAAACACTCAAGAGTGCAATTGCCAATGCGGAGCATAACAACAACATCCGTCCTGAACTCCTTGTCATCCGGGAGGCCGTGATCGGAGAAGCTCCCACCATCAAACGTATTCGTCCCAAAGCCAGGGGAAGCGCCGGTCCAATTCGCAAGAGAAGCAGTCATATCAGGATTGTGCTTACGGATGAAGTTCCCATCGTTAGAAGGGCGGACAAAGCCGCCTCATCAAAGGGACGTAAAAAGCCAGCACCCACACCAGCTGTCCTGACCGAAACCGAGCAGCCTTAATCACCAACCACTCACACGAACACACTATTCTATGGGACAAAAAGTTAACCCCATCGGCTTTCGCCTCCCCATTACGAGGGATTGGACTTCACGTTGGTATGCCTCCGAGAAGGAGTTTGCTGATTTTCTTCACGCTGATCAGATGATCCGCGGATGGCTTAAAAAGAAGCTCAAGACAGCGGCAGTCTCCCGAATCGTTATCGAGCGTGCCTGGAACAGTGTTCGCGTAACCATTTTCACGGCCCGTCCAGGCATAGTCATTGGGCGCAAGGGATCGGAGATCGAGACTATGACCCGCGAAGTTTCCCGACTTGCCGGAGGCAAACAGGCCAAGATCGACATTATTGAAATCAAACAACCTGAACTTGATGCTACTCTTGTCGCAGAAAGTGTTGCAGGCCAGCTTGAGCGCCGTATCGGATTCCGCCGCGCCATGAAGAAGGCGATGCAAATCGCGATGGATATGGGTGCAGATGGTATCAAGATCCGCGCAAGCGGTCGCCTTGGTGGGACGGAAATTGCCCGTACCGAGGTAGTCAGGAACGGAACCATACCCCTTCACACACTCAGAAAGACGATTGATTACGGATTTGCAGAGGCGGATACGCTTGCCGGTAAGATCGGTGTCAAGTGCTGGATCTGTAAAAAGCCAGAGAAGGCCGATGAAACCAAGAATGTAGCACCCGCTCCGGTATCAATCGGCGCGTCCGAACCCGTCGTAGCCTGAATTTCAAAGGATCAATAAAGGAGACCCATCATGCCCTTGCTACCCAAAAGAGTTAAGTACCGTAAGACCCAACGTGGAAGCCGCACGGGAACCGCTTCCCGCAATATCAATATCGATTTCGGTGAGTTTGGTCTTCAGACCTTGGACCGCGCCTGGATCACAAATACCCAGATCGAGGCGGCGCGTGTCGCTCTGACGCGTAACATGAAGCGCAAAGGCAAGCTCTGGATTCGAATCTTCCCCGACAAATCCGTGACTGCACGTCCACCCGAGACCCGAATGGGAAAAGGAAAGGGACAGCCTGAGTACTGGGTTGCGACTGTCCGACCCGGAAATATCCTTTTCGAGCTTGATGGTGTCTCGGAGACAGTGGCCCGCGAGTCGCTGCGACTTGCAGCGAACAAGCTTCCAATCCGCACCAAGTTCATCACGCGTCACCACGCCTCCTAAAAGATCAACGGAACACAATATGAATCTTGACGAAATCCGCGAATTGACCCCTAATGAGTTGTCTTCCCGTAAGAAGGAACTGCGTCAGGAGATTTTCCATCTCCGCCTGCAGCAGCAGGCAGGTCAACTTGAAAAACCACATCTCCTTCGCACCCTGCGTCATGAGATTGCAAGGGTAGAAACGGTGCTGACTGCCAAGACTAAGACTCAGTAAGAAATTCTCGCAACGATGAACGATACCGCCAACACTATAACTTCCCAAGACGACGCACGATCACTCCGTAAAACACGGGTTGGCGAGGTTGTTTCAGACAAGATGGACAAGACAATCGTAGTCAAGTCCATCACCAGGGTGCCTCATCCGCTTTTCGGCAAGATCGTGAAGCAAGTGAAGAAATTCCACGTGCACGACGAAAAGAACGAGGCGAAGGTCGGTGATAGGGTTTCCATCATGGAGACTCGCCCACTCAGTCGCCTCAAACGCTGGCGCCTCGTCGAGGTGATCCGACACTAAGCCAACATTTTTATTCAGGACAAATCATCATGATCCAGATTCGCTCAAGACTTGACGTTGCCGACAACACGGGTGCCCGCATGGCCACAATGATCGGCGTTATCGGTAAGCGCACCCTTGTTGCCCGCGTTGGGGATGTCATCACCGCCAACGTGAAGGAAGCCGCCACCGGTGGTACGGTCAAAAAGGGTGATGTCGTCAGGGCTGTCGTTGTACGCACATGTCAACCTGTCCGGAGGGAAGACGGGTCTTATCTGCGCTTTGATAGTAATGCTATTGTTATCATTGACAAAGATCTCAATCCTCGGGGGACTCGTATTTTTGGACCGGTTGCACGTGAACTTCGTGAAAAAAACTTCATGAAGATTGTCTCGCTTGCACCAGAGGTACTCTAGCTTTTTACGAACATGCCAGCACAGCAACTCATCAAAACTCACGTACACGCAGGTGACCTCGTGAAGGTCATCTCGGGAAATCATCGCGGCTCCGAGGGAAAAATTCTCCAAGTCAATCGTGCCAAGCACCAGGTGGTGATCGAGGGCGTACGCATGATCAAGAAGCACGTCCGTCGCTCACAGGAGCAACCCAATGGCGCCATCATCGAACGTGAGGGCCCCCTTCATATTTCCAACGTAAAACTTCTCCAGAAAGGAGCCAGCTTATCATCTGATGCAGCCACTCCCAAGGAAGTCAAGGCCTCCAAGCCATCCAAGGCAGCAAAGAAAGAGAAGACTCCTAAAGCCGAATAACCCAAGCCCGACATGTCATTGCCCATTGCAGAACTTCAAAACGAGTACACCACGCGTGTCATTCCCGCCCTCAAGGAGAAGCGCGGCTACAAGAACGTCCACCAAGTGCCTCGTTTAATGAAGGTTGTCATCAACACATCGATCGCATCCGCTCCTGACGTAAAGGCCGCTTTGGAAATTGCGAAGGATGAACTCCAACTGATCACCGGCCAGAAACCAGTGGAGACCATTGCGAAAAAAGCAATTTCCAACTTCAAGCTTCGTGCAGGCCAACCAATTGGTGCAAAAGTGACGCTACGGGGACGACTCATGTATGAGTTTCTGGAGCGCCTTATCAAGATGTCTCTTCCTAGGATCCGTGACTTCCGTGGTGTCTCCAATCGTGCTTTTGACGGGAATGGAAATTATACCCTTGGCGTTACAGACCAATCAATCTTCCCTGAGGTGGAACTTGACAAAATCAAGAGAAATATCGGTTTTGACATCACGATCGTCACTTCGTCCAAGAGTAATGATGAGGCCAAGGCATTGTTGACTGAATTGGGCATGCCATTTGCCGGACGTAATGCCAAGAAAGTTGAAAAAGTTGAAAAAGAGGAGGAGACGATAGAGTCCTCGAGCGTTTCTGAAATCGCATCCGCATAATTTCCATGAGTGCACTTACTGATCCCATAGCAGACCTTCTCACCCGAGTACGTAACGCGGTCAGCGTTCAAAAGACAGAGTTCTTCGTACCCTATTCCAAGATCAAGAGCGATATCGTCTCGATCCTCAAACGTGAGGGGTACATAGAGGAGTATGAACTGGACAGGTCCGAGGCTCACCCTCGCATCAAGATTCGTCCGCGTTATGTAGGAAAGACTTCCGCTATCGCCGGTTTGCGCCGTATCAGCCGTCCCGGTCTTCGCCGTTACGTGGGTAGTGAGGAAATTCCCCGTGTCCTCGGTGGGCTCGGTATTTCCATCATTTCCACTTCAAGAGGTGTCCTCTCCGGACACGATGCTCGCAAACAAAAGGTCGGAGGAGAACTCCTCGCCTACATCTGGTAACCAATCTGCCGCCATGTCACGAATCGGTAAAACACCCATCTCCCTCCCCGACAAAGTCAAGGTAACCGTTGCTCCCAGCAATGAGGTTATCGTCGAGGGTCCCAAGGGCAAGCTGACTTGGGAGCTCCCCAAGGCTATCGCAATTTCTTCCGAAGGCTCAACATTAACGGTTTCCAGGGCAAATGATGAGCGTTCCACCAGGGCCTTGCATGGTCTTAGCAGGGCGCTTCTCAATAACATGGTGACCGGAGTTTCCAAAGGCTTTCGCAAGGATCTTGAAATCCAAGGTGTCGGCTTCAGGGCCGCTGTCAAGGGGGACAAACTTGATCTCTCGATCGGTTATTCCCACCCCATTCTTTTTGCCATCCCGTCAGAAATCAAGATTGCCGTCACCGACAACACGAAGATCTCTGTGGAGGGGATCGACAAGCATCTCGTTGGTCAGGTAGCCGCTGATATCCGCGCGTATTACCCGCCAGAGCCTTACAAGGGCAAGGGAATCCGCTACTCCGACGAGCAAGTTCGTCGTAAAGAGGGCAAAACAGTCCAATAACCGAAGCATCAACATTCCATGTCAGCCACAAATTCAAGAAAACTACGCCATGTACGCCTTCGCAAGAAGGTTTCAGGCACATCAGAACGGCCACGTCTCGCGGTTCATTTTTCCGGTCAGCACATCACCGCCCAGGTCATCGACGACGTGTCGGGAGCAACTCTTGCCAGCGTCAACACGACCGAGGATTCATTCCGTAAAGACGCTTCAAGCCGCGCCAATGTTGCGACAGCCCTCAAGGTTGGGAAACTAATTGCCGAGCGTGGTCTTGCAAAAAACATAGCCAAGGTTGTTTTTGATCGTGGCGGTTTCATGTATCATGGAAAGATCAAGGCGCTGGCTGACGCAGCCCGTGACGGAGGACTTCAGTTCTAATATTTTATGGATGACAAACGCCCCAAACGCGGAACACGCCGTGACAAACCAGTTGATGATACGCCAAAGGATACTATTGAGAAAGTTGTCTTCATCAACCGATGCTCAAAGGTTGTAAAAGGTGGTCGCCGTTTCAGTTTCAGCGCACTAATCGTCACCGGTGACATGAAAGGCCGTGTAGGCATCGGATTCGGAAAAGCCAATGAGGTGAGCGAAGCAATCCGCAAGGGATCGGAGGCGGCGCGTAAGGCGATGGTTCCTGTTTCGATTGCTGACAATACGATTCCTCATGAGACCTTCGGTGAATTTGGCGGCGGCCGTGTTCTTTTGCGTCCTGCATCTCCCGGTACGGGGGTGATCGCCGGAGGCGGGGTGAGAGCCGTGATCGAAGCAGCTGGAATTCGTGACGTTCTTGCGAAGTCCTTGGGATCCAGCAATCATTCCAACGTTGTCAAAGCGACACTTGCTGCTCTGACCAGTCTTCGCCCCAAGAGCGAAATCATGAAACTTCGCGGTAAGAAATTTCATGATCCCGTAAAATCTGAGCCTATCGCCGCTTAATATCTTCAAGCTTAACAGGATTCTTTAAATGACAACTATGCGACTTCACAATCTTGCCCCCCGCCCGGGTGCCAAGCATCGCCGTAAACGCCTTGGAATCGGAGAAAGTAGCGGCCATGGGAAAACATCCGGTCGTGGCCACAAGGGGCAACGTGCCCGTTCTGGTGGCAGTGTGCGCCTTGGTTTCGAAGGCGGACAGATGCCCCTGATCCGCCGTCTTCCCAAGCGTGGATTCAACAACACCGATTTCAAGCCAGTCTATGCGGTGATCAATCTTGACACCCTTGAAGAGCGCTTCGAAGCAGGTGCAAAAATTGATGAAAAGGCTTTGAGATCACTCCGTCTTGTTCATGGTCGCAATGATGGAATTAAGCTGCTTGCGCGTGGTGCTGTGACGAAATCCTTCACCGTCGAGGTTGATAAGGCCAGTGCAGCAGCAAGGGAAAAGCTTGAGAAAGCAGGGGGTACGCTTGTGCTTAGGGAGCGCCAGACCAAAATTGCCGTCAGGGCACTTCTCAAAGAGTCACCTAGGTCCGCCGTAAAGGCGGCTTAGTTGATACCCTGACAGCCCACTATCGGAAGGGGTAACTCTTATGATTTCGGCCTTCGCCAACATCTTCAAGATACCCGAGTTGAGGACTAGGGTGCTTTTCACCCTGGGAATGATCGTCATCATGAGAATTGGGGCGGCGATCACCACGCCAGGTGTCAATGCTCAGGTTCTCAGAGAGTGGTTCCTTAATGTAGCCGATCATAGTGCGGGTGGTGGAGCGGCGGCACTTTTCAATCTCTTTTCCGGAGGAGCGCTTGGAAATTGCGCCATTTTTTCCCTTGGCATCATGCCCTACATCAGTGCCTCCATCATGCTCCAGTTGCTGGGGGCGGTTATCCCGAAATTGGGGAGACTTGCCCGTGAAGATGGCGGTCGTCAAAAAATAGCCCAGTATACTAGGTACACAACCATCGCACTCTGTGTCTTTCAAGGATGGTTGCTTGCAATTTCCTTCGAGAGCCCGCAGTCCAATCCCTTCCTTCCCGGAATTTCGGACACGATTGCCCGTATGGGTATTCCCCTTGTTTCTGATCCAGGCATTCCTTCCAGGCTCCTGACCGTGCTGATCATGTCCGCGGGCACTCTCTTTTTGATGTGGATCGGGGATCAAATCACGGAAAGGGGCATTGGTAACGGTATCTCAGTAATCATTACGATTGGTATTCTTGCCCAATTGCCAGCCGGACTTGTCCAGGCTTGGAGAACTTTTGTTCCGACCGGTGGGGAGGCCTCAACGGTGAGTCCGGTGGTTCTTGTTATCCTCTGCGCCTTCCTCTTTATCGTCATCGCCTCTGTGATTGCCGTCACTCAGGCAACAAGACGTATCAGCGTTCAGTATGCCAAACGTGTTGTCGGCAGAAAAGTTTATGGCGGTCAGACACAGTACATGCCCCTCAAGGTAAATTATGCAGGTGTGATGCCGATCATCTTTGCGCAGGCCATCCTGCTTTTCCCCTCCACAATTCTCAACATGGCGTTTGGACACAAGGCGTGGGCCGTTGAGTTGGCAAATCTGCTGACCAATGGGTGGCTGCATTATGCTCTCTACGCACTTCTCATCTTTAGTTTCAGCTATTTCTGGGTTGCCACGCAGTTTCAACCCGCCCAGATCGCAGATGATCTTAAAAAGTATGGTGGCTTCATTCCCGGAGTCCGTCCCGGAAAGCCGACCGCAGATTTTCTTGATTACACCATGGGTCGCCTCACTTTTGCGGGAGCTGTCTTCCTTGTTGTCATCGCCATTCTTCCCCAGTTGCTGAGTCGTGCCCTTCAGGTTCCTTACATGGCCGCGCAGTTCTTTGGTGGAACAGGTCTCCTCATTATCGTTGGTGTTTGCCTAGACACCATGAGGCAGGTTGAAACATTCCTGCTCCAGAGGCATTACGACGGATTCCTGCGTAAGGGAAAAATACGCGGACGCAGCGGTCCACGTCCAAGCATCAGCGGTTCCGCCATCAGTGACGCGACCATCGTGAAGATCGTCGCTGCCATCGGTTTGTTTGTGATCGCGGGACTGGCAGCCTACGTGAGCACTCACCGCTGATCGGAGTGAAAAAAAGGATTGTCCTGTTGGGCCCACCGGCCTCGGGCAAGGGAACGCAGGCCGATCACATCTCATCGGCCTACGCCATCCCCCACGTATCCACCGGAGCTTTACTCCGCTCCGAATCTGAGAAGGGAACGCCACTTGGACGCGAAGCCGACATGTGGACAAGCAAAGGACAGTTGGTCCCGGACGATCTGGTGGTTCGCATCGTCTCTCTCTGGATGGCGGAGCACGGCCAATCATTCATCTTCGACGGATTTCCCAGAACGGTCCGCCAGGCTGTTTATCTGGACTCCGCTTTAAAAGCACTTCACTCGTCGCTGGACCTGATTGTTCTTCTTGAACTCCCAGAGAGTGAAATACGCCGTCGCATCAGCGATCGTCTTTCCTGCATCAAGTGCGGGGCGACCTTTGGCGCCACGCTTCACGATTTATCCGCGGGCGATGCATGTCCGCGATGCGCTTCCCCATTGGTTCGACGAAATGACGATAACGCTGAGGCGCTTGACAAGCGTCTTGAGGTCTTTAGGAATCAGACAGAGCCCGTCATTGCGTATTACGAGGAAAACTTTCCCAAGCTCCTTTGCCGCATCAATGCAGCTCATGGGAGTGATGAGGTTTTCGCTTCTTTGGCCCGCAACCTTGTGGACGCGTAGTACAGCACCTTATTTTTATCTTGAATTTTCATGGCACAGATCCCGATCAAAACCCCCGCCGAAATCGAAAAAATGAGAGCCTCGGGGCGCGCCGCGGCAACCGTCCTCTCACGTCTCACTCCACTTGTTGAGCCCGGGATCACAACCGGGGAGCTTGATTCAAAAGCTGCCGAGTGGATGGCCGAATTGGGATGTCGCAGTGCCTTTCTTGGATATCGGAACTTTCCGGGACAGACCTGCCTTTCGGTTAACGAGGAAGTGGTGCATGGGATCGGTGGATTACGGCGTCTTGCATATGGGGATATCGTAAAGATTGATGTCGGGGTGATTCTGAATGGCTGGATCGGTGACACCGCGACCACTGTGTTTTGCGGTGCCGTCGCCCCCGAAACAGAACGTCTCTGCCTCGCGACCAAGCGCATTCTTGAAAGCGCAATTCCCTTCGCGGTTGCAGGCCGCAGGTTGGGGGATCTGTCCCACCATATCGAAAGCGAGGCCTTACGGGAGGGCTTCAGTGTTGTCAAGGAATTCGTGGGTCACGGAGTCGGTCGTAAACTTCATGAAGAGCCGCAGATTCCCAACTATGGCAAATGTGGCACCGGACCGAAACTTCGTGCAGGCATGACGCTTGCCATCGAGCCAATGATTAATCTCGGGGGGGAGGGAGTACGCATCCTGGAAGACGGATGGACAGTGGTGACATCAGATGGGAAGCCTTCAGCTCATTTTGAGCATACGGTTTTAATTACGGAAAATGAACCAGAGGTGTTGACATGGCTTCCCCCAATAGTCTAAAACAGACGGCCCTAGTCGTAGAAAGATTGTCCATGGCCAGCTTCCGTGTGGAGTTGGCCGGCGGCAGAAGAATGTTGGCTACGGTTTCCGGACGGTTGCGTTTGAAGTTCACACGCATCGCCGCAGGAGACCATGTAGTGATCAACATTTCTCCCTATGACCTGAATCAAGGAACAATCATCCAACGACTTCCCCAGTCCTCCACTCCAAGCCAAAACAAACAGATACTTAGCAAAGGCAACCGCCCCAGCTGATCCCTTCTCATGAAAGTCCGAGCCTCCGTTAAACGTCTTTGTGAAACATGCAAGATCGTGCGCCGCAACAATGTTGTCCGTGTCGTCTGCAAGAATCCCCGCCACAAGCAGCGCCAAGGCTAATTTTCACCAAGACACCCACCACTAAAGAACCAAGATCATGCCAAGACTCCTCGGCGTAGAAATCCCCGGCGACAAGCGAATCGAAGCTTCGCTCGTTTATATTTACGGAATCGGCCCCAAGACATCCAAGCGTGTCCTTGAGCAGGCCAATATCAATCCTGACACACGTGCTAAGGAACTTTCTCCCGAGCAGATCGGTTCGATCATTTCCGCAATCACCGCGAACAAGCTTGTTATTGAGGGTGATCTCCGCAGAGAAATCCAAGGTAATCTCAAGCGCCTGCAGGCAATCAATTGCTACAGGGGGCTTCGCCATCGTCGTGGCCTTCCTGTGCGCGGTCAACGCACCCAGACCAATGCCCGCACACGTAAAGGCCCTCGCAAGACGGTGGGCGTCGTCAGGGCGAAGGACTAACCGTTTAACCTTCATCCATTCAGCACCGAATCAAGTTCATGTCCGAAGAAACGCCCGTCACACCAGAGTTGCCCGAAGTTCCGGTAGCAACAGCACCTGTTGCCGAAGTTCCAGCAGAAGCAACAGCCCCGAAATCAGATAAGGCCGAAAAGCCAAAAGCTGCCAAGAAGAGCAAAGAGAAAAAAACTGAAGAGGCGGCGCCTGCTGCACCTGTCAGCTTTAACCTTGATGATCCCATTGAGCCGCCAAAAATCGTTAAGGCCAAGGGAAGCAAGAATATCCTACAAGGAATCGCTCACGTTCAGGCAACATTCAACAACACTATCGTTAGCATCACGGATCTTCGTGGTGCTGTCATCGGATGGTCAAGTGCCGGCAAACTGGGGTTCAAAGGCTCGCGCAAAAGCACTGCATACGCCGCCCAGATGGTTGCTCAGGATGCATGCCGTCAGGCCATGGGACACGGACTAAAGGAGGTAGAGGTGCGCGTCAAGGGACCCGGTTCCGGTCGTGAATCCGCTGTCCGCGCCATGCAGGCCATCGGACTTGAAATTTCCGTCATTCAAGATGTCACACCAGTTCCTCACAACGGATGTCGCCCGCCCAAACAGCGGCGCGTCTGATCCGAGAATTCCATAACCACTCACTCAGCCCAAATCTACCATGGCCCGTTACACAGGACCCAAAACCAAAGTCAGCCGCCGTTACGGCGTATTGCTTGCCGGATCGCCCCGCGCCTTCGAGCACAAGCCTTATCCACCCGGAATGCACGGTCCCAAGGGATCTCGTCGAAAGATTTCCGAGTATGGTACGGCACTTGCTGAAAAGCAGAAGCTGCGTTTCCAGTACGGAGTTCTTGAGCGTCAATTCAGGCGCTACTTCGAGACTGCTCTCAAGACCCGTGGCGTCACCGGACTGATCCTGCTCCAACTGCTTGAGACCAGGCTTGATAACGTGGTTTATCGTATGGGTTTTGCCAAGACTCGCTCTGCAGCACGTCAGATGGTTGCCCACGGGCACATCAGCTTGAACGGTCGAAAGACCGACATCTCATCCGCCACTCTCAAGGTTGGTGACGTGGTTTCAGTCCGCACCAAGGATGGATCCAAGAGGCTTGCCCAGCGTGGTCTCGACCAGACGCAGATTATTGAACCCCCTGATTGGCTTCTTGTTGATAAGGAAGCCCTGAGCGGAAAGGTCGTTAGGATTCCCACCCGCGAGGAAATCAACCCCGTGGTGAACGAGCAGCTGGTTGTTGAACTCTATTCCCGATAGTCCTTCGACCGATGATTTTCCTCTCCCGAATTTTATTCGGAGATTAAACAAATTGAAGCCGCCTAGGTTATCCTGAGGCGGCTTTTTTCTGTCTCATTTCTATATGGGGGTAATTTTTCCGTAACTTGATTAGTGATTTAGCTTGGTAACTCTTTGAGATGAAAAAACTCCTTACCAATGCCCGCTTAATCCGTCTCGGTAGGAATGGAGATTTCCTGGAAAGTATCGTGCTTGAGGATGGAACCATCTCGGAAATACGCAACGACCTGCAGGTAGAGGGATCTGCTATAGAGGGATTTGATGAAGTAATCGACTGCCGCGGTGATTATCTGTTTCCGGGATTGATCGACCTCCATTGTCATGGTGCCGTCGGCCATGATGCCATGGAAGCCACGCCTGAGGCATTCGACAGCATCCTTCGCCACCATCTATCCCGTGGGACGACCCTTACGGTCCTCTCCACCGTATCGGCACCTCTCGAGGAGATGCTACGGGTACTGACGGTTGCTGAACAATTCATCGCCACCCCCGGGGGGAGCTTTTTCGCTGGCATTCATCTTGAGGGGCCTTACTTCGCCAAGACTCGGCGTGGTGCGCATCTAGAGTCCGCACTAAGAAATCCCTCTGATGAAGAAACAATGACTCTCCTTAAACACAGGGATATCATCAAAAGAATAACGATTGCCCCTGAAATGCCCGGAGTAAGTGAACTTATTCTAGCATTCAAAAAATATGGGATAACCGTCAGTGCTGGTCATTCAGAAGCCTCGGATTCTGTGGCTCAAAAAGGATTTGATCTTGGCGTGACGCAGGTCACGCATCTCTACAACTGCATGTCCTCTCAACAATCCCATCTTGGGAGACGCACGACCGGGCTTGCCGAGGCTGCATTGACGAGGCGGGGAATCCTCTGCGAGGTGATAGCTGATGGTGTCCATTTGCCTGCAACCCTCCTTCGATTGGCTTGGATGGCAAAGGGTTGGAAGGAATTGGTCCTAGTATCAGACGCCACAGCGGGGGCCGGGATGGGGGAAGGGGCTCACTTTGATCTTGGTGAGATTCCATGCCAGATTCTGGATGATGCTGCCTGGACAGGATCAGGTTCGGAGAGGTGCCTTTCTGGCAGCACTGCCTGCCTGATTGACGGGGTCAGGTTCATGGTTGAGGGCGTTGGAATTCCTATTGAGGAAGCCATTGCAATGGCTTCATTGGTTCCCGCACAAGCTCTCGGAATGGAGTGTGAACGGGGTTCCATCGAACTGGGCAAGCGTGCGGATCTGGTCAGGGTAAGTCCCGCATGGCAGGTTAATGGAGTTTGGTCCGCGGGATTGCAGGTTGTTTGATGCCTGAAAAGCGGATGGGTGGCAGGATTGCTTGCCCGACCACCTGCTTCATGGGAAATATATCTGATCGCAACTCACCGCTATAGTTGGGAGAAAAGGGAAAAAAGCCGGGAAAAACCTTGGTTTCGCCGGATCTGGTTTCTCGCGTCCATATTTCTTATGGTTGCCTGCGGTCTCGCGGCATTGGCCGCCTACGCATTTATTGTCTCAGAGTTCTCTGCCAAGGCTGATTCCTTCGATCTCGAAAAAATGGGGAGAATGGAGTCCTCCAGTATTATTTATGACCGTTCAGATCGGCAAATGGGCAAAATCTTCATTCAAAACAGGGTCCCCATACCCTTCGAAATGATCCCGAAAGAGATGGTCAATGCAATTGTTGCCGAAGAAGACAATCGGTTTTTCGAGCATCATGGAGTTGATTATTTTGGAATCCTCCGCGCCGCCATCAGTAATTATCGTCAGGGAAGGGTCAAGCAGGGTGCCAGTACCGTGACTCAGCAACTCGCGAGAAATTCCTTTGAGATGAAGGAGCGGACATTCCGTCGCAAACTCCTAGAGATGATGGTTGCCCAAAGGATTGAGCAACACTTGACCAAGGAAAAAATCATGGAGCTCTATCTCAACCGCGTCTACTTCGGCAGCGGTCTTTATGGCTTGGAATCAGCGTCAAGGGGTTACTTTGGAAAGCCGGCCAACGAACTAACCGTGGGCGAATGCGCAATGCTGGCTGGTCTTCTAAAAAGTCCGAATGCACTCTCCCCCTGGAATAACCCCCAGGGTGCGAAAAAAGTCCGCGACTTTGTGCTTACGCGCATGAGGGAACTGCGCCTCATAAGCCGCGAAGAGTATGAGCGCGCGGTGGAGTTGCCGTTGACGGTGAGGAAGCGAACAAATCCAAACAGGACATCCTACGCGTTGGAGCTTGTGCGTCAGCAGGCCATTGCCGCCCTTGGTTATGACCGCGCTATGAACGATGGAGTGCGGATCGAGACCACCTTTGATACCAGACTCCAGCAGACTGCTGAAATAGCACTCAAATCACATTTGGAAGAAGTGGAAAAAACAGGGGGGTACTCCCACGTCACGTTCGAACGCTATCGTCAGATCAATCAGTCGCTTGAGGATGCGGCTCAACGCGGGGAGCCGGTAACACTGCCCACTCCCGGATACCTCCAGGGAGCCGTGTTGGCCGTTGACAATGCTACCGGAGGCATTCTTGCGCTGGCGGGTGGACGGGACTTTCTCCACAGTGAATACAACCGGGTCTTCCAAGCGAAGCGCCCTGCCGGCACCGTTTTCACCCCATTGCTTGCAGCAGCGGCCTATTCGAAGGGTGTCTTCCCAGGGAGCCCGGTCGATGACGCTTGCATTGATAATCGCTTTGTCATGATCGGTGGGGATAACGGCATTCTGGGCGAGTGGGGAGTGGAGCGTCCGGATAATGAATATGAGGGACCGATGCCCTCCAACGAGGCTGTGGCCCGCGGAAAAAATGCAGCCGTCGTAAGGCTGGGATTCATGACCGGGCTAGAAGCTCTACGAAAGTTTTGCGGCGATGCCGGCATCCGTTCCCCATTGCGCGACGTTGCCAATGCCTATCTTGGATCGAGTGAAATGACTCTCGGAGAATTGACCCTTGCGTACACCGTCTTTCCTGATGAAGGCGATCGTCCGTCCAAGCTCTTTACCATCACGCGAATCACCGATCAGCAGGGAAATGTTCTTTTTGAGAACCCCTCGTCCCGAGTCAATGTTATCCCCTCCGAAGCATCATTTCAGGTTCATACTACTCTCCGGGATGCTCTTTTCAAAACATGTGCACCGGAGGTTGCTGCCCTGGGATTGAACTCAGATCAGCAGTTAGCTGGGAAATCCGGAACATCCTATGATTTCACCGACACGTGGTTCATCGGCTACTCGAGTTCGGTCACTTGCGGTGTGTGGGTCGGCTTCGACAAGCCTGCCAAGATCTATCGGGGCGCCTTCGGAAAGGATCTGGCCCTTCCCATATGGGCACGTGTCATGAGCGCCTCACTCCAGGAGTTTCCCAGCCACCCTCTTACGCCCCCAAAGGGACTGCTCCCCGTTGAGATCTGTCGCCGCTCGGGTTTGCTCCCAGCCGAGGCATGTAGGAAGGATCCTGCGCTTATTGCCACGGAATACGCCACCACGACGGAGGTGCCATCACAACAGTGCGACCTGCACGGTGAGGGAATCCGTAGCTACAACAAGGAGGCTGAGCAGGAGGAGTGGCCACGTGCTGCCGCAGCCATAGATCTCTCCCTGATTCATCCTGTGACGATCACCGCGCCAACATTGCTTGCGCAGAACGATCTTTACCACTCTGTAAATCCAGCAGGCAAAGCGTACGTGGAGGGGGATCCGAGGATCAAGGTGGCTAGGGCCACGACTCCTGACGGAAGAGATCCGGGTGTCCAAGATGCTCTAACAAACGCTGCGACATCAGCTTCAACGGGTGAAAAACCGATACGACGCGCTGAACCCGTCCGTCCCATGGATCAACCAAGTGATTCCCCCGTTCTCAGTCTGCCAGTGCCAAAGCCTGCGGAATTCTGACACCCGCATACGCGAATACGGTCGGAGGATTTTTACTCCTGGAAAATTACCAGAGAGCCTGCACGGCCTTCACTGCAAGGCTATAGAGGGGATGACGACCACCCCTAGCAAGCTCGGCCAGCAGGATCTCACGTGTTTCCTCCCGTGCGGCGCGGATGACCCTGCCCATCGAAGGGAATGAGTCGCTTCTGGCATTGGTGACATAGAGGCCTGAACCTGGTTCGTGGGTGAGTTCAAACGATGCTTTTTCGGAATTAAGAAGCATCCTTGTAATGCTTGCCCCTTCTTTTTCGCTGAGGGTCACATGAACGGCCCCTTTCTTTGGATCCGTAAAGGTGGGGTTTTGCGATGCGTCCGACAGAACCCATCCCAACCGGTTTGCAATCCAACCGACAAGAAGAAGGGCGGTGCTGCGGGATCCCGGTGCGTGATCGATATGAAAAGATCTGATCAGTTGTAATTCGGCAAGTGCTGCGGGGTTGTCGAACATTCCGGCGACCGCCTGCCTCACGGGAAGGGACCTTGCCCAGTTGAGATCACAGAGAACAAGTTTGGTTTCCGTGAGGGTAGCGATCTCAGTGATGAGTTGGAACTGTTCCGAAGGTTTTTTCCAATGACGGCTGTCAAAGAGGAGTCGGTCGACCCATTGCCAGAGTTTTCCGTCGATGGGAGGATGGAAATCAGCCTGCCACCAGAGCACGAGTGGAAGATCCGAGTCGAGATGGGAAAAAACAACGCTCTGCAAAGAGCGCGCCGCCTCCCCACCCAATTGAAAAGAAATCTGCTCACTGCAAACAGATCCACCCTTGGAACCCCGTAGATAGCAGTGCATGCTAATCCAAGCTTCGGCCCTGCTCCCGGTTTCATCGGGATCAGACTCGATAAGAATCGCCCTCATCGCGTGTTCCCCCGCGATTGCACCAATGATGGCCGAGTTTGTTTCGAGGGATCCCGTTTTTTCGTTGTAGATGGCAAGATTGATGAGCGACGCCCGTGTTTTCGCCGCACCGCTCTCCTCCCAAACACGTCCGAGTTCACGCTCAATGGCGCCGATCGGAACAGCAATGCCGGGTGAAAAACTCACATCCTTCTCCATGTGACCCCATGGCGTGCTGCAAGTTCCGTAGCCTCGGTCGGGCCCCAGGATCCCGCAGCATGGAAGGCAAGGTCGTCCGAACGTGTCTTCCATGCCTCCTCGATCCCGTCAACGAATGCCCATGCTTCCTCGACTTCGTCACATCGTGCAAACAGTGTTGCATCACCGGACATGGCATCCAGCAGGAGACGTTCATAAGCCTCCGGGGTTGCCTTCCCGAAAGAGGTTCCGTAATGGAAGTCCATTTTGACCGGTTCAATCCGCAGGCTTGATCCGGGCATCTTGGCGCTCATCCGTAGTGAGACCCCCTCATCGGGTTGGATTCGGATAACCAGAACATTTTCATCAAGAGTCTGGGTTGATTGATTGAAAAGAACACGGGGCACTCCCTTGAAGGTGACGGCGATTTCAGTGCCACCCTTTGGCATCCTTTTTGCCGTGCGGATGAAAAAGGGAACCCCGGCCCAACGCCAGTTGTCGATGTTCAACTGCAGGGCGACATAGGTTTCCGTTGTCGAGTCTTTGGAGACCCCCAACTCCCCTCGGTAAGAGGTCACCGGTTGTCCGTTGATCAGACCTTCGGTGTATTGGGCTCTCACCACATGGCGAAACACATCATCCCCTCGCAAGGGACGCAACGACCGGAGCACCTTCACTTTTTCATCGCGGATGGCATCGGCTCCAAGGCTTGTGGGCGGCTCCATGGCCATAAGTGTCAGTAGTTGGAGCAGATGGTTCTGCACCATGTCGCGCATGGCCCCAGACTTATCGTAGTAGCCCGCCCGCCCCTCGACTCCGAGCGGTTCTGCCGCGGTGATCTGCACGTGGCTGATGTGACTAGAGTTCCAAAGAGACTCGAAGATGGAGTTCGCAAAGCGCAGGACCATGATGTTCTGGGCCGTCTCTTTTCCAAGAAAGTGATCGATTCGAAAGGTGTCTTTCTCTGGAAAAACCTCGCCGACCAGACCGTTCAGCTCTCTTGCTGTTGCAAGATCCATCCCAAAGGGTTTTTCGACAATGATGCGGGCCCAACCTCCACGGAGGGCATCGTTTAAACCGCTGCTTCTGAGATGCCCCAGAATGATCGGAAACTGGTCGGGTGCCACGGCGAGATAGAAAAGCCGGTTTCCTCCGGTCCCTTTTGCAACATCGTTTTCCCGCATTTCCCGAGCTAGCTCGGAATATCCGCGTGGGTCGTCGAACGCGCTCTGATTATAGAAAATTGAGGAGGCGAAATTATTCCAGAGTTCATCGTTGACTGGGGTGCGGGAGAATTTTCGGGTTGAAGTCTCCAGTTCCTTGCGGAACTCCTCGGTGGTTTTTTCACGCCTTGCGAATCCTCTGATGATAAGGGAGGGAGGGAGAGCCCCCTCGGCAGCAAGATTGTAAAGCGCAGGAATGAGTTTCCTGTGCGTGAGATCTCCCGTAGCCCCGAAGATCACCAGCGTGCAGGTTTCGGGAGTCAGTCGATTGGCAATGCCCTCCCGAAGGGGGTTCGCCGTTAGGATGTCATCCGGATTCATGGAGAGGATTGGAAATGAAAAGAGGGTTGCGCCGGCCAGTTCAACGAAGCCAACCGGGCTCCACCCTAGTCGGGCTGGATCAAGGCAGTGGGAATCGTGCGGTGAAGGTGGTGACTTCGACACGCAGCGAGGCAAGGGCTTCCTCGTCGTTGCGTGCCTCGAGTCCTGTGTGGATGAAATCAGCCACCTGCATCATCTCCTCTTCGCGGAACCCACGCGTCGTCATGGCAGGTGTTCCCAGTCGGATGCCACCCGTCTTGGTGATCGGCTCCGTGTCAAATGGGATCGCATTCTTGTTCACGGTGATGGCGGCCTTGTCGAGTGCCTCCTGAGCCTCAAGCCCATTGATCCCCTTGGAACGAAGATCGACGAGAAGCACATGGTTATCCGTGCCACCGGAGCTGATTGTGTAGCCGAGAACCGACAAACGCGCGGCGAGCGCCTTAGCATTATTAACGACTTGTCGCGCGTATTCCTTGAAGGAGGGCTGTAGTGCCTCGTGGAAGCATACCGCCTTGGCCGCGATCACCTGCATGAGGGGTCCACCCTGCACGCCCGGAAAAACCTGTCCGTCAATTTTTTTGGCGTACTGCTCCTTGCAGAGGATGAGTCCTGATCGCGGGCCGCGCAGGCTCTTGTGCGTGGTTGTGGTCACGAAATCGGCAAAAGGTACCGGATTGGGATGAACGCCTCCAGCCACCAGACCAGCGATGTGGGCCATGTCGACGAAGAGATAGGCCTCCACCGAGTCGGCGATCTCACGAAGGCGAGCGAAGTCGATTTCACGGGGATAGGCAGAGGCTCCTGCGGTGATCATCCGCGGTTTTACCTCAAGGGCCTGCTTTGCTAGAGCGTCGTAGTCGATGCGACCATCGGCTTGGGAGACCCCGTAATGGGTAACCTCGTAAAGCTTTCCGGAGAAGTTGGCCTTGTGGCCGTGGGTAAGATGACCTCCGTGTGCAAGATCCATGGTAAGGATCCTGTCCCCCGGTTTAAGAACGCTGAAATAGACGGCCATGTTTGCTTGGCTGCCGCTGTGGGGTTGGACATTGGCATGATCCGCTCCAAAAAGCTCTTTAGCCCTCTCGATGGCGAGTGACTCAACGACATCAACATGCTCGCACCCGCCGTACCAGCGCCTTCCGGGATAACCCTCGGCATATTTATTGGTGAGGCAGGAGCCCTGTGCTTCCATCACGGCCTGACTCGTGAAGTTTTCGGAAGCAATCAGTTCGATGTGCTCAAGTTGACGGTGGTGCTCTGCATCAATGGCCTCCGCGATCTGGGGGTCGGTGACGGCCAGCGAGTTCGGAAGTGAGGATGATTTGGTTGTGTCGTTTGGCATGGTGATAGAGGATTGATCCACAAAAAGAAGGATTTGTGCGAGCGCGCTTTTAATGACATCGCGGCAGCGCTTGTAAGTTGCAGGTCCCTGCCCCATGGGATCCGGCACGTCTCCCTGGATTTTGGTAAAGTGTCCCACCAAATGAACCTTCTTGGAGTGAGATGGAAAAAGTTCTTCAATGAGGCGTTGGTGATTCCGCGTCATTGTGAAGACATGGGAAGAGTTCTCCAGCAATTCCTCGGTAAGTTGCTGGCTCCCGAAGGAGTTCAATTGAATACCGAATTCTGCAAGAGCGGAAACTGCTAGTGGACTGGCCGGAGTTCCTTTGGATGCGCTGACACCTGCGGAAATCACGGTAAGATCCTTCCTGTCCTTCAGAAGCTCACGCATCATCGCTTCAGCCATGGGGCTGCGGCACGTGTTACCGGTGCAGACAAAAAGGATTTTTTTCATGAATGACTTACCGGTAAGTATACGGATGCCGAAGATTTGTAAAAATAAGTATCTAAAAAAACGAAGTCAATGCGGTCTTACTGTCATGAGACGTTGGATTTTTTATAAAATAACATTTTCCCTTGAAATCGGTACGGATTGCCTAGGCGAAAAGGAATGGTTTTTTTTAGTGACAACTTTGATGCAATAGTGATAGATTTCAGTATTGATTTTTATGCAACGTAAAAGTGCTTTTTCCCGCAGGCTCCCCGATTTAGTCACCGAGGAGATTGTAACAGTCCTGATTGAAAATCGAAAGAAGCCACCTCTTGCTTGGGGTGTGATCTTTGAGTTGATGCACGCGAGGTTAAAGAAAAGGAACGCTGCCAGCGGCGGTGAGGAGATGCTCCGCCTCCGCGGGTACGAAAAACTCAAAAACCTTGTAGATCAGAACATGGTTGAGAAATTGGGGGGTAAAATCCCCGGACAAGCGAAATTCAAGGCAAAATCCACCATTGAAAATGCTCTTGTCACGGTTGAACCCGCTCCTGCAGGTGTTAATCCAGATGCTTCCAAGACTGATAAATCCAGCGCAAAGAAAGCGCCAACAAAGAGCGTCGTTTCAAAGGCAACTAAACCCACCGCCTCTACTGTCACGAAGAAAAAGTCAGTAAAAGCCGTTACTAAAGCAACTAAAGCAAAACCAGCCCCCAAAAAAGTGGCAAAGGTTGCAGCTAAAGTCGTCGCAAAAAATGGTCTGAAGACTGCTTCTAAGAAGAAATCGCGCTAATTCAAAATTCGTCGTTTTTCTTCAATCATTCGACTACTAGTTGGTGTGTATATTTATGGAGCCTGATGGTAATTACATTTCATTGCTGATCCACATCGTTTCGGCGGTAGGATTTGCCCTCACGACGTGGATTGGAAGCTTGTTGTTAGGCCGTATCGGAAGACGCACGGGAGCCAAGGATGTTGCCTATGAGTGCGGGATGCTTCCCGAGGCTGGAGCACAGCCTCGATTCAGCGTGAAGTTCTACTTGGTGGCGATGCTCTTCATCCTTTTTGATATTGAGATCGTTTTCCTTTATCCTTGGGCCGTTGTTTATCGTGAGTATCTATTGCAGTACGGCATTGGCATTCTTTGGACGTTGGTCACCTTCACGGCAATCCTTTTGGTTGGCTACATTTATGCCATCAAGAAGGGAGCTCTGGAGTGGTCCCGGTGATTTTTACCAATCAGGGAACAGCCACTTTTCAAGAGAGAGAGTTTTCCTTATGGTTAAGGAAACTTGACCTCAAGTTTCGAGCAGGTATGGTTCATTTCCCAGTTTTTAGGAAGGGTGGCTGAGTCCGGTTTAAGGCACTCGACTCGAAATCGAACGTGGGGTTATTCCCACCGAGGGTTCGAATCCCTCCCCTTCCGCCAAATTCCCGAGCAACGTATTTGGGAGAATACTCCCTTTGCCGTCACCATTTTCATCTTAAGAAAGTGGCGATTGATGGGAACATGCTCTATTTTACGGCTCTAAGGAATTCTTGGGATGTGTGCCGTTTTTAAGTTCCAAAATAAGATTTTCAAGCCAGGGGGTAAAATCACTGCCCGCTCTCAACAAGGTGATGTTAATCACGTCTGGGCCGGCTTTGCCCGTCATGAAATTCTGGATTGGTGGCTCAAGCGCGGAGGGATCATCCTTGATATCCATGCCGATTCGTTTGCCGAAAGATCAGATCAGACACGCCGTCTTATTTGGGACATTGTTCCTGAAAATCATGTCATTCGGGGGGTCCTTGATCTTCAGTCGTCCGATCATCGCATCAAGATTGTGACGAGATCCGCCACCAACGAAGAGACCAAGCATTTCCATCACCCTCGGATGCCGCTCCTTGCTCTACCGCTTTTTGGAGCAACCCCTCCTGAAGTCGAGGATTGGTCTTCGGCTAGGGAGTTGTTTTAGATCTTATGCCCTTGGCATGGAAGAGTTCGGTTTTTAGATTGTCAGACATGAATACAAGAATAGTCATCCCCATTTTTCTGCTGATCACACTTTCGTTCTTGATGCTTTCCTGTTCCAAGAAAAAGGTAACGGGAATCCCAGTGGGGCAATTTGCCTCCCTGACTGGGGCTCAGGCAACTTTCGGACAGAGTACGGATCGCGGAGTGCAGATGGCTCTTGAGGAGATCAACTCCTCGGGAGGTGTGCTCGGAAAACCGATCCGACTCATTACCAAGGATAACCAATCCAAGCCCGGAGAGACTTCCACGGTTGTGAGAGAGTTGATTTCACGCGACAAGGTCGTTGCGCTGATTGGCGAAGTGGCATCTGGCAGATCACTTGAGGCGGCCCCCATCGCACAGCGCAGTGGTATCCCGATGATTACACCCGCTTCCACGAATGAGAAGGTTACCGAGGCAGGCGATCACATTTTCAGGGTCTGCTTTATCGATCCGTTCCAGGGAACGGTCTGTGCGAAGTTTGCGCGCAAGCTTGGTGCCAACAAGGCCGCCATGCTGACAGATGTTTCCAAGGACTACAGCCTGGGGTTAGCCAAGAGTTTCAAAGCCGAATTCCTCAAGGAGGGAGGCGTGATCACCGGAGAGCAGAGCTACAGCGGAGGCGACAAGGATTTCAGTGCCCAGTTGACAGCGATCAAGGCGGGCAATCCCGATGTGATTTTCCTACCAGCTTACTACACCGAGGCGCCACTTATCATCAGACAAGCAAGACAGCAGGGGATTGCTGTTCCTTTCATTGGAGGGGATGGTTGGGACTCACCCGAGTTGGTGAGCGTTGGCGGGACAGCGGTCGAGGGATGCTATTTTTCCAATCACTTCTCCAGCCAGAGCACGGATCCCGAAATAGTTGCCTTTGTGGAGGGGTATCGTAAGAAATACAATCAGGATCCCGACGCCATGGTTGCTCTGGGATACGATGCCCTTCGCTTGCTAGCGGATGCCATGAAGCGTGCTGGGACAACTGATCCCTCAAAGGTCAATAAGACTATTGCTAGCACTAAGGACTTCCCGGGAATCACGGGCAAAATCACGCTCGACGATCATCGCAATCCCAACAAACCGGCCGTCATGCTCCAGGTGAAGAACGGTAAGTTTGTCTATGTGGAGAGCGTTGCTCCTTGATGTAAGAGGGAGCGGGGGGGGGCTGTTTTTTATCGGCAACCAGAAAATCAGTTTTCTTAAGACAATGGTTTTTCTAAATCATGACGTCACTTTTGTATCATGTAATACTATTTACCAATCTGGCGGAATGACAGTGAGTCGATTGTGAGATCAAGCGACTTCTCGGCGACCCGTAGAAAGCCCTCCGAGGAATCCGTTAAGACGATGTCCAGACGGGGTGTATCGAGATGGATGGATCGAGGGATGTCTCGATGGTGAGTTTGTGAGGCAAGAAGTTCCCGGACTGCCAGCGCACAGTTTTCAGCTGAGTCGACGAGTGTCACCTCGGGACCGCAAATCAGCTGAATAGTTCGCTTGAGAAGCGGATAATGAGTGCATCCCAAGACTAGGGTATCGATTCCGTTGGCTAGCATCGGCTCCAAGTAGCGTCGGAGGATGACGCTCGTGACATCATCCTCATAGAGTCCCTCCTCGATCAGCGGCACAAGCAGGGGGCAGGCAGCCGATGAGACTGTGATCTCGCTGTCCAAGGTGCGGATAGCCTTCTCGTAGGCGAAGCTTCCAATGGTAGCCTTCGTGCCGATCACGCCGATCCGCTTGTTTTTCGTGGCCTTGACCGCGGCGCTTGCTCCAGGTTCCAGAACGCCGATGAGGGGAACATCAATCATGGGTGCCAGGATGGAAACAGCGAGAGCTGATGCCGTGTTGCAGGCCACCACAATCAACTTGGCACCTTCTCCGATGAGATGCTCCGAAATCTCACGGCTATAGCGGATCACGGTCTCGGCACTCTTTCCACCATAAGGAACTCTAGCGGTATCCCCAATGTAGAGGATCCTCTCAAGAGGGAGTACACGGCGTAATGCCTCGACCACGGTCAATCCCCCGATACCGGAATCAAAAACCCCGATGGGAGCATCTGCAACATCATGGGAAGGGGTGTTGGATTGCGATGGCATGCCAATGTTGATCATGACTTCATGTAATTTTCAAATTGTTGCTGGTTTGCGCAAGGAGGATTAACCCAATCCGTTTTTTGAGCGTTCCATGATTTTCACGGTAAAAAAGATGAGGGAATGGAGATCGTGTCTTCCAGTGTCTCCTGCGCCCAGAAGCTCTTTTCCAAGGTTTGTTGGTAGCCGTGTATCAATACCTCGGCGCGGATAGCGTGGGGTTCCTCGTTTCCCCAGGTCGCTCGGATCACAAGATTCATCCCCTTGATGAGTTCCACAGGAGCACGGTATTCGCCCGGTGCAATCAGATTTTTTTCAGTAAGGATGATCCGTCCATTTTGGATGACTTGGCACCGGTTTGGCATGGGGAAGGCGTGAAGGAGAAGTGTTGCTCTTAAGGCGGTGCGATTCAACGGAGTGGGGGAGGGGGCTGTCGCCAAGGATTGAACTGCAGATAACTGTGTCTGCAACGCATGCGAGTTGATGGCTAGATGGTGGATGGACCAAAACGCCGAAAAAAAGACCACAGAGACAAATCCCAACGAAATCAAGGGATAGGCCTTCATAACTTGACTTGAAGTTTAGAGGTCGTCGTCGGAATCAGTCATTCCCTTGGTGACGCCGCGCAACTTCGCCTCAATGAAGGCGTTCAATTCACCATCCATCACCCCTTGGACATTTCCGGTCTGAACACCGGTCCGGTGATCCTTCACCATCTGGTAAGGCTGAAAAACGTAGGATCGGATCTGGCTACCCCAGGCGATTTCGCCCTTCTCGCTATACTGACGATCGAGTTCTGCACGCTTCCTGTCAGCCTCAAGTTGGTAGATCTTCACCTTGAGCATGCGCAGGGCCATGACCCTGTTCTTGAGTTGGCTGCGTTCGGCCTGGCAGGCCACGACGATACCGGTTGGAACGTGGGTCATTCGCACGGCCGTCTCGACTTTATTGACATTTTGGCCGCCCTTTCCGCCTGAGCGGTAGGTATCCACCCTGATGTCCTTTTCCTCGATTTCGATCGGTGCATCCTCGATATCTGGATTCACATCAAGGCTTGCAAACGAGGTGTGACGTCTTTTGGCGGAATCGAATGGCGAGATGCGCACCAGGCGATGAACTCCGCGCTCTGTCTGGAGATATCCGAAGGCATAGTCCCCCTTCACTGCCAAGGTCACCGACTTAATGCCTGCTTCCTCCCCCTCCTGAATATCAATGACGCTTGCCGTGAAACCGTTACGCTCGATCCAGCGCTTGTACATTCGCATGAGCATGTCGGCCCAGTCACAGGACTCGGTCCCTCCGGCGCCTGCATTGATGGTGATAAAGGCATCGTTTTTATCGAATTCGTTTGAGAGAAGCTGGCGCAGTTCGAATTTTTCCAACTCGGCGGCAATGGAGTGATACTCGCCCCAGACCTCTTCAACGGCCTTGAGTTTGGCGGCGCCATCCGATTCCTCCATGGCCATTTCCTTCAGGATCACAAGGTCATCGGCCCGTTGTTCCATCTGGGAGAGGGGGCCAAGCTTGGCCTTAATTTGAGAGACCCGCTCCATATCTTTCTGAGCGGATTCCCTGCTGTCCCAGAACCCGGGCTCAGTCATACGGCCTTCTATGGCCGAGAGTTCATGTGCCAGTGCGGGGGAGTCAAAGAAACCTCCGCAGCGCACCGAGACGGTCGGCGAGGGCAGAGGCATCCAAAGTAGAGAGATCGCTAGAGTCGGACATTAAAGATCTGAATAGAGAAGCGTGAAGGCTCGATTCCTATAATCAGGGGCGGGTATGCCCCGAAGTGGAACTCAAACGAAAAATGGTTTCACCCGGTTTCATCATGTCGAGTTTGTCACGCGCTATGATTTCGAGATATTCCCTGTCGGTTTGTAGAAGGTGAACCTCCCGCTTTTTTTCCATGGTAAGCTTTTGGAGTTCAATGAGATGAGTTTTTTCTTTTACAAGGTCTCTCTTCATTTCGGAAAGGCGGATCCATTCAGGATAAAAGGTAAATCCCGCCGTTAAAAGGGCGCAGAAGACAATCAGCACCGTTACGACTTTCATCGCCGTTGGGAGCATTTCTGCTCCAGAGCGGCGGTGTGGGTGCGCGGTCCGAATGTTTTGACTTCCAGTCATTCCTTGCCGTTTTACCATTTAAACTTTCCGCCGTAAACTGCATCTTCACCGAGTTGCTCTTCGATACGGAGAAGTTGATTATATTTGGCAACGCGATCAGTACGGCAAAGTGAGCCCGTCTTGATCTGCCCGGCGTTTGTCGCGACCGCAATGTCGGCTATGGTGGTATCCTCGGTTTCGCCCGAGCGGTGGCTGATTACCGAGGTGTAGCCGTTCTCCTTGGCGAGTTCGATGGCATCGAAGGTCTCCGTCAGCGAACCGATCTGGTTGACCTTGACCAAAATGGAGTTTGCCACACCCTTCTCGATTCCCTTGCGGAGGAATTCGACATTCGTCACAAACAAATCATCACCCACGAGCTGCACCTTGTCACCAAGGGCCTCGGTTAGGAGTTTCCAGGTGGCCCAGTCATTCTCGGCACATCCGTCCTCGATCGAAATGATCGGATACTTGGCGCAGAGTTTCTTATAGTAGGCAACCAGTTCGGCACCAGTTCGGCGGCTGCCATCGGATTTCTTGAACACGTAGACTTTTTTTGCCGCGTCGTAGAACTCGCTGGAGGCGACATCCAGGGCAATCGCGATCTGTGAGCCAAGTTTGTACCCTGCCTTCTCAATCGCAAGCGAGATGGAGTCAAGGGCATCCTCGGCACCCTTGAGCTTAGGGGCGAACCCACCTTCGTCACCGATCGCCGTGGAAAGACCACGATCCTTCAGGACCGCCTTGAGGGCGTGGAAGACCTCGGTACCCGCGCGGAGAGCTTCGGAAAATGAAGGGAGTCCCTTGGGGATGATCATGAACTCTTGAAAGTCGATCGGAGCATCCGAGTGGGCACCTCCGTTCAAGATGTTCATCATCGGCACGGGGAGAACCTTGGCGTTGGGGCCACCGAGGTACTTATACAGGGGAAGGCCGAGCTGGGCCGATGCCGCCCTTGCAACGGCCATCGAGACCCCGAGGATCGCATTGGCCCCGAGTTTTTTCTTCGTGGGTGTGCCGTCGATCTCAAGCATCACCTTGTCGATGGTTATCTGGTCGAGTGCGTTGTATCCCACGAGCTCGGGAGCGATGTGCGTGACCACGTTGTTGACGGCCTTGACCACACCCTTGCCAAGATAGCGGCCTTTCACCCCGTCACGGAGTTCGACGGCCTCGTGTTCTCCGGTCGAGGCTCCGCTTGGGACTGCGGCCCGGCCGACGGCTCCGCCAGCTAGATGAACATCCGCTTCAAGTGTGGGATTTCCCCGGGAATCAAGGATTTCGCGGGCGTGAATGGCTGTGATGGTCGTGTCGTTCATGTCTAGAATGTTGATAGTGCTGTGAGTGGGAATTGATTGAAGCGGATCGTGGCTTGTTATCAGCTTAGCGCCACTTAAGCAACTGTTGTGCCGAGAGCTTCGATTTCGGTGAAGGGAAGGATAGTGGTGATTTTGACCGAACGGCTTCCATTATCGGCCGGGAGATCGACTGATTCCCCGATTTTCTTGCCGAGGAGGGCCTGACCGATGGCAGCCTGATAGGAAACCCAACCCTTTTCAGGGACTCCATCCCATGCTCCCAAGATGCTGTAGGTCTCTGGCGAACCGCCGTCCAGAGGCTCTACGGTCACCACCGTGCCGATCGAGACCAATCCCGTATCAACATTCTCGAAGTTGGTGCCGCGGGCGTTATTCAGCATGAGCTCGAGTTCGCCTTTCTGGCGGTTCAGGACAGCCTGCTGCTCCTTGGCAGACTTAAACTCAAAGTTTTCCCGGAGATCCCCATAGGATCGGGCTGTGGCGATGTCGCGGATATTCTGCGGGATGAGGACCTTTTCAATATGTTCCAACTCCTCCTTGCGGCGCTGGAGACTGGCCCAGGAGACAACAAGGCTCTCGGATCGCTCGCTTGGGGCCTCCTGATCATTGGTGACCAGAGACTCGAGGCCCGGATGAATCTTGAGGACCCTTGCCAGGAGTGAGCGGCGGTTGAGATCTGTAAAAACAGGGCTGAGCATGATTTTGCGAATGGCAAGCCTGGCGGAATCGTTTTCGGATTTCCCCAACAGGTCGGCAACGAGTTCACGATCCTCAAAAAGGAACTCCTCGAGGCGCTTGCTCTTGATGTCGGCATGAAGGTCTGCCTCCATTGCCGCCAGAATGGCTGCAAAAAGCTCCTCGTCCACCAGTTCGGGGAGGGCCTTGTGACGTTCCTTACACAGCCAGAGTGTGAAGTCGGAACTTGCGGAGCGCTCGCGGATCATCCTGCGCGCGTGGTCGGCAAAGACCTCCCTTTTTTCCTGGGCCACGAAGAGTTTGAGAATCTCGCTACTGAGGCGTGGTTCGGAGGTGCGAGTCAGGCGGAGAGCTTTCTCCTCCCAGTTCTCCGGGAAAGCTGCAGGGAAGGCTTCAAGGACTCGACCGTACTTTGAAGCAGGGATTTCGCCGAATATGTCGCTCAGCTTGTAAGGTGCTTCAGAGAGGAATCCCCCCACGCTGGGCGCATCGGAAGAGGGCTTGAGGGATTCATGACGCGAGCAGATTTCATCGCGGATAATGAGAAGCTCGATGGCCTTGGCCACGTGGATCTTGCCCCCGCGCTTGGCGGCTTCCTCAACTTCATTCGCAAGGGATTGGAGTTCCTCGACCTCCTTGGCAAAGTCGTTGAGAGACTTGAGAGCGACATCTAGGGCCGCCACCTGATCCTTGGGATGACGGGCTGCGCGGAACTGCTCGATCAGGCGCTCGTGGGGATTCTGAGAAGTGGACTGAAGGACGATAGGATCGCCTTTTTTTGTGGGGATCTGGAAGTGACCATCCGTCTTAAGTTTCTTTTTCGTTGCATCGAACCACTTCTTGAACCCCGCGGCATCAAAGACCGATGGTACAAGGGCGGCGGCGATCTCATCATTGGTTGCCGCGCCTCCGTGATCCGAGAGGATGGCACGGACTAGTCCGACCGGATCGGTTGAGGCTTGGGCCTTCACTTCAGCAGCGTCCAAGGCAACGCGGGCCAGAATGTGGGCGGGGGGAATGAAGGAGAGAGTTTCCGCCGCATACTGAAGCTGCATCGGATGACCCTTCTTGGTGACGAAATCAATGGTGATCTGGCCCATGATCAACTCCCATGAGGCGATCCGGCCAAACCCCCAACTGCGATGGGTGCAAAAGGCTCCCGGAGAAAGTTTGGACAAGGATTCTGCTGCGGCCGGAGTGATCTTTCCGGCCTCGATGTATTGGTTTAGTTCGTCGCTCATTGGAGCTGGGAGACTAATCGTCGCTTTCGATCTAGGGAAGCGTTGAATGGAGATGATTTACCGGCGGCTCCCTTGAGGTCGATTATTACTCAAGATTTTTCACCAAAAAATCACAAAGAGCATCACGGTCATCAAGATGGGTGAGAGTTCCTGATTTTCCAAGAACGCCGAAGCCCGATCCATAAGAAGGGCCATTCACCACGCACGCATGGATCCCACATTTGGAGATTTGAGAGGCGCCCGCGTTCAGCGCTTTCTCAATTGACGGGAGGGTGTTTTTACCATCAAGAATGTCGGAAGATTCGAATTTCCACCCCGTGACCTTGGCTCTGGGAAACCAACCTGACATCAGGGGAAGAAGTTTTGGAGTTGTCTCAAGGGTTAGGTGGAGGGATCCGTTGCTCGTTGGGATTTTTCCACTGCCTCCACCCGGCAAATAAAAGTCGCTGATGGCAGCTGCATGAAAAACGGCATCAATGGATTCTTCCTGCGCAAGCTTTGTAAGCTGCACCCTGAGATTTTCCGTTGTTGTGAAGGGGATAACACGCCCACCCTTTTCAAGTAAGGGGGTGATCGGGAAAGTTGAGCCGGCACCTCTTAGAGTGATCACATGATGTCCGCATTCAATCAGTTTTAGTGCTAATTTTGTTCCCAGTTCTCCCGTCGAGCGGTTACTGATGATCCGCATGGCGTCCAGAGGTTCTTGGGTGGGGCCCAAGGTGACAAGAATATTCATGGATGGGATGTGATTAGTTATAAAACGGACATATTGTCAGTTCTGATATGTTGGAGGATGCGATAAATAGTAGTCGGATTCTTCCAAAGCGCACCTCATGGCGCAATAGCCAAAGTGCCCTTGAGGTACTTCCCGATAATGTGCTCCACCCCAAATTTCGCAAAGCGACTTAAGTGACTCTGAAGGAGATAAACGGTCATATCTACCTCCGATTATCGTGATGCGACGGGGGGCGGTCAAAGGGGTGACTTGAGTAGGGGAACTGAGGTGGGCGTGACGAGCGATGAGATCTGGGTAAATTTTGTTTCTAAGAAGTAAAGCGGACATCATGGAGCTTGCAGGGCTCTTGAATGTAGCGTGCCGCACATCGGCCACTGGTTGTAAGAGGATCGTGAAGTCGGTGACTTCAAGCGAGAGGCTAAGGGAGGCGACCCATGCCCCATAGCTTGTAGCCAGGAGGGCAATGCGAGTGGATCCTCGTTGACGGGCCCAAGCCATGATTTGCCTCAGCTCGATGACCGATTGCCTCAGATTCTCTGCGTTTCTTATCAGATCGGAAGTGATGGTAAGTGCACCATTCCAGTACCCTTTTGCTCGCCGGGTATAGTGGTAGGGAAGATGCGGAAAGACGACATTCCACCCCTTCTTGTTAAAACGCTCTGCAATCCGGCGATACCCAAAGTCATTGGCCGACATCAAAGAGTGAAGGAGAATGAGTGTCGGCGCCCCTGATGGTTTGTTGATCTCGTAGAGACGCGCTCGTGCCGTATTATTCTCCGAGTGAGGGCTTTCCATAGGAGAGTTCCAGGAAAGAAGGTTTCCATCCCTTCTCCATGCCGGAGGTATTAATGTTTGATTCTCTTCTGGTGTTGCATAAAAACTCCTGTGATCCTGACGTTCGCATTCCCTTAGGTAAGAGTGGAGTTTTTCCAGACTCACTGTGTCATGGCGCAGTTGCCATTGGCAACCGTTCATCATGGCGCACATGATGGCATCCATTCCCACATGGGCTATTCTGTTGGTAAGTGCAATCAAGTGCGCTCTCCTTTCCTGTGCTGGGGTGACTGAGGTAAATCCTCCGATGATATTCCGAATCGCTCCACAGCCTCCTCTTTCATTGACGTGAAGGCCTTTGCAAGTTCTAAGGCAAAGCGCTCCTTTGTTCCCGTTTGGTGCGCATCTTCCTTTGGTGGCTCCACAGCATCACCAATCAGCAGATAGATGGAGGTGCGACGCAACCAGTTGGCCGGTTTGTAGAGACGGTCACTTCCGATCAAGACGCATGGAATCACGGATACTCCGGAGTGCATGCTAAGGGCAGCAAGGCCCGGCTTCATTGGTGCTCCATTGAGGATCGACCACTCTCCCGTTCGTAGTCCCCCTTCGGGAAAGATGCCTATGACCCGATGGTCTGCCAATCGGTGAAGGGCATTGCGGAGCGCGGTGCGATCCGATCCGTTGCGGTTCACGGGGATGCAATTTAGCCAGGTGAAGAAATGCTTTGACCAATAGGAACGAAAGATTTCCTCCATGGCCAGCCAGTCGATGCGCCGTGGGAAGAAACCACTGATAATCGAGGGGTCGAAGTGGCTGATATGGTTTGAGGCCATAATCAGCGCCCCCTGTCTGGGAACAGGAGCTATTTCAACAACGCGAACCCTGCAGGTGAGAAGGAAAAGCAGGCGACCTGCCTTGATAACAATCCAATGGAGGAGTGAGCGCCATAACCTTATCGGGAGGCTGCCGCAGGAGTGGTGTCGAACAGGTTTTCGGAGTAAGGCTGCTGATGCCGGATGAATCGCCACGGGAGTCAGCGGTTGGAGTGCCAAAATTGATGAGTGAAATGGCTCGCTGCGATCCTAGACCTTCTCAAGGAAGTAAGAGCGCTGCTTCCCGCTGATCGGGCGTCCCAGTTTCTCCAGAACAAGGAGCATGTCTTCCCAAACCTTACGTTTCTCGGCGAGGGTCTGGTTTCGGAGAAGGTAAGCCGGATGATAGGTTGGCATCAGGGGAACGCCGTTGTAGTCGAGCCACTTGCCCCGCACATCACGCATGGTTTGAGGCTCGCCGAGCAGGCCCTCCACAGCAGTGAGGCCGAGTGCCACGATCACTTTCGGCTTGATGAGTTCGATCTGCTGCTTGAGCCATGGAAGGCAAGTGGCCATTTCGGCAGGTTTCGGCTTCCTGTTGCCCGATTCTCCCACCGGCATGTCGGGACGGCATTTCAGGACATTGGCGATGAAGATCTCCTCCCGCGTATATTCCATTGCGCTGATGATCTTGGTGAGAAGTTGACCGGCCTTCCCGATGAAGGGTTCGCCTTGAAGATCCTCTTCCTCGCCCGGAGCCTCGCCGACAAAAAGAAGTTCTGCAAAAGGGTTTCCCACACCGAAGACCACCTGGGTCCTGCTTGACACAAGGTGAGCACAATGAGTGCAGTCGAGGATCTTACGGTTGAGGATTTCAAGTTTTGCCAGCCGTCCGTCATCTTCGGAGGTTAGAACGAGCGGAGCTACGGCAACCGACTTCAGTGCGGCCGGGGCGACCTTTCCAGTGCTCTCAAACGAAGCGGGAAGGATTGCTTGCAGCCTTTGGAGGCTTGCCTGCGTGGCTTTTGGGGCGCGACGGAGATTTTTTTTCATACCCTGTAGGATCGGTAATGCCGTCTTGAGGGCTGTCTGGAATTCTTCTGCATTAGAACTCATGGGCGTGAGTTTGTCTTTGGAGGAGGGAGGGGAACGAGTCCAAAATCAGCCGGGAGCGGTGCCTCGAAGATCATCGGTTCACCCGTGCGGGGATGAACGAACTCGAGCTTCCAGGCATGGAGGAGATGGCGTTTGAAACTATCTCGTTTGCCGTAGAGGGGATCCCCCGCAATGGGGTGGCCCAAGTGCTGGAGATGAACCCGGATTTGGTGGGTGCGCCCCGTATGAGGCATGCAGGCGATCAATGTCCATCCATCGCGGGTGGCCAACAGTTCGTAATCCGTCAGCGCATCACGTCCCGAAGGGGGGCGCCTCGGCGTCATTTTCTGACGCTGAACCGGGTGTCTGCCAATTGCCAGATCGATGGTTCCTTTCACGTGACGGGGCCTTCCGCGAATGATGGCCAGGTAGGTTTTTTTTACCTGTCTGGCTGCAAAACACTGCGAGAGGGCTGCGTGCGTCTGATCGTTCTTGGCCACCACGATGCAACCCGAAGTCTCCTTATCAAGTCGATGAACGATTCCGGGACGATGCTCCTCGGAACCTGCCGAGAGGGTTCCTCCGTGATGGAGCAACGCATTCACAAGTGTACCCTCTTCGTGACCTGCTCCGATGTGAACAACCATGCCTGCGGGCTTGTTGACAACCAGGAGATCTTCATCCTCGTGCAGGATGTGCAGGGGAATGTCCTCAGGGTGAGCCCCCGCCGGTGGTTTGTAGGGCTCCTCCACCACACGGAACACATCGCCCGGGTTGACTTCGTCGCTACTGCGTACGGGAGAGCCCAGCAAGGTCACCCGTCCTGACTTTACAAGGGACTGTATCTTGGAGCGGGAGAGTTGAGGGAGACGTCTCACCAAAACCATGTCGAGTCGTTGACGTCGATCCTCCTCCGTGGCGGCGATTTCGTGGACTGCTGGATCGGTCATAGGATTGGCGGTTGCTGGCTGTCGTAGGCTAAGGTTTTGAAGAAGGATGGCTCCTGCGGGGAACATGGTCAATTGATGTCATCCGGAATGTTCCAGAACTCTTGATTCCCATCCGGCTTGGTGAAAGCCTGTTAGCCGTGTATTGTTTCCTTTTCAACCGTAAGCAACCGAGTCATCAATGAGGCTGATCAAATCCACACTGTTCCTTGGCGTTCTGACGGGCGCCCTCTTTTCCCTGCTCTATTTTTCGGGTGGTCTTGAGGGAGTGGGCGGTTTTTGGAAGGGCTTGATACAATCCCAGTGGCAGGGTGTTGCCGGAGGATTGCTCATTGGAACCTCTCTGTTTCTGGAAATTGCCGTCATATGGATCGCCCTTCAGTCATCGCGCCAGGAGACGGTAACTATCGTGACGATGATTGCGATCCTGTTGTTGGGAGCGTCTCTGGTGGCCAATCTCTACAGCTCTTACTTCAATCCTGTTCCCGGGATCGTTGCGATCCTGCTTGCTCTTGTGTCCGTGCTGATCTTTGAAAAAACCGACACCGGATCCCGGGAGCCCGTGTTACGCAGACTCTTCGGGCACCGCTTGCGCGCCGATATTTTCAGGCGTTTAGTGGATGGCGGTCTCGGTGTTGATTTTCCGGGAGAGCTTCACGAGGCCTCCGTGCTGGTCTGCACCATTCACAACCATGTCGATCTCATGGAGTCGTTAAGTGCCTCGGATTATGTCTCCCTGATGAATATGTACCTGCGCACGGCCTCCGACTTCCTGGTCGATGTGGGAGGCTATCTTGACGAATGTTCGGGAGAAAGCATACGCGTCATCTTTGGCGTGCCCCTACCGGTGAAGGGGACCTTCAATCACGCCTGCAAGGCGGCACGTGCCGCCCTTGATCTTGTCTCTCGCTTGGAAGATCTCAACCGCGAGTGTGATGCCCATTGGCAGAAACGCCTTGATTTCCGGATCGGCCTGAACTCTGGGGGGATGATTGCGGCTGCCTATGGTGGCGCCCGAATGGGACGCTTCAGTGTCTCCGGTCCCGCCGTGGAGTTTGCCCGCCATCTCTCCGCGGCCTGCGCGCAATACGGATGCAGGATTCTCAGCGGTCCCACGACTTACGAATTGGCCTCCGAAAAGTTGGAGGGACGTCCGATTGATTTGCTCCAGCGTGCCGGGAGTCGGAGGCGGGTTGAGTTGTACGAATTCCTTGCTGCCAAGAATGCACTCTCCCCGGAACGCGAGCGCAGTCGTGATCAATTCTGGAAGGGCGTCATCTACTTCCGCGAACGAAAATGGGCGGAATCCATCAGCGCATTTTCCTCAGCCCGTATACCCGGGATTCCCGATATGGCTCTTGATCATTATCTCGAGAGGGTCGAACGCGCCCGACGGGGTGAGGATGAACCGACCCCCGAGCGGGCACTTCTGGCGGAAGCGGTGTGAGGAAAATGGCTTTCAGACTCGATGGCATCCTTCTTTCTGTTTTTTCATTCTGACCTTAAAGCCCTCAGCATAAAACGTTAACAGCCACCCGATCCTGTGCCTCTCGACTATCCCGACTCCTTCCGTGAACTGGTCCGTCAGTTTCGACGACTTCCCGGTATCGGTCCTCGAAGCGCCGAGAGAATCGCGCTCTGGATCATTCGTTCTCGCGATGCAAAGCCTGAACAGATTGTTGCCGCGATCTCCCGGGCTCATGAGAAGCTGACAACCTGCAGACTTTGCGGTTTTTTTGCTGAGCAGGAGGAGTGTTTTCTCTGCCTTGATGAGGGGCGATCCGGGCGCGAACTATGTGTCGTCGAATCACCAACCGATATCCTTCCCCTTGAGCGTACGGGTGTCTTCCGAGGCCGTTATCACTCGCTGGGGGGGAAGCTCTCCCCGTTGGATGGGATCGGTCCCGAACAACTCAGGATTGCCGAGTTAATCGAGAGAATCGGTGAGGAGCGTCCCTCGGAGGTGATCCTCGCACTGGGGGTCGATGTTGAGGGAGAGGCTACCTCCCATTATCTTGCCGAGATGCTTGCACCGACCGGTGTTCATGTCACCCGCATCGCCCAAGGTTTGCCCGCCGGGGGAGGGGTCGAGCATGCCGATCAGATAACGCTGCACCGGGCTCTGGCGAATCGTGGCGTGTATGGACAGCGTTAAAATCATGATTCCTTGCCGATCGTTCCTCTTAAACGTCTGCCTCTTAGTAAGTTTTTTGGTCACGGTTTTTCCAAGCCGTGTGATGGCCTCAGTTGATAAAAGTCTCAATCCGCTGGTTATCCTGATGATCCAGAGGCTTCAGTTGTCGCGTGAGGTGGCTTGGAGTAAATGCCGGGAGGGTATTCCGATTGCCGATCCTGCGCGTGAAGCCCGGATGCTGACGGAGTTAAAAGCAGTTGGATCAATGGAGGGGCTCTCAGCTTCAGAGGTAACAAGATTCTTCATCCCTCAGATTGCCGCCTCTCGCCGCTATCAGGAGGAATTGATCGCGGGATGGCGCTCGGGAATAGATGTTCCCAAGTTGAAACCGCTCGACCTGACAACTGAGATCAGGCCCAAGTTGGATAGAGTGAACCGCGAAATGCTCCGCCAATGGCGTCCTCTCTGTCGTACCGCTCTTGACTGGGCCGACCGTGCTGAAGCAGAAAGAATGCTCCGGGACCGAGGAATTCCTGTCGAAGTGGCACGGATTGCTGTCCGTCCCCTAGGCAGTCAATAGGGGCAGTAAATATCCCCTCCTCTATTATTTCGCAGAGGGATTGAGATGCTGGAAATGATTCTTTCGGGGCATTCCCTCAGCGTGAATTTTTTTCTCCGTTTTCACTGCGAACGTTTTAAGATGTTCCCCCATGGCTACTCCTAAGATTGATCCCTCCCTCCATCAGGAGCGCAAGCCCGACTGGATCAAGGTTCGCCTACCTTCCAACCCTGTTTTTTTCTCTACCAAGGCGATGATCTCGGATCTTCGCCTGCACACTGTCTGCGAGAGTGCCCAGTGTCCGAATCGCTGGGAGTGCTGGAGCGGCGGTACGGCAACCATGATGATCGCCGGTGACCGTTGCACCAGGGCTTGTGGCTTCTGTGCTGTCGACACAGCCAAGCCTTTTCCTCTTGAACATGATGAACCCGAGCGTGTTGCCGAGGCTGTCCGACGGATGAAGCTCAAACATGTCGTCATTACGGCCGTTGCCCGTGATGACATCCCGGATGGAGGTGCGGAGCATTTTGCCCGTACCATCCAAGCGATCCGTGACATGGATGGCGCGATCATCATCGAAATTCTCACTCCCGATTTCAACGGCAAGGACTCTTCGCTGCATACGGTCATCGATGCGGCACCGCATATCTTCAACCATAATCTCGAGACCGTTGAGCGCCTCACTCCGATGGTTCGTTCCCGTGCGAAGTACCGCCTCTCTCTCGACTTTCTCAAGAGGGCCCGTGAACTTGGCGAGGGCAAGGGGCTGAAAATGGTCACCAAGAGCGGCATCATGCTCGGTCTCGGTGAAGAGGAGAATGAGATCTTTCAAGCCATGGATGACCTCCGCGAGGCCAATGTCAGTGTCCTCACCATGGGGCAGTACCTGCGACCTAGCCCTCAGCATCTCCCTGTTGTGGAGTACATCACGCCCGAAACATTTTCCCTCTACGGCGAGATCGCCAGGAAAAAAGGCTTCACCCATGTGGCGAGCGGCCCGCTCGTTCGCAGCAGTTACCACGCATCAGACTTCAATCCGATCGAGTCTTTGGCTGAGCGGGAAGGGTTAAATAAATAGGTTCAGGATAAGTGCGCCATGCGTGTGTAGTCTCCTTGGTGTAGGATTCATTGCTTGGTCGATTCCATTTCATTGGGATCCCAAAGTCTCCTCTGGTTCATCCTGATCAATTCAGGTGTCTGTGTGATAAATGAAAAATGAACCTGATTTTGTAAAAATTCCCTTGTACGGCATTTTAGATTCATATACCGAACAAATGATCGGTATATGAATCTCACCCTGCGACAGACCCAAATCCTCTCTTTCATCCGCGACTCCGCCGAGGAGTGCGGCCGGATACCCTCCGTGCGGGAGATCATGGGTAAGTTCGGATTCAGTTCCCCAGCGACCGTGGCGTCTCATCTTGATCTCATGGAGAAAAAGGGGGTGATCCGCCGCGAGTCGGGACGCTCCCGCAACATCCTGCTCCCTGATTTCAAGCGAAGGCCTGAACTGCTTGAGGTTCCGGTTTATGGAATGATACCCGCAGGGATCCCCGAGGGGCAGGTGCAGGATTCTGAAAAGTGCATAACGATTGACCCTTCAACCATTCGTCTCCCGAGAAGTGCCAGAACCTTTGCACTTGAGGTAAGGGGTGATTCGATGATCGCGGCCGGAATCCTCGACCGCGATATCGTCATTCTTGAGCACTCCGAGCCAAGGCATCGAGATATCGTCGCCGCATTGATCGACGGCGATGTGACGCTCAAGCGTTACCTCATTGAGGGTAGTGTTCCATTTCTACGGGCAGAAAACCCGTTGTACCCTGATCTGATCCCAGCGCGTGAACTGATTATCCAGGGTGTTTTCCGAGCTTTAATCCGTACCAATACCCAACGATAGCACCTCGCCACCCAACTCATGAAAACCGCCATCAAAACACCGATCCGTTCATCCGACGAACTTTGGCAGTGGGCTGCCCTCAAAAGATCCTCGGATCTTGCCTCCAAATACCCCGAGTTAAAACATTCCGCTTCTAAGCCATCGCCTATGGCCCAAGGCATCATCGCCCGATTTTACGCTATTCTCCGCTCCACGATCAATAGCTCCCTGCGGTAGCATCAGTTCGACTGGTCCACGGGCTCCAGATCGGGCTTTGTCGGCAGGTCGGTTTGATTCGTGGAGTTGGTGGGATTTTTTTGCTCAGGCGGAGAGTTGATTTCTTTCGTTTCCTTCACTCCGTAGATCTCTTGAAGGACTTTGCCGATAAGCGGAGCTGCATGACTCCCCCCGTGGATGGTGTTGTCACCTGGTTCCCCCTCATAAACGGCTGCAAAAGCATATTGGGGATGCTCCGCTGGCACGAATCCTGCAAACCACGCGGCGGTGCGCTGTTTGTTCGTCGGACCCCACTGGGCCGTGCCTGTCTTGCCGGCCACTGTGGTTCCCTTAACCTGGGCGTGATGGGCGGTGCCCTGACCATCTTCGGTGACTGCAATGAGTGCCTTGCGAAGCGTCTCCATATCCTCAGGCTTGATCTGAATGTTATCGCGCAAGCGGTCGGGATATGCTGAGAGAACCTTGTTATCGATTCCTTGGATCTGCTTGACGAGACGTGTCTGGTGAAACTGCCCACCAGTCGCGATGACGCCGTAAGCCTGAGCCATCTGGAGCGGTGTGATCAGGATATCTCCCTGACCAATACTCATGTTGGCGACATCGCCTTTGAGAATTTTCCGTTTTTGAACCCGGAGCATGTAGTCATCGTTGGGGATATTGCCTTGGGCTTCCCCTTTAAGAGGAATCCCGGTTTTCTTTCCAAGCCCTAAGCGGTTGGCCCATTCAATAATATTTGGAGCCCCGATCTTGATGCCCGCCTGAATGAACCAGGTGTTGCACGATTGGGTCAGTGCCTCGACGAAATTCAGACGGCCGGCATCGGTCTTCTTCCAGTTGTGGAACGTGAAGTTACCGATGTCGATGGCGGTCGGGCCGCTGTAGGTATCCTTTGCAGTCAGTTTACCCGACTCAAATCCCGAAAGACCGACGATTGTCTTGAAAGTTGATCCGGGAGGATAAGCGGAACGGAATGCCCGGGGCAGGAGTGGTGTTGAAGGATCCTCACTCAGCTGTTTGTAAATATCGGGATTCAGAATGGGGACGAAGTGGTTAGGATTGTACTCGGGCCACGAAGCCATGGCATGGATCTCACCCGTCCAGGGATCGATGATGACAATGGCTCCACGCTTGCAGTTTTCTTTAAGCACTTTTTCACAGATGCGTTGGAGGTTCTGATCAAGGGTTGTGATGACATTCTCACCCGGAACGGGAGGCTGGGCGATCCGCTCGGAGGTTTTCTTTCCATCGGCATCGTAAGTGATGTGAAGACTCCCCGGTTGACCCTTGAGTTGGTAGTCGAAGGTCTGCTCGATCCCCTCCCGGCCCTGGCTTTCGCTGAAGATCAGGTCGTTGTTCTCGATGGGGCGGATGGAGAGAGGGGCCTCCTTGCCCGTGTAGCCGATCATGTGGGAG